>NZ_JAFEUX010000015.1:0-59567 GCF_016901055.1 Alteribacter salitolerans | reverse complement strand
TTTGTAATTTCGATTATGATGCATCAAAAGGTCCTCCTCTTGGTGTATTGGGTTCGCAACCTGCATCATAACGGAGGACCTTTTTTTGTGCAAGAGGCCACTTCACCTACTAACAGGAATGCTCCTGTGGCAGGTGGAGCTAGGGAAGTCCCGCAGGGCATAGCCCGAGGAGGCTTGCCAGCACCGCCACGGAAAGCGAATGGTACGTAGGTTCATCTGCATTTCTGTCCTTTATAGGAGGTGCAAATAACACTTTATTAAAAGAATAATCAGAGGCCTGGCAACAAACGATAGTAAAAAACACGGAGGAGCGAATGTGATGACGCTACATACAGGCAGTCTTTACTGGCCCACAACCCATAAGCACACGGCTGTATACCCGAAGCTCACGGGAGACGCAGAGTGCGATGTGCTCATTATCGGGGGCGGGGAGGCCGGGGCACTGATGGCCTACACCCTCTCAGAGCACCGGGTGAGTACGATTCTTGTGGAAAAAAACACGATTGCAGGCGGCTCGGCGTCTGCCAACACCGGGCTGATTCAATTCTCCAATGATAAGATGCTTACGGACCTTGCGAAAAAAATCGGTGAAAAAGCAGCGGTTCAATTTTACAAACGCTGCCTCAAAGCCACCGACGACCTCGAAGTGATTACGAAGCGCCTTACTTACAAATCGGACTATAAACGGAGGAAGAGTCTTTTCTACGCAAGCAGTAAAGGGGATGAAAAGAAGCTCAGGAAAGAATATGACATGCTGAAAAAGCATGGTTTCCCCGTAAGCCTTCTCGAGCCTCATGAGATCCGTTCTCTTTTCCCGTTCGAAAAAGAAATAGCAATTATATCGGACCTGGACGCAGAACTGAACCCATATAAACTAGCCGTGTCACTGGTTCAGGAAGCGAGCAGAAACGGGGTTCAGGTTTATGAAAACACCGAAGTGCTCGGTCATGATTTTTCTGACGGAGGCGGCCGCTTCCGGACAACTAAGGGAACAATCCGGGCAAAAAAAGTCGTCTACGCTACCGGTTACGAAACGGCTGAATTCACAACGATTAAAAAGGCGGTTTTAAACCGGAGCTACGCCATTACTACACACCCTGTAAAGGATTTAAACATGTGGTACGACCGGGCACTGATCTGGGAAACGGCACGGCCATATCTCTATATGCGTACCACGCCCGACAACAGGATCATCGCAGGGGGCCTGGATGTTTCAGCCTCCGAACCTGAGTCCGATCCGGATAAAGTGAAGGGCAAAGGATGGGAACTGCTTTCCCTTGTACAGGAACATTTCCCGATCCGGGACCTTGCCGTGGCCCATGAGTGGAGTGCCACATTCGGTGAAGCAAAGGATGGCCTCCCCTTTATAGGCCGGCATCCGAAGCACGAAAACGTCTATTTTCTCCTCGGTTACGGGGGGAACGGCACGGTTTACTGCACGATAGGCGCCGAAATCATTAAGGATCTGATTTTATACGGGTACAGTCACGACGCCCCCCTTGTGGCCCTGGACCGGTAAACAGGCCTGTCAGCTACATTTTGGTGAGCTGTTCGTGGCTGGCGAGAAACCTTTTTACAGGACCCACAAAATCAGGCCATAATTTTCCCGGTAAAAAAACGGTCAGTTCTACAGGTGCCCCCCGTTCTTTTCTTCCTTCTTCAAAAGGGCGGCTGTGCTGTTCCAGTGGAAATGTACTCTGGAAAACGCAATGAAAAATCCGGACCATCGTTTCCGGACACGTCTTTGCCCAGAGAGAGGACGGCAGAGCGATCGCCTTTTCGATCGTTTCTTCGTCTTCTCCATAAGCGCCCTTCAGCTCTTTCATAAAGCGCTTGTAAAAGAACAGGTTGCTCTTTTCGTGACGACGGTAGGCTTCAAGATCAAGGCATGGATTATAAAGAACTACGGAGCGGAGCAGGTCGGGCTGCTGCACAAGCATCCTCAGGGCAATGAGCGCTCCCATTCCTTCTGCAAATACATGGATTTTTCCGTTTAAAATCTCGGTTTTCAATGCATGCTTAATCGTTCTCATCGTCAGACGGTACGCTTCATCGTTTCCCCAGTGTTTTCCGTACTGGTTGGAATACACAAGCGTGTATCCTTCCTCTTTGAGTGCGTCAATAAAGCGCCTGCGGTCCGGATGCTGATGCCACAGACTCGTTTTATTTTCCACATAATGATTGGCGTCACCTAATATCAAAACGAGAAACCCGTTTGGCTTCTCAGGCAAATGAACGACTGCTTCTTCTCCCTCCAGTTGAAAATACCTTTCTGTTACTGCCATGACCATCCCTCACTCAACGTTAACGTTCGATTTGTGTAACTTAATACGCGCTTCGGGGAAAGGTGATCAGGTAAAACGTGATGAAGAACAATATTTCCGTTCTTGCTCAAACAAATTCCCCGTGCTGCCATTTAGAGAAACACACTTACACTTATCCTATTCAGCGGGATAAAAAACGGCTGGGTTATGTGCCCAGCCGTTTCAAAAGTGGGTAAGCAAGATACCGTAACTTAGTTTATTACTGGAAGAGAGTTGAAATGACACAGACAAATCAGAAAAGAAGGAAAATCGATTGTCTATTAGTGGTTTTGAAAGGGATCCGGACTCTTATCTTAAAAGAGGCGATCATTGCAAAAGGGCGGCCCATAAGGTATCATGCCACCTTATGAACCGCCCTTTTCTTATATTTTCCCGTTCAAGGCTTTCGCTGGTACGTCCATTTCCGGTCCTTGTTTGCTGTTGCCGGAAACTCATCTCCCGCCTCCATGTGCAGTTTGCGGGGATTTTTCACCATGCTTCCCGTTTCACCGATTTCAACATAAAAGCCGTTGTTCGGCGCCTTATCACCCGGGTTAAATTGACGTCGCTGACCCACGCGCGTTCCCTCCTCCTTCGTGATGATATTAGGTTTCTCTTTAGAGGAGGATTTTATGAGCAGGCAATCATCCTTGTTTCTTGTTTGAAGAAATCGGGGGTTGTTTAACGGATAGCATCGGTTATTCTACAGTTATATGATTCTTTTTTACACTTCATCGCTGTTATTTAACGGTTAGGTCTCTCTTTTCTACGGTTAGCCCCTACCCGCAAAAAAAAACCGGGGATCCGCTCCCCGGTCTCAATCTACTGCTTCTCGCCAGTCTCGTGAAGATATTCGATCTCACCGCTGTCTTCATTCAGCTGAACGCTCAGGTCTTTGTCGTCAAAGTACCACTCGTCCTTTTTCTCCACATAAAACGTTACGTGATTAACTTCTTTTGTGACAGCCGGATCTTCCGGATCTTTTTTTGCCATAGCCAGAGAAAAGCTGCTCTGGAAGTTTCCGCATCCGCCGTAGCGAACGTAAAACTGCACGGCCTCGCCGCTTTCAAGATCCAATTCGTCCTTAAACCAATCAAATGCTTTATCTGAAATATCAAGTTTCATGTTAAAATCCCTCCAACATTTACGGGTATGAGATCCTTTTCCCTTGTTCATCATCTCACTAAACCATATTAACCTCTACCCCGCCGGGAACACAACCAAGAGACTACCCATTAGTCTGCTCTCTCTTCTTGTCAATACTCGGAGCGCACAATTTTTTGTACAATTTCACGTAAAACAAAAATGCAATAACCAGCACTACGACGGCAACACATATAAGAAACATGACACTCTGCCAGAGAAGCACCGGTGAATCCATAAACACAACCGAGCGGAACCCGAGGACCGAGTACGTCATAGGAAGCCACCCGTGTATGGTCTGAAGGGGAGAAGCCAAAAGTTCCACAGGAAATGTACCGCCGCTTCCACCGAGCTGCAAAATGAGCAGAATAATAGCTACAAAACGCCCGGGGTTATCGAGCACTCCTACCAGCATAAAGATCATACTCATAAAGACTAAGCTCACCAAATACGTAAAGGCCACAAACGCCCCGGGAGACGAGACATCCAGATCGAGCCCGATCAAAATAAAGGCGAGGAGAACCGTCACCTGCACAAACCCGACAATCATCACCACCCCGAATTTCCCTGCAAACCACTCCCTCCCATCAGTGTGGGGTCCAAGGGGCTCCCGAAACGGATAAATGATCGACAAAGTCAGGGCCCCTACATACAGCCCTATGGACAGGAAATAAGGAGTAAGCCCCTCCCCGTAGGAATACTCACTTTCTGATTCTGTACTGAGGGATTCGATTGGAGAAGACAGCATCAATTCGTGCTGGCGGCCGGGGTCCAGTTCATTTGTATAATCACTTATCTCCGCCACACTCCCGTGCAACTCATTACTTCCCTCCACAAGTTCTCCCAGACCTTCCACCAAATCACCATTCGCAGCAGCGGCATCATTCAGATTTCCGGCAATGGAACCAGCCCCGTCATTCACACGTACAGCCCCGTCACGCAATTCGCTCAGGCCCGCTGTGACATCCGCGGACCGCTCCACGGCAGTTCCGTAGGCTTCTTCAAGAGACCCAAGTCCTTCGTTCACCTCCGCAAGAGCCGCTCTGAGGTCCTCTTCCACCTCGTTTGCATCAACCTGTTTCTCCACACTCCCCACAGCACCGAGGGCTTCTTCAAAGGTTTCAACCGCCTGCTCCACCTCGTCAAGCACACGGGTTACATTCCCTGCATCCACCGCAGCACCTTCGATCAGGTCATAGGCAACCCCTGCCTCGGCTAAAAATGAAGCGGCCAATTCTTCCGCCTGATCCACGTTCCCGCGAAAGGCATCCAGTTCCTCATTCACTTCCTTCATACGCTTCTGGAGACTGCTTTGGTACGAAGGAACCTCATCAAAGCTCGCAAGGCCTCTTTCATACCAGGATACAACCTCATCATTCTCTGACCACTCAGGCCACTGTTCGTCCAGGTAAGCGGGGAGTTCTTCATAATGAGTTTCAAGCTCTTCCAGTGCCGCAACAGGTTCACCAAGAATCTCTTCCACATCAGCGAACCTTTCCTCCAGCCGGTCAGCAAAAGTCCGGGCATCATCATAGCTTTCTGTCAGCTCTTCGCCGCGCTTCCCTGCCTCACTGACAATCGTATCAAGTTCTTCTTTTGAGTCTGATACCTGTTGTTCAATCTCTTGAAGCCGCTCCCTTCCACTGTCAATGGAGTCACTCACTTCTCTTACGGACTCCTCAAGTTCAGCAGCCTCGTCAAACCGGTCCTCCAGTTGACGGGCGGCTTCATCATATCGCCCGTCCTCAAGCAGCGCTTCAATTTCTTCCGTCGTATTTCGCACCTTAAAAAAACTGTCTTTCGCTCCGGCAATTTCTTCGGAGTCCTCAAGGGTTTTTATGAAGGACTGCCATTCTTTTTCAAGAGTGATCACACCGTCTTTCAAATCTGAAGTGCCTCCTGACAGGGTTTTTGCACCTTCTTCTATTCTGTTGATGGCGTCATACAGACTCTCTCCCCCTTCAAGGGCACCCTGGTTTCCGTTATTTATCTTTTCAGTCCCTTCCTCCAGCTCATTGACGATTTTCGTAAATGAACTGAACGAATCGTTCGCTACTTCAATATAGGCGAGTATCAAGGCTTCAGCCAGTTCATTCTCCATGGATTCGATTGCTGTACCCGCAATCTGTGAGCTTACGTAGTTATAATCCTCATTCACCTCATAGTAGAGCGTTCCTTTAACCGGTTCTGAATCAATAACGCTTGCTACATCTTCTGAAAAAGTCTCGGGTATGAGGACATAAAAATAGAAATCAAAGTTTTTCATTCCTTCTCTTGCGGTTTCGTTATCTACAAAGTGAAAGTTCAATGCCGGGTCGTCCTGAAGGTTTTCAATGAAATCATCTCCAGCCCGGAACTCTTTTCCATCTACCATAGTCCCGGTATCTTCGTTCACGACTGCAACCGGCAGCTCTTCTATCTGACCATACGGATCCCAGAACGACCAGATCAGCACGCCTCCGTATAGCAAAGGCATGAGCATGATCCCGATAAGAGCAATAAGCAGTTTTTTTCGTTGAAGTATCCCTTGAAGCTCGTGCTTTAAACCATTCATCACCCATTCTCCTTTTTGACTATAATGTCCATATAGTCATTTTCGAGTTGTTTAAAAATGACCATTTTATTCAAATAGTCATTTAGAATTCAAAAAAAAGAGACGCGTTTACATCTCTTTGTTATGGACCAAGGCGTACATAAAGTGCTGATCAAGAATGTGTGCGATCGCCTGTTTTCCTAGAGATCCGTACTTTTCTTCGTAATCAAATACAAGTGCCATGTATTGTTTATAAAGCAAAAACGCGGCTATTCTCGGGTTTGAAGTATATATTTTCTTTTGTTCAACTGCCGAAACAAGCTGTTTTTCCAGGCAGCCAATTATCGCATCTTCTACTTTGTCCATTGCACGCTTGGAATGTTCGGTTCCAAACATCCTCACTTCGTACGTCAGCTTCATCATCACCTGATGCTCTTTCCTAAACTCCAAAAGTTCATACAGTGCTGAGTGGAGGTTCTCTGAAACAGACTTCTCCGGCAGAATACAGTTAAAAAAGATGTGCTCCATTTCCGCTATAATTTGCTGCAGAACCGCATCAAACAGCGCTTCTTTATTCTTAAACGTAGTATAAATCGTTCCTTTTCCAATACCGGCCAAAGCCGCAACCTTATCCATCGTCGTCCCCTTAAAACCGTACATGGAAAAAGCAGAAGCAGCTCCTTCAAGAACGAGCTGTCGTTTATTTTCTAGCATGGCAGTGTTCCTTTCTGATCAATATAAAAATGACCAAATTTCTCATCTGGTCATTTTGTTCTGTTTTAAGTTTACGACGTTTCAGATAAAAAATCAACCGCCGCTCACAGGAGGAATAAACGCAACGGTGTCGCCGGCTTTCACCTTCTCATCAGCCTCGGCATACTCCTCATTCACAGCCGGCATGGCGCGCTCGATCCGCCCGAGTCCCGGATACTCTGCCACGAGACGTTCCCGGACATCGGACACAGTAACATCCGCCATATCAAGCTCGATCTCCCTTTTTCCTGCAGCGTCCTCAAGCTCTGCAAACAACAATACCTTAATCACGATAAATCCTCCTTCCCAGGCTTGCCAGCAGGATACGCTTTCGTTTCCCGCTGATCACCAATCCACTCGGTTCCGTCTTCCCAATGTTCCTTTTTCCAGATCGGCACAATCTCTTTAATCCGCTCAATCGCATAGCGGCACGCTTCAAACGAATCTGCACGGTGCGGCGTGGAAACCGCGATGACGACAGCAATATCACTGATGGCAAGTTCCCCCGTCCGATGTGAAATCGCAACCCGGGCATCAGGAAACCGACTGGTGATCTCGTCTCCGATCTGAGCCAGCTTCTTCTCCGCCATGGGTACATACGCATCGTATTTCAAATAGATGGTGCGCTTCCCCTTGGTCATTTCGCGAACAGTCCCGATGAAGGTATTTATTGCACCGGCGTTTCTGTCTTCCACCAGACTGATTACCTCTGTCACATCCAAAGGCCGATCGGTAATGCTATAGCGCTGCAAGGTCATCTGTATCATCTCCAAAAAGGATTTTCGTGAGGGCTTTTACGGTATCTTCCATGGGGTGAGTGCTCAGCGCTTCGAAACTCCCGCTGGCGAAATAATCCTCGTCTTGTTTTTCCCGGCAGATCACGGCCTTCACGTTTGTGCTCTTAGTCACGAGTCCGCGGTCACTCTCGTTTTGGACGATCACGGCCTTGGGGTACGCTTCACGTTTGTATCCTTCGATCAAAATGACGTCCGGACCCGTCCGGGCAATCAGATCGATCATCTCTTTGAGGGGCGGCGGTTCTGTGCCGATCCACTGGAATTCCCCTGGGGAGATGGCCACCGTACTCGCTGCCCCGGCCTCCCGGAGCCGCCCGCTGTCTTTTTCCCGGTCACCTCTTATAAGTGCACCGCCGTGCCCGTGATGCTTGATCACGCTTACCTTCACTCCCCGATCGCTGAGGTGGCGGACCCAGTGAGTGAGCAACGTCGTTTTCCCGCTTCCGGAATACCCTGTCACCTGAAATATCCGCATCATTCAGTCCTTCTTCGGGAGCACAAGACTCTGAGCGGAGCGCGGCCCGTCAACGAGCAACACATCCACCTGATCCCCTGCCTCAAAGCCGCGGCTTCCCCCGGGCAGAACCGTAAAGCACGACGTATGGGCAAGAGACGTCACCGTAGACGATTTATCAAAGCCCACCGGCCCCGTCGTAAGTGTTCCGTCCCCCGTAAAGCCGATCTCACTCCGGATAAAGCGGGTAAACGGATTCGCCTTAGGAAAGTCCTTCGTAAGGGTTGCTTTCGTCTGGGTTAAATACGGCGTCTTTGAGCCCAGGAACATCGAAATCGCCGGGCGGGTGTATAACTCGAAGCCAACAAAGCACGCACTCGGGTTGCCCGACAGCCCGAAGAGAAGCTTACCGTCAAGGTCGGCCACCGTTGTCACGCTGCCGGGGCGCTGGGCAATCTTGTTGAACAGCACCGTCGCACCGAGCTTCTCGTAAATCGCTGGAAGAAAATCAAAGTCCCCGACACTCACGCCTCCTGTGGTAATGAGCATGTCTACGTTTTCGACAGCACTTTTTATGGCCCTGTAGCACGCGTCAAAATCATCAGCCAGCTTCCCGTAGTATTGCCCCGATGCACCTGCGTTTTCCACCTGGGACGCAACCATATAGGCGTTGCTGTTGCGGATTTTCCCCGGTTCCATCGGCTCGTCCACTTCAAGGAGTTCTGTTCCTGTGGCAAAAATACCGACCTTTGGCTTTTTCGTTACGGGGACGGTGGCGTAGCCGAATGTGGCCAGGACCGCTTTAACGCCGGGGGTGATCAGCGTCCCCTCTTGCATCAGAGCGTCCCCTTTTTTCGTTTCTTCTCCTTTAAAGGAAACAAAGTCGCCTATTTTAAACGAGCGTTTCACTTCTATGTACGTTTTTCCGTCTTTTATAACTTCGTTTGTGAGCTCAAACATGCAGATAGCGTCGCACCCCTCGGGCATCATCGTCCCTGTCATGACCCGGACCGCCTGACCTGGCTTTGTAACGGGCTTTGCCACGTGTCCGGCTCCCACCGTTTCCATCACTTCCAGGTAAACCGGCGTTTCGCTGGTGGCGTTTTTCGTATCCTCACTCTGGACTGCAAATCCGTCAAGGGGAGAGCGGTCAAAAGGGGGAATATCGTGGTCGGCGTAGACCGCCTCTGCAAGGGTGCGGCCGTCCGCTTCGGTAATTGGGACCCATTCTTTCTGTGTTCCCCGTTTGGCAGCGTCCATCACCCGCTTTTGAGCTTCCGGCACCGGAATCGGTGTTCTCTTATCGATCATCTGCTTCACACCTTTCACGTTTGGTTGATGGTTTAAGTGTAGCAAGGAATGGGGTTTAGCGCCATCTTGATTAAATGGTACTTCACAAGGAAAAGAAATCTTTTTTTGTTGTATTAAATGAATTTCTCCTCCTGATCTGAGATCTTGATTTCTGGCTCTTGAACTCCCTTTCCGCTGGCAGTTCGGGAGCCTCCTCAGTATGCTGCTTCTTCCTCTGCCAGCCAGGCTACGCATATGCGTCGAAGCAACTCGAAGCTTATTCATGAAGCACTGCTCGTGCTTGACCGGGTCTCCCCGGAACACGCTCTTCCCGCAGGAGTGTCGCCCATTCAACCAACATTTATAATTCAACATATTCCTTCAGCAAAACTTTAATATAATTGTAAAGATTATTTACTAAGATAATCTGGTGTAGTCTAAACACCAGAGACTCCCAATTTAATAACGAGCATTTGTCTCACGAGCTTCGACTCAGAACACATACAATCTTCAGACGATCGGGAAAGAAGCACGCTCCTGCACAACCTGCTAAAAGTCGTGGAAATAAACAACGATAAAATAATGAACGTTAACACAACTTTACGAAAAAGTTGATCAAGCAGCCGAAATACCTGAGACTCGTACGGGAGTGGGAGTCAGGGTGAGACCCCGCAGTGCGAAGTTCGCGGAGGCTCATCGACGCCCCCGCGGAAAGCAAAGGGTGTGGAGGCTGCTGTTTCAACACAAAACATACGTGAACCTCAATAAAACTTTGAGATTAAAGTGAATCAAAAAGAGCGAAGCCCGGGGGCCTCACTCTTATCGCTGTATATACTTAAGGTCTTCTATTAATGAATCGAGCTCAAAGTTCTGCTCGCCGTTGTATAAGCGAATCACATCGCCGTTTTCGTCAAAAAGGAAGAAACGGGTCGGGTGTACGATGTCGTTTTCAACCGGCTGTATCCGTGTGAAAAGGGCCGGGGCAAGGTCCTCATTTAAAAACGACTCCTCATAACCGGTCAATAGCTGCCAGTTGTCAAAGTGGGCACCGTAGGATTCGGCATACGTCTCGAGACGCTCTGGTGTATCAAAGTCCGGATCTACCGTAAATGATACGATATTGACTCCTTCAATCCCCTCTTCGTCCATCGCTTCCTGAACCTGCACCATATTCGGTGTCATCGTCATACAGACGGTCGGGCACCGGGTGAAAATCGTTTTAACCAATGTGAGTGATCCTTCCAGGTCTTCATTTGTTACTGTCTCCCCGTTTTGATTCACGGCTTCAAATTCCGGCATTCTCCATTGGTGTTCTTCTTCTCTCTCCACTTCTGTAAGGTCAACGATTGAATCTGTTTCAGAAGCAGGGTCAGAGTAGAGGAAACTGCAGCCGGCAAGCACGGCGAGTGATACGAGTGAAGCCAGAAAAACAAGCTGTTTCATTATAAGCGTCCTCTCTTTCTTTTCCGCTTAATGGGTTTGCACCACTTCATATTCCTTTAATTCTTCTTTAGCGTTATCGGTTTTGTCACGGTTCATCCACTGTTTAAAGATCGTCCCGATGGCTACACCATACACAAGCTCCTGAACCACCTTCATAATCGCTCCTCCGAGCTGCTGATCGTGAAGGGGACGAAGCGGCGGCAGGGCACTGCTTCCTGCAAACAGTTCATATGGTATATCTGTGCCAGCCGGCAGACAGAAGGCCATGGCAGTCGCCCAGGTTGACGCATCCGTGTACGTTTCATAAAGCGGTGCGCCGGCAAAGATGATCAGGGCACAGGCAGGCGTAATCAAAACGCCATTTCCAAACATATATCCGATTTTTTTCAGCTCGGAAAGCTCGTAGCGGGTTTGAATCCGCGGAACGAGGTGCCACCACATGACACCCGCAGCAAAAAGCATACCCAGCTGATAAATGTTATGAGCGCCTTCGTTCGTTAATAACCGGTCAAAAGTAAACGGCAAGTGATAAATGGAAAACATAGCGTTGAATAAAAGAAGCCCGATAATCGGGTTTCCAAAAACACGAAAAATCCGTTGAACGGCTTTTATTTTTGCAACAGGCTTAAACACCCAGCTTGGAATACCAAGGAGGATAAACGGAGGTGCTATGAGATACACAATTGCCATACTGAGCATATGCATACTGAGCATCATGTGGCCAAGTACGTACAAGGGCCCCCCAAATCCGAAATAAACAGCGATCAGGCCGATGTGAAAGTAGACTTTCCGGCGGGTCGAAACAGGCTCTGCACCTTCAAATTTATGTCGAAGTGGTCCGGTGACCCAGAAATACAATGCTGAAAAAACGAGCAGCACAACAATCAGTTCAGGAGTCCATATGCTCCATGCAGGAAAACTTGACAGATAGGTTTCAATAAACTGACCCAAAGTGCCTCACTCCTTTACAAAAGATTTAACTTTATCGAACAAAACTTATGGTATACTGAAAATCAAAATTAATCATACAAACTCCTCTAATTCTAACAGAATCAGAGGCTGTATAGTATAGTTATAACACGTTTTCACATAATCGCCTAACTTATCCTTTAACCACCGCTGACAGGTTTTTCCTTGCTCAGTGATTAGGTAACAGTACCCTAAAAAGGAGGCACTTTACAATGGATACACATCTGATTGCCGTTGACCTTGACGGCACGCTCCTCACCGACAATAAAACCATTTCACTCAGAAACAGGGCAGCTCTCGCCAAAGCCCGTGAACTTGGCCATAAAGTGATCATCGCAACGGGAAGACCGTACCGGGCCAGCGGACAGTATTATCATGAACTGTTTCTCGATACACCGATTGTAAACTTTAACGGCGCCCTTGTTCATCACCCGAAAGACCGTCATTTCGATGTTTCCCACCAGCCAATGGATAAGAAAACAGCAAAGACCATCATCGAGACGTGCGAAGCGTTCCGTGTAAAAAACATGATGGTTGAAGTGATGGATGATTTTTACCTCCGGCATTTAAACCGCGGGTTTGCTGAAGCTTTTACCCTCGGCAACACTCCGGCTGATTACGGAAAGCTTGAGAAGCTGCTCCATCACGATCCCACTTCCATCCTGGTTCACCCTGAAGAAGATCACGCCGATGAACTTACAACTCTTCTCCGGTCCTCTCACGCTGAGGTAACAGAACAGCGGAACTGGGGTTCACCTTGGAACGTGATTGAAATTACAAAAGGCGGCGTAAACAAAGCCGTCGGTGTGCAAAAAGTCGCCTCTCACCTGGGTATTCCCCGGGAACGAATTATTGCATTCGGTGATGAAGACAATGACCTTGAAATGCTTGATTATGTAGGAACAGGCGTAGCCATGAGTAACGCTATTGACCAACTCAAATCCGTCGCAAATGAGATCACGTACACTAATGAAGAAGACGGGATCGCCCGCTTTCTTGAAGAGCGTCTTCGTTTCAGTGCTGTTAAAGAAGCACGCTGAGGAGCGGGGTCAGACCCCGGGAAATTATTTCCGACTTTTCAAGCCGGCATAGGAAAACCACCAGCACACGGCTGGTGGTTTCTTGTATGGTTACTGTTCGTTTTGAACAAGGTGAAACCCGATCGACTGCAGGGCAGATTCCATAGTAGAGTAGGTCTTTGTACTTCCAAACAACGACCGGCTGTTTGTTACTTCTTCTCTTGCCATTTCTCCCGACACACCTGTGAGCAGCGTTTTTACTCCCATCACTCTCAGGGCGTCCAGCAGTTTCCCCAGTGATACCGGGAAATGGCTGTCCACGATAATCAGCCCTGTCACATCGACAATGAAAAAGCCCACCTTATTTTCCACGCAATGGTTCAGTACGGCCTCCATTAACCGGGCCGATCTCCTGTCGTCCAGTATTCCCTGAAGCGGGAGAACAGACACTCCTTTTGTAAGAGGAACAATCGGCACCGTCAAATAACTCATGGAATTTTTCACATCATCAAGCTCAATTAAATAGGTGAGCACTTCAGCCATAGAGTTCAGGTAGCGGGCGTCATCATCTGTGAAATTAGTCTCCTCTTTATTCATCACACAGAGGGTCCCGAATATCTCACCCTCACTGTTTTTGAGACTCACTCCGAGAAATCCTTTCAGCTTAAGCTGGCCGGTGACCTCAAGCTTGCTTGTAATCTCATGCTTCATAAGGTTTGGTGTAGTCAGCTGGCTTTCCTCACTTGTAATGATAAGCCGGCAGTAAGTTCCACCATACTCTACTTCATATCCTTCCGGAATAATCTCTTCTTCCTTATTAAATGACCGCAGTACCTTAATAGCCGTTGGCCCTTTGTTTGTCACATAAGCAGTATCCACATTCAGATGATCTCCAATTGCTTTTAGAATTGGATAGGATGCGGATTTCAATGAAGGAAATTCCGATGATTGCACATTAAAACTCGTAACCATAATCTTCCCCTTCCCCGGGTTATGTACATTCTCTATGTAAAAAACGTAAACCCTCTAATCATATTTTCTCTCCAGTTTGCACTGGTTTACAAACCATTCTTTTAAAAGCCCTCTACACCTTATTCCTTTTTCATTCATAAACTAAACCAGGAATTCCAAAAAAGTCTGGAGGAAAAAAAGACGTGTACTTTTACAGCTACTGCCCTATCTGTTTCCACGGTAGATATTTGTACTATCCCCTTTACCGGCCTGAAGGGCTTTTCCCCCCTGTAGAGACCACTCTGTTTGAGCAGTCCCTCAGGGCGAGCCGTGAGCTGTTTAATCACGGGCAGACTGTTGTCGATGACCTTGCCGCGTCCGAGACGAAAATGCTGAACCTGATGAACGCCGCTCAGGCAGGTGACGATAAGAAGGTCGATCAGATTGTCCAGTCTACAGGGGTTCCGGTGGATGTGGAAACGACCTACACCCCCACCTCCGTGACATTCAGACTCAGGAATAGTACAGCAGGAATTGCCCGCTGCTGTACACTGACAATAAACCTTGTGTGGACGGATTACTAATAAGAACAGATGCAGCAGGTCGGCTGCCTGCTGTATTCAGCTCTCCCGAACACCTTGTTTTATAAAAACAAACGGGATTGTACATCCTATTGGAGACACTTTATTTAGGAGGTCTCCACAATGAGCAAACATTCCAAATCAAAACGCAACCCGGAGCAAAGTGCTGACGCGGTTGCATCAAAAAATGAGCAAGTTGTAAAAAACGATAAACAGTACAAAGCACGCCATAATAAGGAGCAGTAAGCTATGGGAAACCGCTATTTCCAGCAGGCTCAGCAGGCCATTCAGGATGCTCATCAGGCGATGAATGCAGCACACACACCAGAATCCCTTGAACAGGCTTACACAGAAATTCACCGGGCCAAGCAAGCCCTTTCCCAGGCTTTTGCCGACTCGTCCCAGGCGGAGCGCCAGCAGCTCGGGGAGATGCAGGACGAGTTGTACAATGCAGCCGAGGCTTTTTCTCCTGAAGATTTGATTTGATGAAATGACCGTTCTTTTTCAGGAAGGACGGTTTTTTTATTTATGAAGACTTTCTACCCGTTTATGGAGAACTTCGGTCCGTTTATGCAGACTTCAAGGCAATTTATGGAGACTGCGGAACCATTTATGAAGAACTTCGGACGATTTAAAGAGAATTAGTCAATTTTCGACAACCACCAGCCCCTGAAAAGTCCCCATCTTAAGAACCCAACGAAAAAATCAGCCACCATCTTTAACAACTCCTCATAAAAAACGGTAGTCCTTTTCCCTGCTTCCATGTATCATGAAGAGAGGATTAATATAGGAGGCCGTTACTTCATGAACGTATATCAAGTACCTAAAAACGCAGACACCGACACCCGCGTTGCACTTATGAATCTGATGATGGAACAAATGAATGCCCTCGGCGGTCCCGTAACGGAAGAGGACCTGCTTAAAACAATCGATCTCGCCCTTACCGATCACTCCGGTGCCGAATTTTTCGTGGCCGAGCACCAGGGAGACATCATCGGCTGCGCTTTTTTCAACATCGGCATCAGCCTCGAAAAAGGCGGCCGCTACATCTGGCTCAACGATCTTTACGTCAAACGTGACGAACGTCAAAAAGGTGTCGCCAAACGCCTGCTTTTGAAAGTCCTCTACTGGGCCGAACAGGAAGGACTACAGGGAATCGAACTCGAAACAGGCGTCAACAATGCCGCAACGAAGAAACTGTACAATTCCCTCGGATTTTACGACATCATTTCAAAACGATACGGACGGACCCTTTAACTCGCTCCGTGATATAGCTCAGATACAGAAGCCGCACAGGAAACCGTCTGCGGCTTCTCTTCAATTTTACCGGTCCAGAAACCCGAAATGTCCGAGCACACCATATGACGCTTCAACAAAGTCGTCCGCATTCTTCTCCCGCCACTCCAGTTCCGACGGATAAAACATCTCCGTATACCGGTCTCTGGTAATCACCTCCGTACGCCTGCTGTCAGAACCATTCTGGTAAAGCTGATTTTCATCCACCGTATACTTCATACTCCTGATGGAACCGAGGCTTCACTCCCGTTTTTAACGGTTCATCCCCTCAGAGAGGTGCCGGTGAGCCAATACCAGTCACTTGTCACCACTTAATTCATAAACCCGCCTTCCGAATGAATCACCTGGCCCGTCACCCACTTCGCATCATCACTCGTAAGAAACGCCACCAGATTGGCCGCATCCTCAGGCAACCCGATCCGCCCCTGGGGAAACAGCGGTCCGAGCCCCTTTTTCACATCATCGCTCATCCAGCCCGTATCCGTCGGGCCCGGATTGATGGCGTTAATCGTGATTCCCTTTTTCGCAAGTACTGACTGAAGAGTGTACACCAGCGTCTCCGAAGTGGATTTGGTAAGTACATACGAAAGCTCATCAGGCATGGGCCCCTGGGACCAGCCCGTCGTAATGTTCACAATCCGACCGCCCTCTTTTTTATCAAAATGCCGGATAAACTGCTGGGTAAGAAGCGTCACCGCCCTGACATTCACTTCATAATGCCGGTCCAGTGCCTCTGCCAGAACCGTTTCAATCGTGTCATTAATCGAAACCGCCGCATTATTCACAAGAATATCCGGCGCGCGGCCAAAACGCTCCTTCGCCTCAGCGAAAACCGCCTCAAACACCCCGACGTCAGTAAGATCCACTTCGATCCCCTCACACTGCCGTCCCATCTCACGAATCTCAGCCTCCAGACGATCGGGTCCTTGAAAGTCTTCCCCGTAAGGCATCTCCGCATCATACGAACCCCAGTATGTAAAAAGAACATCCGCTCCCTTTTCCGCAAGCTTTCTGCAGATCCCGGCACCCAGCCCCCGTGTTCTGCCGGCCCCTGTTACGATTGCCAGCTTTCCTGTATTTGTCATAGTCCATCCTCCTGAATTTTCTTACCTCAATAAAGAGTTCTTCGCTTCTCAAAAGAAATCCTCCGCAAAACAAAAAAGACCTCCACTCATAAGTGCAAGGCCGTGGGTAAAAAAACACGCAGCTCCTCTGTATGAAGAGTTGCGTATTTGTCAGAACAGAAGCTGCATTATCCCGAGCATTCCAATCGCGCCGCCGACAACAACAATGAGCGGCATTCCGATATAAGCAAGAAGAACCGCCGCTCCTCCGCTCACCGCCGCAAACCAGATATTATCATGGACCGTAAGAATTCCCGGCAGAATCAACGCCCCAAGTACCGCATACGGTACACGGGTCAACATCCTCCGTGCCCAAGCGGGCCAGTTATCCGTTTTTAACATCACAAGAGGAAGAAGCCGGGGAATATACGTCACAACTCCCATGGCAATAATCATCCAGATTACCGTCATTGACATGATGCTTTCTCCTCCTCTTCACGATTCTCATTCTCTTTAAGCTCACCTTTTACACCAAGGAGCCGTTCCATTCCTTCATATAACATGACCGCCAGAATCGTAGCAAACATGATTGACCACCCGGTGGATAGAAACAGGGCAAATAAGCTGTGGAACAGCCCCCCCATCCCGGCGAGGATGATCACCATTTTTCCGTCCTTTTTAATGGAAGGAACCAGAAGAGCAATAAACAGCGCATAAAGAGCAATCGCCATACTTTCCTGTAAAATAAGCGGCAGAAACGAGCCCATGTAAAAGCCCACACCCGTAAAGCCGACCCAGCTTCCGTAGGCCACCGCTCCAACACCGATGATATAAAAAGACCGGATGGGAGCGGGTTTCGCAGACGCCACCGCAAACACTTCATCTGTCATTCCGAAAGCATACACAGACCGAACGCCTTTTGAACCCTTCTCCGCTTTTTCATGTATGGACGCACTCATTAAAAGGTGCCTCAAGTTTACAATAAATGTAGCAAGCACAATCTCCAGTGCCCCGCTTCCAAGAGCAATCATGGAGAGGGCCATATACTGGGCTGCACCGGCAAACACGATCATGCTCATCAGAACCGCTTCCACCACTGACAGCCCCGTGGCTCCGGCGATGAGGCCGAACGTAATCGCCACCGGCATATAGCCTACAGCAATGGCGATTCCATCTGCCGCTCCTTTTTTAAAAAATACTGTATTGTTTTCTTTCATTGAAGCTGAAACGCTCACGAAAGCTCCTCCCCGACTCAAAATCTTTCGTTTATTTTACGCCTGGCAGGCAGCGATTACAAGGATTTTTTTCGCAAAACGAAAGATTCACACATTACCACATAAATCCTTCAGCCTATTTTTCAAATAAGGGTAGACGGGGGCGTTTACAGAGCGTACACTGGGCTGGACGCAATTTTAAAAGCGAGGTGAATCTCAAATGGTATGGCAAGCATTAATCATTTTTGTTGCACAGTTGTTATTCGTTCCTGTACTTACGCTTCGAACCATTATGATGGTAAAAGGCATGAAAAAACGTACAGCCGCGATGGGAATATTGGAAGGCGCGATTTACGTCGGCGCACTGGGACTGGTCTTCAGCGATCTGTCCAACTATTACAATATGGCCGCCTACGCCCTCGGCTTCGGAGTCGGGCTTTACATCGGCGCTCTGATCGAAGAAAAACTGGCCATCGGCTATGTAACAATAGAAGCGAACATCCCCGAGAGAAACGAAGCGTTAATCAACAGGCTGAGAGAAGTAGGTTTCAGCGTATCCACGAGCCCAGTGGAAGGAATGAATTCAACGAGATACCGTTTGGATTGCACCGCACGCCGTGACCGTGAAAAGGAATTCATCAAGGTGGTCGAATGGTTTGAGCCAAAAGCGTTCATCGCCTCCTACGAGCCACGAAGCTTCAAAGGCGGCTACATCACAAAAGCGATGAAGAAACGCCGGGAACGATTCCTCAAAAAGAAACAGCGCCAGGAAGAAGAACGCCAGTCAGCGTAGCTTTCCGGCCGAGCAGCACCTCACAATTGGATGAGGTGCTGTTTTTTTGGGAGGATTCAATTACTAATGCGGTATTATCGACCATTAACACGAATATTTCGGCCATATGGCATCTCCAGACCGAAAAACCGCTCCCCCAACGGGAAGCGGCTCTTTTCAAAGGGTGCCGCTTTTTTATGGAGAACTTTTCCCCATTTATGAAGAACTTTCAGTGATTTATGCAGACTTCCGGTGGATTTATGCAGACTTCAGAAGCATTTATGCAGAACTTACGCCCATTTAAAGAGAATTAGTCAAAAATCGACACCATCAACCGGCTACACCATCAAAAAAACCGCTCCCCCAACAGGAAGCGGCTCTTCTTTTCTTATCCAAACACCTTATCAAACGCCTTCTGGGCTTCAGCAAGGACCGCGTCCCACTCAGCACCCGGCTCTTTGTTGATTGTAACGAAATCCTGAAAACCAAAGATGTTGTCCACACCGTCGATATCAAGAAGTTCTTTCGCCAAAGCGTGGTCCGGCTCGTCCCCTTTTTTAAACGATGCACTTCCGGATCCTTCAAAAATGACCTCACTCGCCGTCAGCTTCATCGCATTCGGATTCGGCGTCGGCTCAGCACGTACTTCTACTGCCATATGTATCATCTCCTTCACATGAATTTATCCTAATCATACCACGCACCAAAGCGTGATAAAAGCGAACACCCCTTTATTTTAAAAAAAGACGCGCACCGCCGCACCCACAGTACAACATTGACCCTGATCGCCTCTCCATCCGCCGCTGGCTGCCCCCATCACCCCCGGGCAAATCGCGAGTGTAATTGTTACTAAAATCGGGAATGGTCTGATATATTATTTATACAAACATTATACAACTTCCCGAAAAAGGTGGACAAAAAATGTTCAATTCCGTTCTTAAGAAACCAAAAATCACACTGCTTTTTTTACTCCTTGTAACGATTATCGGAGCCATTACCTTTACGCAGCTTCCTCAGAGGGAAATCCCTGAGGTCACCTTTGATATAGGGACAATTTCCACCCCTTACCCGGGGGCGTCACCTGAAGAAGTGGAACGGAGGATCACCAATCCACTGGAAGAGGAACTTCTGAACATCGATGGAATCGCTGACATTTCATCAGTATCTACATCAGGATTCTCAAATATCATTGTTGAAGTCTCTGAGCAGGCTGACCGCGATCAGGTCTTCTCAAAAATTCAGCAGACCGTAACTGATGTGAGCGCCTCATTCCCGGAGCAGGTTCAGGATCCCGACGTGAGTGAAGAAATCCAGCTCGGCGCCCTTTCCTCCTATCACCTTCTCAGTGGTGACCGGGAAAACATATACCAACTGAACGGCCTTATCGAGGAATGGGAACAGGAAATCCAGGGGATCCCGGGAGTGCAGGGAACACTCGTGAAAGGCATTCCTTCAGAAGAAGTTGTCATTGATATTGATTTTGACGCTCTCTTTGATGAAGGCCTTCAAATCCCGGATGTGATTTCCGCCATTGATGAAGAACTGAATACCGCTCCCCTTGGCGTGGAGCGTGTTGATGATGAAAACGTACAGCTCGCTCTTCCTGTCATAGAAGAAGTTGAAGAGCTTGAATCATTAAGTATCGGCCTTAACTTTGACGACGAGCCGGTTTATTTATCCGACGTAGGCACTGTTTCTGTGGAACGTGTTGATGAAGAAGATCTCATTACGTACGAAGGAACTCCGGCTGCATCATTTACGGTGATTCCAGATGCAGGAGTCGACATCCCCGGTCTCTACGAAACGGTGGATGAGCGGATGGAAATGCTCGCGGGCGAGTTGCCTGGCGAAGTGAACCTTGACCTGTTCTACACCCAGAACACAGTCGTACAGGAGATTTTCGGCGATTTATCCTTGTCATTTCTGTTCGCCATCATTGCTGTTATTATCGTCACCCTCCTTGGGTTGAATGTATCATCCGCCGTCATCGTCGCACTTGCCATCCCGGTATCCATCCTGATCGGGCTTGTACCGCTGCCGTTTATGAATGTGGACTTAAACCAGATATCGATTATCGGGATCATTATTGCCCTCGGTATTCTCGTGGATGATGCCATCGTGGTCGGTGATAACATTCAGCGAAAATACCAGGAAGGTCTTTCTCCATTGGAAGGAGCCATTGAGGGAAGCAGGGAAGTCCGGGTGTCAATCATTACATCCACACTGGCGATTGTGTTTACCTTCCTGCCACTTGTATTTATTACCGGAGCAAACGGAGATTTCATCCGTGCCCTTCCAAGTGTTCTCATAACGACCATTATTGCATCTACCATCATTGCATTATCTCTTGTGCCGATTTACTTAATCTGGCTTCAGCGTAGAAAAGTGGGCAGACAGGGATCCGGGGCTAAAGAACAGCCTGGTGTAAAAGTCGGACTTCTTGGAAAACAGATTGACCGTCTTGCCGGATGGTACAGCAACACTCTCCTGCGCAGGGTTGTTAAGCACCCTGTTAAGGTAGGGCTCACGGGTCTTGTGTTCTGTATTCTCTGCTATGGTCTGATTCCGTTTATTCCGGTCGTGTTTTTCCCAAGTGCGGACCGTCCTGAAGTGACCATTGACGTCCGCATGCCGGCCGGAACTCCGATTGAAGAAACAGAAAATGTATTGTTTGATATGGAAGAGTTCATTACAGCCGAGGATGAAAACGTGATTGAAACGGCTGTTTACACCGGTTCCGGACTTCCTCCTTTATTCGGGGAAGGAATGAGCAACACCGGTGAAGAAACGGGTCAGATTCTCCTCCGTGCTGACCGTGAGCAGCAAAGCTCAGAAGCTACGATTGACCGTTGGACCTCCACCCTTGAAGACGCCTATCCTGACGCGGTTATTGAACTCTCCACGATCGAAGCCGGCCCGCCTGTTGGGGCGCCGATTGCGATTAAACTTCAGGGACCTGAAATGGATGAGCTGAAAGCCATACGTGACGACCTTCAGGAGTACATCCGCTCGATCCCGGAAAGCGGGACCGTTGTTGATGACCTCGGTGACGACCGGCCGACACTCCTGTATGAGCCCGACCGCGAGTTAATGGAAGAAAACGGCATTACCTTAAACCAGATAAGTGAACAGATTGGACTTGCGACGGACGGTATTCCAATCGGTACGTTTGATGACGGTCTGAACACACTTGATATGCAGCTTGTTGTGAACGGAGACGCGGGAGAGCTTGTTCTTGAAGACTTTGTCGTTCCAAGCCAGGTGTCCGGTGAGGGCGGTATGCCTGAGTTTATCGGTCTCGATGAACTCGTTACAGAAACCCGTACCGAACAGACACCGCTCATTGCCCGTGAAAACGGCGACCGGACAATTACCGTCCGGGTGTTCCCGGGTGAAGATGACCAGCAGGGGCTTGAAGAACAAATCGAGTCTTATGTAGCCGACCTGACATCTTCGAGTGACTTTGATAACGACTATTCCATCTCAATAGGTGGAGAAACGGAAGAACGCTCTGACTTCTTCGTTGAACTGGCTATGCTGTTTATCGTCGTGGTGTTCCTCATCTACATTGTGATGGCGATACAGTTCTACTCTCTCGTTATGCCGCTTCTTGTAATGAGCACCGTGTTTTTAGCCATCACAGGTGCAATCATCGGCTTGTTTATCACACAGACGGGGCTCGGATTTATGGCAATGATGGGGATTGTATCACTCTCAGGTATCGTTGTACGAAATTCGATTGTGCTCATTGAATTTATTGAACAGCGCAGACGGGAAGGCATGGCCCTTGAAGACGCCGTTGTAAACGCAGGAAACGTCCGGCTGAGACCAATCCTCCTTACAGCGATCACGGCCATCGCAGCTCTTCTGCCTGTTGCGTTCAGCGGTGACGTCCTGTTCGTCCCACTGGCGATATCGATTATCTCAGGACTTCTGTTCTCAGCGGTCTTTACCGTCATTCTGGTGCCTGCATTCTATACGGCACTGAACCGTAAATCCGCGAGAAAAGAAGAAAACGCGGTTTCATAGAAAAACGTAGGAGGCTGGGACAGAAGTGTTTTAGTCAACGAGAATCCGAACGAATAATGTGCGGTGCAAATAAATCGCTCCTGAAATATACTTCGCTTTCCGCGGGAGTCTACGTATATTTCATCCGCTATGTTACATTAAAGTCAGCAATTGAAAAACGCTCTGAGAGTGAAAAACTCAGAGCGTTTCTTTTTAATTTCATCTTCATCATAAGCACCAGCTCAACAAAGCATTTTCCTTAAATCAACATCAATAAAAAGAGCAGTCCAATTCATTAGCTAGCAGGACTGCTCTTTGGTGTGTTATTTCTGTTTTGTACTCCGCCCCCGGTCTGACCGGGAGCTTGTTTTATTATTTATCTTTTCTATACCTGATCTCATAATGAATCGTTAAAAAACGAAATCCGAATAACGTCATCGTATGGTCTGCCTGAAGGAGTCCGTCTTTTTCCGCAACGTGAAACACTTCGTTCAGGGGCAGCTTTACGGTTATCTGACCCAGCGTAAAGTAAATCCCTTCGTCTCCCAACTGGTCTGTCTTCTTTCTGCTCGTGAGATACAGGCCGTCACTGTCGTCGTTGTCAGGGCGCAGGACACCGGTCATCACTCCTTTAGGAAAAGGAAGACCGATATTCATATACGTTACCCCACGGGTAGAGTGGGAGGAGTAAAAAGCGGCAAAGATCGGCTCCCCGCTGTCACGGTTATACCTGATCCATGCCCGGACACTCTCCCTCCCGTCCTTGCGATCGTCAATTCCGACTATCGAGCCGTCCATATCTGCTTTCCCCGAGTGTGGCAGGCTAATCTGGCCCATTCTCGTTGTACACATCCGCGAGAGTTTCGAAAAACAGTTCCACCGCCAATTGACGTCCCCTTTGAGATCGTATTCGGTCGTGCGGAGATAAAAATCTTTCACCAGATCCGACACCTTTGAAGATGAAAAGTCATCTCTGTCAAAATGAGACCAGCCGGAAACAAGTCCGATGGTTTTTTTACCTTCGTCACCCCATCCCTTCTGTGAAACCACATCCGGGCCAACATAACCACCGGCACGCAGCCGGCTGACGGGAAACGCCGCTTCATCATACCTTGGCTTCGGCCTGGCAACCATCCAGGCGGACGTGCCGAGGACCGAAAACACAAAAGCGTTCACTGCCCCGTGCCAGCGGAGCATCTCACCCTGAGGTACAATCTGCACCCCAAACTGAAGGCCAATTCCGTGAAACGTCGTATATCCCATCGTGAAAAGAAGCGAAGCCGATGCCAGCGCGGCACAGGCTCCCGCACTTCCTCCAATCTTGAACGCACTCATAAGTACCCACACACAAAGCCAGACAATAAACGCCACATAAAAGGTCACTATAAAAAATTCCAGGGGAGGCCCCTGAGCAATGCCCAGTGCCACAAATGGAGGTCCTGCTCCAAGACCTGCAACGAGAACCGCGTACCTCTTCATAGAAGGAGGAACGCCAATCCGCGCCTGGTGGCTGTAATACCAGCGGCCAAACAGCCCCGCAAAAAGCGGTAGTACAAAGGCAGAATAATGATAATGAATCGCTGTCAGATCCACCGTCATCGTTGAATAAGGCATCCAGTCGGCCGCACCGGCCCGCGCCAGGACCATCCATACGCCACCGGCAAATAAAAACATCTGCCCCACATCAATGATCGCTTCCTCAGGTGCACCCGTCCCACGCCTTATAAAATGCAGTCCCCCGTTTACTGCGACAAGAAGAGTAAAAAACGCCCACACACAGGCCAGGAGCGCCGCCCAAAGTCCACTGTCGATTGAAAGAGCCGCCATGGGAAAAAGAGCGAACCAGTAGGAGGATCTTGCCAGCATGTGTGTTCTCTTTCCAAAGAGAGACTGGGGCTTCTCCGTAGCCGCGAGCCATAACAAACACGGAACGAGAACAAAAAAAGCAAGCACGAGGGCCAGATCAATAACCGGCGGGCCCGTCAGTATCGCCCATAATGTTCCCGTTACAAACCCGAATAATATATTCTGCTTAACGGACATCCGCTTCCCCCCCTTGTATTAATGTAGGCACTGAAAAAGTTCGATCTTTAATTTTTTCCAGTGTCTTCTTCATAGGTGGTGTACGCAAAGCCTTCGTACGTGATCAAATCACCGAACAGCCTGCTTCCTACCTTTACTTTCACATAAAACGCCTGTTTTTCATCATCAAAACGCTCTTTCACCACAACCTGAGGGGCAAAAACGGCTGGAACCGGGATTTTCCACCGGCCCATATTCAACCATGTCCGGTCTGACACAATGGAAAGACCTCCATCCTTCTCAGCCTTCAGCCGCAATGATGACGTTACACGCCCCGACTTCCCAAGGTCATCAATAATCATCCCTGAAGACGGGTCGTAATGCATCATTGCATCAAACGCCCGGGTCACGCCGTCAAAATAAAAGCGCCGGATCCAGCTCACCCGCTCGACTCCCCCTTTATCACGCCACGCCTCGGTTACGATGGAAAAGGGAACCCGCTCCCCTCTTTCAGGAAAAAAGAGGTGATCTTTTGCCCCAAGCTGCCAGAAAGGCCGCTGCCACCACTTCCCGCCGCTGATTTCGAGGTGGCCTTTCCCCACAGCCCGGTACACCCCCTTTTGATGTACACCAAACTTTTTCCCGAGCTCAGGGTGAAGGCAGTCAAAGTCCTCTCCCAATACCCGCTTATAAATCCCCGTCATTTTCGCTTTCTCCTGCATCTGCGAGCCAGGGGAAGATGCTTACAGTTCACAGCACCGATGACTCCCAGCACAATAACAGGCACATTTAAGGAGGCCGGATTAAACGGCAGCAAAAACACCTCCGGCTGGACAAACAACGGCCCCAGTCCGAGGAAGAAAACAGCCGCCGAAGATCCTGCAAACAACCACTTCTTCTCTATCGGAAGTAAAAAAAGCATGCCCAGCACGCACTGCACAAATCCGATCAGCCGCACCACGCCTTCCTCCATGCCCGAAAAGAGCCCGCTCTCCACAACCATCGCCACTTCACCGGTGTGGGGAAATAACAATTTCGGCACAAGCCCCTGGTACAACCAGACGAACGACAGGGCAAAACAAACAAACATATGTATAAAAGACCGTTTCAGAGAATCCTCCGGGGTTATTCCTTTTTCAAGCAACAAACGAAGGGTATCGAAACTCCAGCTCGTAGCCCAGCCGATAAGAGGCCTGAAAGTAAAACGGTCGATCACCTGCCCCACAGCACCCCACCGGGTTTTATAATCGTACTGAGTCAAAAAGGTAATATCGCCGTCACCGAGATTACGGTACTTCCAGTAACCGCTTCCTTCTTTAATAAGTGACAGCCTCTGGCCGCTGAAAAAGCCGAGGGAGGACGTCCTCTCCCCGCTATCAGCAAACCGTTCCCCCCGGCTCACACCTGTCCCTTTAATACCCAGCCCGAACCCGATTCTCGTTTCATATGTAAAATGCTGCGGGGCATCTTCATGTTCCTTTTCAAGATATTCAATCTTTGAAAACCGCAGGTCCCATCTTTCATGGAGATGCGGCTTTTGCGTATATTTCCATAGACTTTCCATATCTGTACGTATATTTGTTTCTACGTAAATAGGTTTTCGTTTCATCGTCTCACCTTTTTCTTATTTGGAAGGCTGGCTTCACTATATCACAGAAAAATAAAAAAGAGGTTGACGGTAAAGGTCGCTTTTTACCTTTTCCGTCAACCTCGAAGCAATGAGCGGAACCGCTGCCCTCTAATCCTTATGATAATGAGTTTTATTCTATTGATAATCAGTTTATTTCTGTCGTTATTGAGTTTTATTCTATCGATAATGTATTTAATTCTTCCGATAATGCATTTAATTCTTCCGTCAATAAAATTAATTCTTCCGAAACCTTCCAATAACTTACAACACCCTGCCTAAAACGTACTCAGCCCGCTCCACTCCTGAAAACGGTACAGCCAGCGGTTCATAAAGGAATCATCCGCAAACTCTTCATAGCCAACCGTAAACTGAGCTTCTTCATTCATCCACATAAGGTCAAAATACGCTCTCACATCCGTCATTACTTCCGAATTTGACGCTCCCATCACTTTCAGGTTCGTCTCCAGATTTAAATCACCGAGATTTCGTTTCGTAAAGTTTGATGAGCCTCCGATAACAACTGATTCATCGCCCCTGTCGATCAATACCAATTTCGTATGGAACTGCTCTCCCTGGGTGTTGTACCACCTCACTTCAACGCCCCAGTCCGATTCCATGACCAATTCGTGAGCCACCGGTCTGTTAGGAACACCGTTTTTCTCCCGGCCGAAGGCATCTTTATTCGCATCAAGAATGACCCGGACATCAGCACCACGGCCGGCCGCCTCCAGCAGTCCCTCTACAACAAGCCGGTCGGATAGATAAAACGCACCCAGGTACACCGTGTCTCCGTCTCCAGCCAGCGCCAATTCCTCAAGAATTCCCTCCCGAATCTTCCCTTCTGTCACGAGCTGGACAAGAGTATCAGCTCTTTCACTCTGCCGTGCATCCTCACTCACATGAAAACCATCAAACCAGCTTTCCCCTGCCCCGCTCATCACAGCAACGGCTTTTTCTGATTCGATCAAATCTTCCAGAATGCCGCCAGTTACGGTAAAGGCAATATTTGAATGGTAGCCGCTCGCATCATGGGGGTTCGCGGAAGTCACGAGTCCTTGACGTTCAGTGACAATTACTTTACGATGATTCGCCTTAAAGTTCAGGAGTCTCATATACGAACGGACCGTGCCGTCGGGAGAATCGGGGCTGAAAGGGTTCGGCAGCCACCCGCCGTCCTCTTTATTCCCAAACCACTGCACGCCCGCACGCCACACCCCTGAATACACTGGGTTTGAATCTCGAAGCTCGGTCAGATCTGTGAGGACGAGCCGGATACCTGCATCCTCAAGTTCAGCCAGGCTTTCGGGAAAATAAGAGCCGTAAAAAGTGTTGATCGGATCGGTGATTACAACAATCTCCATCCCGGGATCGGCCTCTTTTTTCCCCACCAATGCGTCCACCAGCTCGCCCGACACCCGTGGGTACTCTGCCACCCGCTCATACTCGTCATTAAATAAAAACATATCAACCAGGATAAAATCTTCCGCTTCTGCGATCATGGAATGGACTTCCTCGAAGATCGCCTGTTCATGAACGGCCTCGCCATCCACACCGGAGTAGGTGATGTCAGTTAAAAAAGACACCTCCCCTTCATGAATGTCTCCTTCAAATGAAATCCCTTCAGGCAGAGATTTATTCGCTCCGTATATACTTACTGTAATCATAAAAAAAGCCAGCGTCGCCACTACCACGCCCGCCACTCGTTTTTTCGTCCACCGGGATTCTCTCTTTTTCCCCATCGCAACTTGAGCCATCGTTTTCCATCCTCTCCCAGCAACTATAATTATCTAAATATTACCACACATTATGGTAAGCATATGTAAAAAATCCATAAAGAAAAACCGATTTTTATATAAAAATCGGCCTCCTTAGGAGTAGTTAAGACTACTCTTTCACTGTGTCATACACACCACTTTCAAACGGTCCCCCGTTGCCCCGAGCCAGTCCGGATACGCTTCCAGGTGCCACGCCTGAAGATCCCGTTTCACCCCGGCACTGCTCATTTCATTATGTAATTCATTATAAACTTTCATGATCTGTGACGCGCTTCCCTCGTACTCTTTCACCGCATATTTTCCCGACGGTACCGAAAGTGACGTCATCCCCCTCAGGAATCCTGTTAAACTCCTCTACCTCAAGCCACTCCCAGTATCCGTCCTCTCCATTCTGTGTCACATCGACCACAAACGCACCCAGCTGCGTATTCATATCCACGACATTTGAAATTTCATTCCTTCTTTTGCTGAGTTCGTTTACCGCTTTCGGTATCCTCGCACTGAATTCCTCACCGGGACAGACAACACGAAAACCTACAATTTTCACTTCCCCTTTTTCAACAAGCTTCACTTCTCACCACTCCGCTCTCTTCGCTCTCTTATTTCACCGCTAAAAACGTTACTGCGTCACAGCAGCTCACCAGATTTCCTCTCACTTTGCTATTCGACAAAGACTCATCTCCATCCTTCAAGGTTTTTACAGTAGCACCGCAGAGGCGGACGGCTTTTGAACAAGTTAATTATGTATTTAAACGAGCTAGGCGGCTTATTAATCGAGTTAGCTATGCAATTAAACAGGTTAGCGCCGACTTTAAACAAGTTAGCACCCTTCCACCAAAAAACCTCTCACTCCGCACAGAAAAAAACGCTCCATTACAGAGCAGGCTTGTCCTCTATTTTTTCAACTGGCAGACCCATGCATTACACAGGGCCCAATCCCTCTTTATCTCTTTATCATCTATGTTCACCTATTCATTATCTCACAGGGCAAAAAGAAATCCGCGCATAGCGGATAAGGATCGCTAGTCGAGTTCGTGGAGTTCTTTGCGTTGATCCGCAAGGCTTTTTAGTTTCTGTTTAATCTCCATGCACTTCTCCGCGTCGCCCTCTTTCATCGCATCGTGAAGTTCCATTAGCGAGTAATCAATTTCAGCACCAAGGACATAATCCATGACCTCGGGATCCACCTCACGCTTATGGCCCTGCCGTTTACGAATCGTTCTGTATGAGCTCATTTCTTTCTCACCTCCGCCAATTTTCATTACAGAAACAATTTTCCCATTATCAAAGCAACTCACATAAATCCAGCCATCGGTTTCCGTCTTCACGATTCCCCTGCCCTTACCCTCTGTAATCAATTCCTCCAGGAGAATCGCCACTTCCTCGATATCCACCTGCAGCTCTTCCATAACAATTGCAGTGCCCTCGTTTTCCTGTTTCCTGATGGGAATCATCGCTTGTCCTTGGTCATTTTTTATTAGAAGTTCTACTGTCTCTTCTTCGTAACGCCACGTAAGGCGGAAGTCAGCTTGAAGCAATTTATGAATGAAGGTTTTGAGCATCGGTTTGGAGATTCGAACGAAAAGATCCTGAAACTCGGCCTTAAACCGAAAATCTTCCATGACCACGCTCCTTTCAATTTTCTTATTGTTATCCTATGTTCCTCCCCCGAAAAAAGAATGAAATTCAGCGTCCAAATCCAATTATTTTTGTTTGTCCAACCAGCCCAAAATCGGTAAAATAGGTGCATAACCATAAAAAGGGGACAAAACCATTGGCAAGCTTGACCGAACGATTACTCAATCACAACATTCATATGGACAACGCCATACCCCTCGCCCGGAAAATCAGCCATACCCTGATCAAAAACAACGAACCGGACCATAAAACAATTCACAACCAAAAGCCATACGACGCCCCCTACGCACTCTTTTTTCTCACCATCGCCTCCCTCGCCATCCAGGACCTCGTCAACAAACGCTACCTCACCTTAAGAAAGCCCGCCCTTACCCGCTTTCTGGAAAAAGGACTGAGGGATCCGCAGTACAACGAAGCCCTTTCCGGCGGGGAAGAGGCGCTGAAAAGGGAGCTTCTTGCGCGCATACACCGCCATCTCCCCACTCCCGCCCGGGAAGAACGCAACCTGAAAACAGAAGACCTGACAGACTGGCTCACGGCGTGGAAAACAAGACCCCACGCCGAAAAATACAAGCAATTTTACCACTCCATCCAGAACCCCGAGGATCAGGCACACCTGAAAAAGCATGCCCTCGGTGAACTCAGGCCACACCGCCTTCACCCTGGTGTTAAAAGAGTTTACTTTGCCCTCCTGGCTTTTCATGAAGAGTGGGACATCGGCCTTACTCACCTCCTTGCAGACGATAGCGATCCCCTCGCCTGCACACCGGAGCAGCTTACGTTCATTAAAAAAAGCCTCCCTTCACCGGCAGCCGTTGCTTTTCTGCACCAGTGGATCGAGAGGCTCATCGAAAAACGGACCGGCTCCCACTACAAGGAAGCCGTTCGTTATGTAGCCATCCTTCAGGACCTTTACGAAAAAAGCGGCCGTGCCGGACGCTTTGATGAATGGCTCGTCATTCTGCGCACACGTTATTCAGGCTACACCGCTTTTCGAAAGGAGCTCGACCGTTTTGAACAGGAACGTTAACATTGGACTTTTACAAAATGATACTCAGCCGGCCTGGTTTGTGTGGGCGGATCAAAACTCCTCATCACGTGAAGGTCAGCTCCTTTTTAAGCAGCAGCTGTTCCGAAACCATGATCCGTCCTTTTACGGTACCGCCTTTCCTGTTAAGGAAGTGTTTGATGAAACAGGCGGATCAGTGACAGGAACCGTCATTCCCGAAATACCCGACGGTCTTTTCACGGAATTAACCCCGTGGCTTGAAGCAACGTCCTACCCAACCCGGTATGGACGATGGACAAAGGAAGAAAAACTGGACCTGCCGCTTTTTTCTGCACGCAAAGACACGTCCCCATCGTACAAATGGATTATCGACGGGCTCGCTAAACCGTCTTCATCTTCCGCTTTAGACCGTCTCGCCCATGATCACGATGACCGGATCCGAAAATGGATCCGGGCTCTCGAATCACCTGATAAAATGTATGAACTGCCATTAAACCTGTACGAATACTGTCTCGACCAGCTGGGTCATACAAAAGCGGCCCCTTTTCAGCTGTCCTTGGCCATTAACGAACCGGATCTGTTTTCAGACGAGTGGAGCGCGGAACTGATCGTCACTGAGACCGCAACAAAGAAAACAGCAAGCCTGAAGGAGGTGACATCGGGGCATCACTCTTTCGTTCAAAACCCTGTTCCGGCCGTAAAACCTGCACTCGCAACCCTTTCATCCTCCGTTCCGGCCCTTCACGGCCTCAATCTCACGGACCCGAAAATCAAGCTGGAGGATGAAGAGGTATACAGCTTTTTACATTCCTACCAGGACGTTTGCGAACAGGCAGGTATCAACGTTCTTGTCCCCCAAAGCTGGGACCGTCCTGTCCAGCTCTCTGTCACAGGTGAAGTATCACCTTCTCCTTCCGGGAGCGGGGCAACTGTGTCGTGGCTGTTTTCCCACCACGACAAAGCTCTCCCGGAAGACAAACTCCGGGAGTGGGTGGACGAACAGCGCCATTTCATTTACTTTGACAACCGCTGGATGCACTGGGATCTGCAAAAAGCATCGGAATACCTCCGGCAGATTGACCGCATCCGTAAAGAAAATACGGTCACGCTTTTTCAGGCCATTCAGCAGATCGCATACATGCCTGATGCCGGAGCAGGTGCCCCCCCTCCTGATGAACCAGTCCAGATTAACTGGACGTTATCAGATACATGGTTCGATGACGTCACAAAAGCAGTGGTCCCGGCATTGGACACATACTGGAAACATACATTAAAACCATACCAGCAGGAAGGATCCCGCTGGCTCCTTGTAATGAGAAAGCTCGGCCTTGGCTGCTGTCTGGCTGACGATATGGGCCTCGGCAAAACCGTACAGGCTATTGCCTACGCCGATCACATTGAACGTGACCGACCCGTGCTTATTGTCTGCCCTACCTCCCTGCTGGAAAACTGGGTTAAAGAATTGAACCGGTTCGCCCCCCACCTAAAGCAGACGGTCTATTACGGTGGAAAAGCAACCCGGCAGTCCATGGACCTTGAATCAGGAGACGTTGTGCTCACAACCTACGCTCTTCTCCTACGTGACAGCGACGTGTTTCAGAAAACCACATGGGCATCGGTTCTGTTTGATGAAGCCCAGATGATAAAAAACAATCACACAAAGATCTGGAAGGAAGCGAAAAGCCTCTCCGCCCATCACCGGATTGCCATAACCGGAACGCCTGTGGAGAATCGCCTCGCTGAGCTCTGGTCTCTGTTTGACTGGTTCGCAGAAGGCTATCTCGGGTCCCTTCCCGATTTTCTCATCCGTTTCTCCGCCGACCCTTCCGGCAGGTTAAAAAACGTGATTGCTCCCTTTGTTTTAAGGCGCACAAAAGAACAGCAACGCACCGACTGGAAGCTGCCATCCAAAACAAACCGGACCCTCCACTGTGACCTGACTCGCGAGCAGCACCTCCTTTATCAGGCTGTGGTGGAAGAAACCCTTGAGGCAATGGAATTTCTCGCTCCCCACGAACGAAAAGGGGTATTCTTTAAAGGCATCACACGGCTGAAGCAGATCTGTAACCACCCGGCTCACTTTCTCGATGAACGCCGCCCCCTTTCAGGCCGTTCCGGAAAATGGGAAACCGTGATGAAAACGATGGAGACACTTCTCAGTGAGAATAAGCGAACCGTTCTTTTCACACAGTATAAAAAAATGGGCTATTTGATTGAGGAAGGCCTCCGCCACACGTTCGGAATGGAAGCAGAGTTTTTAAACGGGTCTATGAAAATGGGGGACCGCTTTGATCTGGTGGAGCGGTTTAACCGTGGAGAAACGGCTCCCGTTCTTCTCATCTCCATCCGGGCCGGGGGTACCGGTCTGAACATGACCGGCGCAACTGAAGTGATTCACTATGACCGCTGGTGGAACCCGGCCGTGGATGACCAGGCTTCTGACCGTGTTCACAGGATCGGCCAGACGAAACCGGTGACGATCCACTCTTTCACGACCCGGGGAACCATTGAAGAATCCATTGAAGCGGCTCTTCATCAGAAAAAGGAAATGTATACTTCCTTGTTCGGCGGAGAGCGCCACACCCCTGTCTGGGAAATGGACACGAGTGAAGTGAAATCACTGTTTTACGGACGGTATTAATAGAACCCTCCCCCGGTTTTGTCCGGGTGAGGGTCTTTGTGGTGTTTAATCGAGTTAGGATTGGCTTTAAACAAGTTAGCTGCCGTATTAAGCCAGTTAGCCTTCCCTTTACTCAAGTTAGGATCTCAATTAAACGAGATAGCTATTTTCGTTCCTCAAAACTAAAAACCTCCCGCCCGCAACATGCGGACGAGAGGCTCGTAACGGTACATTATTCCACTGTAATCTGCTTTTTCACATCAAACACGCTTTTATCAATCTGTTCATTATCGACAGAATAAATGTTGAGCATTGCTTCTACATCAAATGTCTTCCCGCTCAAATCCTCTCCTGCGTCCCACGTCTCTTCAAGCACAAGGGACTCACCAGGGGCAATGGTCTCTGAAACAAGAGCCTGGGTAAACATCATCCCTTCAGCAAAGTGGTACACCACAGTTCCGCTCTCATCTTTAACTTTGATGTCAAACTTCTGGCCGGAAGCAAAATCAATCTGTTTCTCTGCATCGGTGTCATTTTCGACTGTCATTGTAAAGCGAAGCTGTTCCTCTGAGTCTTCCACATCAAGAGTAAATGTTAAATCATGTTCAGTCACAGAATCGGTCCCTTCTGTTTGATCTGATGATTCTTCTGAAGAGTCATCGGGCGTTTCTTCTGGATGTTCCTCTTGGTCTGTATTTTCATCAGGAGTATCTCCTGTGGTATCATCGGCTGTTCCACAGGCCACAAGGCCGAAAGCTAAAACTGAAAAAGTGATTGATTGAATCCATTTTTTAGTAATTTTCATTTAGAAAGCCTCCCTTAAGTTGACTTGACTACATCATTAGTCGCCGCCTTTGTCAAAAGGTTACACTTTCGTTAATCTTTGCGGAAGAGTCCAAAGATACCAGTCGTCTGGACGATATTTGTAAAAGCAGTCGGATCGACCTCATCAATAATCTGCCTCAGCTGGTATAGTTCATACCTTGTAATGACGATCATCAGAATTTCTTTGTCCTCTTTCGTGTAGCCGCCTTTTGCCGGAATCCTTGTCACACCGCGGACAATCCGGTCATGAAAGACCTTTTGAAGCTCGTCCGGCCTTTTTGTGACAATCATGGCTGTGAGCTTCACATGGCGGGTATGGATGGTATCAATGATTCTGGAAGTCACATATAACGTGAGAAGTGTGTATAACGCTTTTTCCATTCCGAACATGAGGCCTGAAGTGATAACAATCACCGAGTTCATCATGAAAAAATAAACGCCCAGTGAACGGTCACTTCTCTTCGCCATAATTAATGCAAGAATATCGACCCCGCCTGAAGAAGCACCGTACTTCAGCACGATTCCTCCCCCGATACCTCCCAGCACACCACCGAATACGGAGTTTAGAATAATGTCATCAGAGATTGTCGTAACCGGGATTACTTCAAGGAAAAACGTCGTTGCAGCAACGTTAATAAAGCTGTACAGGGTAAAACTCTTACCAACCATTTTCCAGCCTAATACAGCCACCGGGATGTTTAACAGCAAAAGCATAATTCCGGGGGATAAAAAGGCCAGGGGAATCAGCTCTGAAATAATTTGTGCGAGACCGGTAAACCCGCTCGCAAAAACATTTGCAGGAATTAGGAAGAAGTTAAGGGCCACTGCCAGTACGGCAGCTGCCGCAACTGTAATGATCAGCTTTTTTACTTCCTCGAGTGGATTGATATGTGCAAGCATAACTGGAGCTCCTCTCACAATGTAAAACAGCATCGTATGTATGATTTCGTCATTATACTTGATTTTTAATAGTCTGTCTTGGAATCCAGAGAAAAAACCACCATGTACCCATGATGGTTCTTCCGGTTCCTATGATTAATTATTCATGTTTTCATTGTAGTAGTTAACGGAGTACATGGCGCCTTCATCCACCATGGAGTTGTCTTCCACATCCTCAGGGTCGGAATGGCCCACTTTTTCATTCAGGTACGGGTTATGATCTTCGTTCGTCTCATTTTTTACCTTTGCTTTCATTCGTTTAAACGAATGAGCAAGCTTTTGACGGTTCTCTTCTTTTCCAAAGTAATACGAGCCTGCCGCCACTGCAGTTGCTACTAAAGTTGAAGTAATGATTTTGTTTGAAGCCAACGTCACTCACCCCTGTTTTTGTTTGGATATCAATACTTTACCCCTTATTGGTTTCGTTAAACATCACATATCTTCCTTCTAAATAAACCATATTATGAACAGGCGAAAGGAGGTTGGAGCAATGCCTTACAATCCAAATCGTGATTCGAACAAGAAGCCCCGTGACAACCAGGCCAAACTTGAGAAGAAAAATCTTGAAGAACAGGCCAGCCGTCAGAAAACTGACAAACACAGCTATTCCAAGAAGACCGATCACCTTTAAAAGGTGAGGCCACTTAAAAAGTCCATTTTCTTTAAAATTGGCTCATAAAAGGTATGAGTTGATTCCGCTCATTGCACTTTCCGCGGACGGTTCGGTACTCCTCGGCATGCTGCTTCTTCCTCTGCCGGCTAAGCTCTGAAGCCATATGCGTCGAAGCAACTTGCAGCTTAATCATGAAGGTTATGCTCGTGCCTGGGGGTCTCCCCGGACTCGCTTTTACTGCAGGCGTGTCGCTCATTCGCTCCATTCAACACTTTTTTTAAACCGAATATAATCTTTAGCCCGTCAAAATATCAAAATCCCTTTTTTGTTGCAATTAGATCCTTAAAGTGGTGACGTTATTATCGGACTATGACTTTTTCAGTGGCCTCAAAACGTAAAAGGGAGGCCCCTTTTTATCTGGGCCTCCTTTATATGATCTCCGCCACGCTCTCTTAGCTTCGCTAAGCTGCTCGTCGTCCGGAAATTAAGTTAATGACAGCTACAATCAGAGCAACAACCAATAATAAGTGGATCAAACCTCCACCGACTTCAAAACTGAATCCGAGTAACCACATTAAGATGATAATACCTACAATTGTCCAAAGCATGTTTTGTACCTCCTGAATTTTGTTTTAAAAAAACTATGTTCTTAACCTCGAGTATTTCCTGCTGCATTATAAGGTGATGATAGGAAAATGCCGTCTTGATGTAATGGCTGAATCCTCCTTTCAAAGTTCCTTATGTGCTGCTTGTTGATAAAGTACCCCTTAAAAATCTGCCTTAAACATCACCTATTAAAAAAATGTCACAAAGACCTTCCGGCTATTGCTGATAATATAGCAGTAATATGCCCTTTCACTGCAAAAAAATGACCTTATACCTAAAAAGGTACAAGGTCAAAATACTTATTTTAACTTTTTCAATTCCTCAATATCTTTAATCTGCTTTTCAATACCAGTATTTACATCAGTATCCCACTCAAGCATACCGCCGTGGTAGTTTACAACCCGGTCGAAGCCCTGGTCTTTCAAATACAAAGCAACGTTTTGTGAACGGTTTCCGCTGCGGCAGATGAATACATACTCTTTATCCTTGTCAAATCCTTCAATCATCTCCGGCACCGAATGCATTGGCAGGAGAGGCACACCCGGAATGTGACCTGAATCATATTCGTCAGGCTCCCGGATATCAATAACAACCATATCCTCCGGTTTGTTATTCATAAGATCCTTCAGTTCATTTACATCTACCTGTTTTACACCATCTATTTCTTTAACCAACACAATCACCTCATTCGTTTAATTGTACATTTCCAGTATAGGAAACAGGGCCGGAAATCACAAATCAGTCGCTTTCAGCGGCCTCAGCTTCTTCTTCTTTGCCTTTCTTTTCATGATCCTGTTTACGCTTAAGCATGTATAAACGGTAGGTGTGTGAAACAACCACCTTCGAAACAGCATAGGTTGGAACTGCCAGAAGAAGCCCGAAAAGTCCGGCAAATTGTCCGGCTACAAGTAAAAGCAGGATGATCGTTAATGGATGCACAGCAAGCTTCTTCCCCATAACCTGCGGGGAGATGACATTACTCTCGATCTGCTGAACAACAACGATGGCAATCAGTACTTTCACAACCATCCACGGGGAGTCGATAATGGCCACAATTACTGCAGGAATGGTTCCGATCCACGGTCCAATAAACGGAATCACATTTGTCACCATCGCCACAAGGGCAAGGATAAGGGAATATTCGATTCCAATAATGAGAAACGAAATGTACATAAGAACACCGACACAGAAGCTGACAATAATCTGGCCCTGTATGTACGAGCTGAGGGCTGTATCCAGATCGCTCAAAATGCGGTGACCTTCTCCGCGCTGCTTCTTTGGCAGGTATCTAAGAACCTGATCCGGAAGCTTTTCACCATCTTTAAGCATATAGAAAAGAATGAACGGAATGATGATAGCGAGAATAAGGATGCTTGTAATCACACCGATGACACTGGCAATATTCCTCGTCAAAATTTCAAAAGCATTGGAGAGATATTCTGTGAAATTTTCTGTAATCTCTTCAATTGAGAAGTTTTCCGTCTCCTGAAACTGGTTGACCCATTCATTGTTCTGGAGCTCAATCAGCATATTACGGACTTCATTAAATAACCCCGGGGCATTATCCACAAGATTGTTCCACTGCTCCTGAAGGGTTGGACCGATCAAGAAAACCAGCCCTGTCATGAGTCCTACAGCACCAAGGTAAATGAGCAGGATTGATAAAGGTTTCGGTACTTTTTGTTTATGCAGTAAGTTTACTACCGGTCTGAGCAGGTAAAACAGCACTCCCGCAATTAAGAACGGGACAAACAATGTTCCAAACAGTACCTGAATCGGCGTAAAGATAAACGGTACTTTTGTTCCTAAATAAATGATTAATAAAACAAACGTGAGTCCGTATAAAAATCTGAAGAATTTAGACTGAGGCAACCCGTTCACCAACCTTTTGTATAATAGACTGATTATAGCATAATTTACCTGAGAACCATGACTTATAAGACTTAAATCGACCTCTTTAAGACCTCCCGGATTTAAATAGAATGTTGAACTCAGGTGTTGATTTGCGGCCCGTTACACTCCCTTTCCTCGGAGCGCTGGTGTTCCTCGTCGTACTCCGCAAGGCCACTGAAAAAGTCAATTTTCTTTAAAATAGTCTCAGTAAAGTCAGGTGCTGATTTGCGCTCTTTGCACTTCCCTCGGGCGGCTCGACCCTCACCATTTGCTTCTTCGTAGGCGAGAAGGCTTGTCAGCACCACCACTGGGCATGTACGCTTTTTCATTTTCTATACCCTGAAGAATGCGAATAGGAACAACATATACGAAATGTGTGCGTTATTTTATAAAAAAGACCTTCCAGAAATTTACACATAAAATCGAAACTGCATCACTCGGTAAATCTCTGCATTGCATGTTTAAAGACATCAACCCGCTGAGCAGTAAGAGGCTGGGACAGAAGTTTTTTAGCCAACGAGAATCCGAACGCATCATATGCGGTGCAAATAAATCGCTCCTGAAATATACTTCGCTCTCCGCGGGAAGCGGGTTACCCTCCTCCGGCATACTTCCAGTAGGCTGAGGCGTTGCCCGCAGAAAGCGTCCGTCTTTAGCGAATGCAGATTCTATGCTTATAAAGCAGTGTACTACAAATATCTGATAGGTTGATTATTCAACACTAAAAGAAAAGACTGTCAAGAAGACTTTCTCGACAGCCTGAAAACACCCGCCAAATGGAATTGGCGGGTGTCTGTCTGTTTTTATTGCGGCGCAAGCTTCTTTACATGCCTGTGGCACGATTGACGCTTAATCAGTTTATGTGGAATAAGCACTTTCTTCGGCTTTGTATCCGGACGAAGGATTTTTTCAACCAGACATGTGGCGGCCTCATATCCGAGACTGTAAATGTTAATATCGACGGTCGTCATCGGAGGCGCAGACAGCTCGGAGATCATCAGGTTATTAAAGCTTATGATGGAGACATCGTCAGGTACCTTCACATCCATCTCACTGAGCATCCGCAGGACACCAAACGTCATAATGTCATCGGCTACAAGGAGTGCGGTGGGCGGCTCTTTCAGGCTCATAAGAGCGATAACGGCTTCCTGACCACCTTCCTGAAGTTCTTCATGGAATACGACATATTCGTCCCGAAGCTTTATGCCTGCATTTTTCAGTGCCCGTTCATAGCCTTCCATGTGGTCTACAGTAACGACAAAATCAAGGTTCCCGCCTACAAAGGCAATGCGCTCATGACCGAGTAGCAATAGGTACTCTGTGACCGTTTTTGCAGCTTTAAAGTTATCATTGTTCACATAGGTTATTTGAGACATTCTGGCATCATAAGGGCGGCCGATTACGGTAAAAGGAAAGTTCTGCTCATGCAGGTATGACATCACTTTATCATTGACTCTTGAGTACAAAAGAATAATTCCGTCCACCCGGCGTCCCTGAACCATATGCTGGACTTCCTCAAAAATCTCTTCCTCAGTCTGCCCTGTAGACAGGTACAATCCATACTCAAGCATATGGGCTTTCGTACTTATTCCCCGGATAACTTCAGGGAAAAACGGATTCTGGAACGTTTTGTTTGCAGAATTCGGCATAACCAGTCCGATTGTCTTTGTGCTTTTATTTGCAAGACTGCGGGCGTTGAAGTTCGGGTGGTACCCGAGTTCCTCCATTGCCTCCCGCACTCTTTCCTTCGTTCGCTGGCTGATCCTTGAGCTGTTTGCAATCACTCGTGATACAGTCGAAGGAGCGACGTTTGCTTTTTTAGCCACATCTTTTATTGTTACGGTCATGGGCGTTACATCCCTTCGCTAGAAAAATTTATCTGCTTACTGTGATGACCAGTTTTCCGCCATCGAGCTTTTCCATTTCAACATTTCTGCCGTTTAGGGCGGCTTCTGTCACGTCAAATGCTCCGTGGATAACGATTGTTATCTCTGACCAGTCCGGCGTAAAACCTGTATTCAGATCCTCTGTTGTAATCGTTAACACATCACTATCATAGGACAGGTTAACGGACTTTTCAAACGCTTCACCGTTTTCATAGCCGAAAGTTTCACCATCATCCTCATAAATTGTGTAAGATGCTTCCGCTATTTTCCCAAAGTAAGCGTGAAGCTGAAAGTTATCTTCTTTCACTGCCGTGGACTGCTTCGGTGAACCATGGGCAACAACCGTGTCAGCTTTTACGAAAATCGGCAGTGTGTCCAAAGGTGCTTCCACCATGATGTGTCTGCCGCCTTCCTGAATGTCATCGGTCCAGTAGTTCACCCACTCGCCTCCGGGTAAATAAACGACCCGGTGCTCCGTATCAGGCGTTGTTATCGGTGCAACGATCACGTTGTCCCCAATCATAAACTGATCACTTAAGTTAAATGTGTTTTTATCCTCAGGATACTCAAAAACAAGCGGACGCATAACCGGAAGTCCTGTTAATGATGCATCTCTGAACAGTTTATAGAGCTGAGGCATCCAGATGTAGCGAAGATCGATGTACTTCTTTACATTGGCTTCTACATCTTCACCAAAGCTCCACGGTTCCTGACGTCGTGTCCCGATGGCGCTGTGGTTTCTGAAATACGGGGTAAAAGTACCAAACTGTGTCCAGCGGGCAAGGAGCTGGCCATTAGCGTCGTGGGCAAAACCCCCAACATCAGGCCCGCAGAAGGGTACGCCGCTCATCCCGAGGTTCATACACATTGGCAAAGCAAGCTGAAGGTGCTCCCAGAAGCTGCGGTTATCCCCGGTCCACACGCTTGCATACCGCTGAACACCTGCATAGCCTGCACGGGTTAACAGGAAGGTCCGCTTTCCTTCAAGGTTGTTCTTCATCCCCTCGTATGTCGCCTCACCCATTTTCAATCCGTAAATGTTATGAAGTTCCCTGTGTGTTTTTGGATTGCCGTTATTATTGTGCATCACTTTCGTGTCCATCGTTTTCGTATCATTGAACACTGCGGGTTCATTCATATCATTCCAGATGCCTTCGATTCCAAGATCAGAGTAGAATTTGTGTTTGTCGCCCCACCACTTTTGAACACTGTCACTTGTAAAGTCAGGTAACGCGCTGTTTCCGGGCCACACGTCTCCGTAATAGACGTTACCTTCTATATATTTACAGAAACGGTCGTCACGGACCCCTTCCTGATATGCCTCGTATTCAGGATCTTCTTTTACGCCCGGATCGACGATCGGTACGATACGGATCCCTTGTTCCTTCAAATCAGCTACCAGTTGTTTCGCATTTGGGAAACGGTCTTCATCAAATGTAAAGACACGGTACCCGTCCATATAGTGAATATCCAGGTATATCGCATCTACAGGGATGCTTTTCTCAAGAAAATTGCCCACAACTTCACGAACTTCTTCTTCTGTTTCGTAGCTGTAGCGTGACTGATGAAAACCAAGTGCCCATTTAGGCGGAAGCGGCATCGTTCCCGTAAGAGATGTATACTGAGAAAGAACCTCCTTCATCCCAGGCCCAGCCATGACGTAGTAGTCCATCTGTCCGCTGTCCCCGCTGAAAGAATACGTTCCTGCTTCTGTGCGCATGTTAAAGTGGGTTTTCCCGGTGTTGTCGAAGAACAGGCCGTGAGCACGCCCGCCTCTTAATGTTATAAAGAACGGAATTGATTGATAAAGAGCGTCGGTTTCCGGGTTATGGGGAGCGTACACATCTGTGTTCCACATCGTCATTTTTTCGCCTTTTTTATCAAGAAAGCCTGTTTTTTCTCCAAATCCGTAGTAATGCTCGTAAGGCAGTGCATCTTTGTAACAGATCACTTCTCCCTCATGACTGTGACCCATTCCTTTTTTCCCTTCACCGACGATGATCTGTCCGTCAGAATCCTTGAATGTAATGCGCATCGGTGTTTTTAAAACGTGAAGGCTCATCTCCTGAGCTGTGAGAGTGACCTCCTCATCTTTCTCTTGAACAGAAACGTCCACATTCCCTGGTTCCTTAATTACAGCAAAGCTTCCCTCAAGGACAGGGTCCTGCTTTTGATTCATCACTACCCGGGCCACACTGTCACTGTAAAAAAGAACATTCACAGTCCCGTTGTCACATTCAAAAACAAAACGACCCTCCTTTTTTTCAAATGAGCGGACATTGCCGATATCACGATGGTTCGTTCCTTCGATTTGCTGCTTGTTTCCTGGGTGAATCGCAAAGCTTGTATCTTGCATAGCTATATCCTCCTGATCACATCGTTTGTTTTTCCTAAGGTGTCATTTTTGGTTACGGTTGTAGTTAAACAGAGGCAGGATGGAATTTGTGTCGTTCCACCTTCATGACCTTTGCTTTCCCAAGTGCTTGGTCTGCGCAGGTCCTTACCGCCTGAGTCCAGGAAATTCTTCTCCGTTTATTTTTTAAGAAAACATTTTTGAAATAAACAGGGTGTTGATTTACACTCATTGCACTCCTTTTCCACTTGGGCCGGTGAGCTTCCTTAAGGCATATACCTGCTTCTTCCTCTACGAAAATATGTGCGTCGAAGAGAAACTGGCATAGGAAGAAGCAGAGTATGTTAATTTATTCGCTCACTGGCGCATGAATTAGGCATGCGGTTTTTCGCTTAAGGGCATTGTGCTTCGTTGAACGGAATACAGACACTCCTGCTCAAGTGTGGGACAGGCGAGACTCCGCAGGGGCAAAGCCTTGATGAGGCTCGGCGCAAGTCGGCGTAAAGTGAGCGTATTCCGTTCAACGAAGCTGAATTTCAATTCCTTTTAAAGTCAGCCTTTTAGAAAACTGCTAAAGAAAAAGATACGGCAGGAAGAGGGGCATCTTCCTCATCAACCGTATCTCTTCTATTAACAATTCTGTAACACTTACCCTTTCGTTGCCCCTGAAGTAAGTCCTGAAATGAGGTAACGCTGTAAGAACAAGTAAACCAATGCAATTGGTACGGCAATCAGAATTGCACCTGCAGCAAATCGCGTGAAGTTGTTGGCAAACTGGTCATTTACAAAGTTAAACAGGCCAAGTGCAAGCGTGAAGTTCTCCGGACTTCGAAGAACGATACGAGGCAGGATAAAGTCCATAAACGGTGCCATAAAGTTAAAGAGCGCAACTACCGCAAGGATCGGCTTCGCAAGTGGTAGCATGATCTGGAAGAACACACGGAAGTGTCCCGCCCCGTCAATACGTGCACTCTCGTCAAGTTCACGTGGAATCGTATCAAAGTATCCTTTTACGAGGAAGGCATTCATAGGAATCGCTCCACCTACATAAATGATGATTAAACCAAGAAGGGAATCAAGAAGACCCACAAGGTTAAGTAGAATGTACAATGCCACCATAGCCATCAGTACCGGGAACATTTGAAGAAGTAAAAATGCGTAAAGACCATTTTTGCGTCCCATAAACCGGTACCTGGAGAAGGCATAGGCGACTAAAGAAACCATTAATGTTGCAAAGAATGATGTGGCTAATGCAACAATCAAAGTGTTTTTATACCAGGTTACATAGTTACTTCTCGGGTCTGTAAACAGCCACTCATAATGAACGAATGACCAGTTTTCAGGGATCATTCGTGCACCGTACAGGCTTGTGCCCGGGTTAAGGGAGAGTCCGAATGCCCAGAGAAGAGGATACAGAATAATCACGAACATCACAGCGATAACCCCGTAAATGGCTGTCAGTTCAAGGAAGTTTTTTCTTTTTTTACTCATAGGTCTGCGTTTTTTTACTGCTGTGCTCATTAAATGTTCCCCTCCTCTTTAAACGATCTTGTGCGTCGGAACCATAAGAATGCAAAGACAACGACAATCAGTCCGAGAATAATGGAAATTGCGGCAGCCATATTGAACTGCTGATTTTCAAATGTAAGTCCGTATACCCAGGAAATCAGAATATCGGTACCCCCGGCAACCTGTCCCCTCACCGGTGGTCCACCCTGGTTAAACAAGTAAATGATATTAAAGTTATTAAAGTTTCCGGCGTATTGCATAATCAAAAGCGGCGCTGTAGCAAACATGACGTGCGGGAAAGTGATGTTTGAGAACTTCTGCCAGCGGTTGGCTCCGTCAATGTCAGCCGCTTCATACCAGTCGGCTGAAATACTCTGAAGCACCCCTGTAAACAGGGCGAAAACAAATGGGAACCCAAGCCAGGTCTGAATCATAATCAAGGCAACCTTCGCCCAGAACGGATCACTCATCCACGGAATGCCGGATCCGAACAACGGAACAATAATGTCACGGTTAATCGCACCGAAGTTGTCGTTAAACAGGGCAGAGAAAATAATGATTGTTACAAACGCAGGTACCGCCCATGGAAGGATGAATACCGTACGGATTAAACGTTTACCCTTAACTCGCTTATCATTTACGATTATCGCAAGGAACAGGGCCAGTCCGATTTGAAGCGTCGTCGCAACAAACGTCCAGATTAACGTCCAGGATAAAACATTGAAGAACGTATTTCGCCATTCATTGATGGTAAACAATCGTACAAAGTTATCAAACCCAACCCACTGTAGCAGGTTTCTCGGTGGTGCGTTATACAGGTTGTAGTTCGTAAACGCCAGGAACACCATAAAGAGAAGAGGAAAGATAACAACAAAAATGAGCAGGAAAAGTCCAGGTGCTACTAAATAATAAGGGAATCCGGTATCCCAGGCGTTTTTAAATCCTTCACGGAGGCCCGGAACTTCCCAGCCTAATTGAATTCTCTTTGCGTCTTTACGAGCATCAATAATATTCAGTACATAAAAAGAAATAAAGAATGTAAGAAAAATAAGTGAGAGTATACCGTAGCTTAAAAAGATACGGGAATCATCATCTCGTGGTGTCTCTCCGAGGGTGATTAATCCTTGTAATCCATCGGCGATAAACCCATACATCACACCAACGAAAGCCGCAAAGAGAATGAATAAGGTCGCACCTTTCCAATATCGTTTGTTGTAAATCTGCCCGAATCCCGGAATAATTGAGAGCAAAGCAGCTACAGTTGGATTGTGTCGTTCATTTACGATTTTCACATCTGGTTGGTTATCGTTTGCAGCCATAGTCGCATCCTCCTGCTTTAAAGAATCGGGATTGGAGAAATTACTCCCCAATCCCTTCTTTTATTACAAATACTATTGACCCATAATTGCGATTTGATCGCGGATCTGTTCAACAGCTTCTTCCATTACTTCCTGTGGATCTTCACCTTGAGAAATAAACTGAAGTGCATCACTTACCGGCTCCCAAACCTGACTCATTTCAGGAACGTTTGGCATTGGCTCGGCAACTTGAGTCTGTTCAAAGATAGGACCCATGAACTCGTCGTCAATTTCTACTGCAGTGTGAGCTGGAAGCTCTCCCGCTGTCTCGTAATAAGTTTCTGAGCTCTCAGCATTTGTAATAAATAGTGCAAGCTCTGTAGCCCAGTACTTATCTTCACTGTACTCAGATACCAACCAGCCTTTATTTCCTGAGAATGAGTTAAGCTGATCGCCATCCCACTCAGGAAGCATCGCAACAGCAAGGCTGTCACCTAGAGCATCCCGGTAGTCAGGGATTGCCCAAGGACCAGTGATTACAGCTCCTACTTTACCGTCCTGGAACAGTCCGTTCATAACATCTCCATCGATACCCGTTGGCATGTAACCGTCTTCAAACCAAGATTGAATTAAAGCAGCACCTTCAACAGCACCTTCGTTGTCAAGACCGATGTCTTCAGTGTCATAAGCTCCGTCAGCATCCTGGTTAAAGATGTATCCACCTGCTCCTGTAAGGAACGGGTAAGCGAAGTAAAGGTTTGTTGCTTCCATTAGGAAACCATACTCATCAGCACTTGCATCAGTAAGAGAATCTGCGATCTCCATAAGCTCGTCAAGTGTCTGGGGAGCTTCTTCAACAAGGTCTGTGTTGTAGAAAAGAGCATAAGTTTCAACTACTGCAGGGATACCGTACTGCATGCCCTCGTAGCTGAATGCTGTAACTGCTTCTTCGTTGTATTCAGAAAGACGCTCTTCCTGGTCTGCAGTAAGCTCAAGCTCAGCTGCCAATCCTTGAAGGACGATATCTCCCATACGGTCATGGGGCTGGAAGAAAAGATCAGGACCCTGTCCGGAAGAACCATCCAGTGAAATAGCCTCTGTTTGATCTAACATTGAAAAAGGAGTAATGTTAATTTCAATTCCATGCTCATCTTCAAAACGTTGTGTAATCTCTTCGTAAGCATCCAATTGTGAATCTTCATCGTTTACCCACATATCAAGTGATTCTGGTTTTTCAGGAGCCTCAGAGTCTGCCTGAGCTTCCCCTTCAGCTTCTTCGCCAGCGTCTTCTCCGTTTTCATCTGTGTCCGGATCTGCTGGTGCGTCGTCATCTCCGCCGCCACAAGCTACTAATGCGATGGAAAGTACGAGCATCATCATCAGTGTTAAAAGAAACTTGCCTTTAAACATCTTGTTTCCCCCTTTAATTAAATGGTTACATCCTGTGCAACCTGTTGCCTGTCCATTATCACTCCCGGCCTTTGGTACATCTGGAATCGGCTTTCAATATATGAATCCGCTTTCATATGTACACCAGTACGTGAACTGGCAGGTACTGTCCAAGTCTTTAATGACAGCACGTCCAGTTTAGTACCCGGCCCCAGTGCAAGAGGTCGGACAACCGTTTGCACAAATGAGGCAAAAACAATTCCACGGTTTTGCCGTGAAATCGTTTGCATCACTATTACAATTTCATTATATATTTGGGCTGATAGAAATACAACCCTTTTTCAAAAATAATTGTAATCGTTTTCTTTATTGCTGTAATGAGGAAGCTGTTTCTTTTAAAACGAGCGTTGTCTCGGCCAGCTGCCTTTGCTTTTCTGATTGAAAGCCGATCGTTTCCGTCACCTGTCCTGTCTTTTCCTCCAGCTCTTTTGCCACATCAGACAGGTTTGCAACTGCCGTTACCACTTCTTCAATAGCTCTGTTAATCTGTTCTATAGCCACTGACGTTTCTTCTTGTTCATGATGCAGGGATTTACTTTCCGTTTCAATACGCGAAAATAAACTGGTCGCTTCTTCCGACTGCTCTTTCGCTTTCAGACTGGCAGACTCGAAGGAATGAAACGTTCCTTTCATTTCAACCGTTTCATCTCTGATATGTTCAATAGCTTTTTTTGTGTTTTTTGAAAAGTCCGAAGTCCCGTTGGAAAGCTTCCTGATTTCTTCTGCCACAACAGCAAAGCTTCTTCCGGCAGCTCCTGCTTTAGCAGCCTCTATGGATGCGTTGATAGCCAGTAGATTTGTCTGGGCTGAAATATCATCAATGCCTTTCATAAAGGCAGCAATGTTTTCGACCTCCTCAACCATCCCGTTCATTTTTTCCGCCATCGTCTGTGTCTGTCTCGAAAGGGCTTCTACGTCCCCTGCCATTTCACTTACAGCTGTCGCCCCGCTCGCAGCCATTCCATTCATTTGCTGCATTTTTATCGTCACTTTCCCGGACGATTCTTTAATTTCAAGAGCACTTGCGCTTACCTCTTCTGTTATCGCTGATATTGTATCTGTTTCTTCAGCCTGAGTCTGGACATGCTGCTTAAAGTCTGTCATTGTCTCAAGCACTGTTCCCATTTGTTCAAGCTGGCTTTGAGACTCTTTGGATACCGCTTCACTAACATCAAAAACCTGTACACTCGCTTCTGCACTGACCCGCATTGACTGTTCCAGCTGGTGCCCCATTTCATACAGACTTTTATCAATTTCATTAAATTCATCCCTGCGTCTGCTTTTCTGTACAAATGCAAAGTCTCCTTCTTTATATGCATGGATCCGGGTCAGGACCTGTTTGACCCCTTTGTTTAAATCTCTGCTGAACCATGCCAGGACCCCTAATGGAACCAGTATTAAAAAGGCAATCGCCCCGTACAGAATAATCTGTGTGAGAACCAGAGCTTCTTCCAGCTGGGCAGACGCATCGTCTCTGACCGCTTCAAGTGTCTGCTGAATTCTCGTATTTGCCTGATTTATGCTCTGGTCTGTTCTTATAATTTCAGGCACAACTCTGTTCCTGATTCTTTCCACTTCATCTCCGACATAAATTGATTGAATCACTAATCCCTGCGTAGTTATTGATGGCCTCTTCAAACAATGAAAAATAATTTCTCATTTCCTGATGATCACTGACTTCTCTGTTAAGTTCAGTAAACATTTCCCCCGCTTCCCCGAGAAGCAGATCCGCTCTTTCAATCCGATCCTCATTATACCCTGAAGTGACAAGTTGAAAATGAAGGAGCCCCACTTGATTGACTGTGTTTAACAGCATCGAATAGTCTTCCTGAAATGCTGCTGACTGTTCCAGAGTAGCCGTTTCTCTGGTCACCTTTTCATTGGCGTAGAGGATTGCCGCTCCCCCAGCTGCACTTGCGAAGACGATAAAACATACAAGAAAACCAAGTTTATGTACGAGCTTCACCTGTTCCAATGGCTTTTGTCTCTTTTTCTGTTCCGCCATCTTTCCCCCCTTCTTTTTAAAAAGTGCAATCGATTGCACTGACCGAGACAATTATACCATGAAAGCCCTTCCAAAAAAGTGGGGCCATTTGATATTATTTTCTATTTTTCCATCAAAGCTGTGGTGACCTACATTTCGTTCTTTTTCGCTTCCTTCGTCCGCATTCTCCGGAATTCTCCAGGCGTGACCCCTTCGATCTTTTTAAAGAGTCTCGAAAAGTAGCTTCGATCCTGGATTCCTACTTCCAGACATACAGAACCCAAATCCATGTTGGTGGTAATCAACAGATCTTTCGCCACTTCCAGACGATATCTGCTGATATACTGCACCGGGGTGAGACCGGTCACTCTTTTCAAGCATCTGGTGACATAATCAGGATGATATAAAAGTTCTTTTGCCACCTTTCCAAGGGTGAGCTTCGAATCCCTGAAGTGGTTTTTTATAAAATGCATCGCCTCTTCAGCGACCGTTTCAGCACTTGTTGGAATCTGGATCGCTTCTTCCTGCAGTAATAAGAGACTTTCATAGAAAAGAGTCTGCTGCTTCATCTTATCTACCGGCGACTGGGAGTGGTTAAGGAGACTCAGGTGTTCCAAAAGGTTCTCAAGACGCTCCTTCTTCTTGATTTCCCCGTAACGGGGAAGGTGCAGGGAAAATGCTGCCGGCTCTGTGAATGTACTTTCTTTTAAAAGAACGTGAGACCAGTCAAACTCTTTTTCATCCGAGAGGCTGAATGATCCCGGAAAAGAGAAATGGACCCAAAAAAATGTGGTCGGTTCCTCACATCCTTTAAACCCGCCGTGATACATCCCTGGGGCAAGCATTAAGTATTCCCCTGATTTAACAGAGAACGTGCTTTCTTCTTCCTTCATATATAATGTTCCTTTTTCTACTATTAAAAGATCGAACACTTCAAATGTCCTTGCGAAATGTTTCTGACCTTTTTTAAAGCTTCCCTTCCCGCCTTTAATAAAAACCGGCAATGGGGGCACCGTAGCATTTAACAGTTTCATCGTAACCTCCAGTTCGGATTTGTCCTATTATTATCGTTATTGTACCTTCCAAAACACAAGGTGTGCCTATAAACTTAATATATCAAATTTCGTAATTGTCCATAACTGTTTCAGGAGGATTCCATATGGCACAGCACCAGGATAAAACAAAAAAGAATCTGACACTCTTTGCCCTCACGTGGCCAATATTCATTGAAATTTTTCTCCATATGTTAATGGGAAATGCCGATACACTGATGCTGAGCCAGTATGATGACAATGCCGTGGCAGCAGTCGGCGTATCCAATCAAATTATGAGTGTCATTATTGTGATGTTCGGTTTTGTAGCGACCGGAACAACCATTCTTATAGCACAGTATATTGGTGCCAGAAGAGATCTTGAAGCGAGCAGGATTGCAGGTGTTTCACTTGCCGCAAACCTCGCATTTGGCATACTGTTAAGCGCCGTTCTGTTTTTCTCAGGTCCTGCGATATTAAGAGGAATGAACCTTCCGCCAGAGCTGATGGATACAGCCCTGATGTACCTGCGCATTGTAGGCGGATTTGCCTTCGTGCAGGCGTTGATTATGACAGCCGGAGCTGTGATTAAGAGTCACGGATTCACTCGTGATGCCATGTGGATTACTTTAGGCATGAACGTATTAAATGTGGTTGGAAATTACCTGTTTATCTTCGGTCCGATGGGCTTTCCTGAACTGGGTGCCACCGGGGTGGCCATCAGCACGGCAGCCAGCCGGACGCTCGGTCTGGCCGTTCTCGTGGTCATTCTTTATAAACGGGTAAACGGAGAGCTCCCATTCTCTTTCATCTTTAAAGCCTTTCCAAAAACTGAACTTAAGCAGTTAATGAAAATTGGTGTCCCCTCAGCCGGTGAACACTTATCCTATAACATATCCCAGGTTGTTATCACGATGTTTATTGCATCGATGGGTACCGTTGAACTGACCACCAGGGTGTACACTACTAACATTATGATGTTTGCCTTTTTGTTTGCCATCGCGATCGGACAGGGAACGCAGATCATTGTCGGCCACCTTGTTGGTGAAGGAAAGTTTGAAGAAGCTTACAGGCGCTGTATGAGAAGTTTATGGATCGGCCTTTGGGTTACACTGGGGGCTGCCGGCCTGTTTGCTGCTTTCCGGGAACAGCTTTTGTCAATTTTTACAGATAACCCGGACATCATTCAGCTCGGGGGAATTCTCCTGCTTCTCACGGTTATTCTCGAACCCGGGCGCACATTTAATTTAATTGTAATCAACTGCCTACGCGCAGGCGGTGACGTAAGATATCCTGTATACATCGGTATCCTCTCGATGTGGGGCGTATCCGTAACGATTTCCTACACTGCAGGCCTCCTGCTAGGCCTTGGGCTTGTGGGAGTGTGGTTCTCCTTTATCGCTGATGAATGGTTGAGAGGGCTTTTAATGCTGAAACGCTGGAAGGGACGACAATGGCAGAACATGTCCTTTGTAAGAGAAGGAGACAGAAAAAAAGCATAGCAAAATAAACCAGAGAGAAACCTCTGGTTTTTTGCTGTCTATTTATATAGGAAGAAAGTTGATTGAAAATTGTTATGTTTGTGAAATTTATAAAAAGGGAATAATAATCTTTTCGGCTGTGCTAACCACCGTATTAATAATGTATCTTCGTGTATTATTATACAGTACAGGACACAAAAATACATTTTATTCCTTTAATTACAATTTAAACATACACAATTGTGCGTAAGCGACAAATACTGACAAAACAGTGATTTTGACTGAATAAACCCTTCACTATATTTTTGAAAGCATTATCTTTTTGACAACTTCATAGATTTCTGCTTAAATGTAAACAGGATACTAACAATTTTTATACATTTGTTGGTATGAAACTATATTAAATTTTAAGGGGGAATTCGCATGAAAAAGTTCTACACAATGTTTGCCTCCGCTTTGACTCTTGGTATGCTTCTGTCCGCATGTGGCGACGGAGATACTGACGAGAACGGCGGGACTGTAGACGAAGGCGACGACAATGGCCAGGAAGAAGCTGCTGGTGATGTTGATGTTTCCGGTTTACAAATTGGTACAGGCAGTACTGGGGGTACATATTATCCTCTTGGCCAGGAAATGGCTAACGTAATCAATGCAAATATCGAAGGTTACGACGACTTTGACCTTAGTGCTGTATCAACAGGTGCTTCCGTTGAGAACCTTGCTTCCATCGGACTCGGTGAGCTTGAGCTTGGTATGACTGTTCACTTGCCTGCACTTGATGCGGTTGATGGTTCCGGGGAATTCGAAGAGCTTGATATGACAATCGACAACTTCGGTTTTATGGGCCACATCTATCCTGAGGTTATGCAGATCGTTGTCCGTGCTGATGCAGACATCGAAACTGTTGCAGACCTTGAAGGAATGAACGTTGCTATCGGACCACCTGGTTCAGGTACTCAGGACGCTGCTAAAATGATTCTTGAAGCATACGGACTTGAAGATGGAGACTACAACGCATTCGACGAAGGATTCGGTGACGCTGCAGGACGTCTTCAGGACGGTAACCTTGACGCATCATTCGGTCTTCTTGGATTACCTGCCGGAAGCATCGAAGAACTTGCGCTTCAGCGTGACGTTAAGCTTCTTTCTCTTTCAGATGAAGCAGTATCTTACATCGAAGATAATAGCGGATATGAGCTGATGGAAATCCCTGCTGATTCCTACGACTTCATGGATGAGCCTGTAAACGCAATTACTGCATACGCAATCCTCGTTGGTTCTACTGACCTTATCGACGAAGATCTTGGGTACGAAATTGTAAAAGCTCTTTATGAAAACTGGGAAAGCGTTTCTCATGACCAAGGTCAGCACCTTGATCCTGAGAATATCATGAATGGTTCTGACGGCCTTCCAATGCACCCCGGTGCAGAGCGCTTCTTTGAAGAGCAAGGCTACTTAGACTAATAGTATACTGTCGGCCGGACCCGCCACTTGTGTCCGGCCTTTTTTAAAGAGTAAATCTCTGTTCTCCGGGTCAAAGATTGTTTTCACTCTTGAACTATGATAAAACGTAAGTACCGAATGTTTTGCTCCGCTAAAGAACACGATGCGGAATACCGACGAAAAAGCAGGAAGTCCCATAACTCCCTCCTACTTTTTCGTCGGTTTTTAATTCGTACCAAATGAAAGGATGGTGATGGCATGGCAGATTTAACAAATCAACAAGCTATGGATGAAAAAGAAAAGAAGAAAATGCTCGCAAAATATGACAAAGAAGCGACATTCAGGCAGGACCTGGGCAGATGGAAATGGGTCATTGCCTTCGTTGCAATTTCGCTGACAGTCTTTCACCTTTACCGTGCAGCACCCGCGATAGGACCTCTCGTATACTTAGTACAAGGTGCTGTTCACCTGGGAACAGCAATGGGGCTTATCTTCATGCTCTATCCTGCAACAAAATCCGGGATAACAAGAAAAGGCATTCCTTTTTATGATGTCATTCTTGCCTTACTTGCCATGGGAAGCTCTTTTTATATCTTATTCCGCTATGACTGGATTACCGGTCCGGCCAGAATTATTGGTTTTGAAACAATGGACATCGTTGTGGCAACGATCGGTATTGTACTGCTCCTCGAAGCAACCCGCCGTGCCGTCGGACTTCCGATTGTCATAATCGCCCTTGGGGCCATTCTTTATGGTCTGTTCGGGACAAACCTCCCCTATGGCTTTGGGCACGGTGGATTTGACTGGTCCGGACTCGCAAGACGATTGTTCTTCTCTTCTGAGGCGATCTTCGGTATTCCGATCCAGATCTCCTCAACGTATATCTTCTTATTCCTTTTCTTCGGGGTTATGCTCGTAAGAACCGGAGTAGGTCAGTTCTTTAACGACCTGGCATTCGGTTTAACAGGACGTTTCACAGGTGGTACAGCAAAAGCTGCCGTTGCCGCTTCTGCTATGCAGGGAACGGTAACAGGAAGTTCCGTTGCCAATACAGTAGCATCCGGTTCCTTTACAATCCCAATGATGAAGCGTGCAAAATTCAGACCCGAATTTGCGGCCGCTGCTGAAGCCTCTGCTTCTACAGGTGGTCAGATTATGCCGCCAATCATGGGTGCTGCTGCATTTATCATGGCTGAATATGTCAGTGATGTTTCTTACAGTGATATTATTGTAATTGGTATTATCCCGGCACTCCTTTACTTTACCGGTGTTTTTCTTGGGACGCACTTTGAAGCAAAGCGATACGGCATTCACGGCCTTCCAAAAAGTGAACTGCCTTCAGCCAAGGGATTACTTAAGCGAATGGATCTGATCCTGCCGCTCTTTACGATTGTTTATATGCTTGTTTCCGGCTTCACCCCTACTGCTGCGGCATTAACGGGTATCGGTACGGCATTCCTTGTAAGTATGTTCAGAAAAGAAACACGAATGGGACCACGAAGTATTCTTGAAGCTCTTGAGCAGGGTGCCCGTGTCGCCCTTCCGGTTATCGCAGCTTGTGCGAGTGCCGGTATTATCGTAGGTGTCGTTGTATTTACCGGTCTTGGGGGTAAAATTGCAGGAGCATTGTTAACTCTTGCAGGCGACAGTTTGTTCCTGCTTCTGTTCTTTACAATGATTGCCTGTATTATCCTGGGGATGGGACTGCCGACCACGGCAAACTACGTTGTTACAGCTTCCATGGCCGCTCCGGCATTAATTGCCTTTGACGTGCCGCCGATCGCAGCCCACTTCTTCGTATTCTACTTTGGTATTGTTGCCGACATTACTCCGCCGGTATGTCTCGCTGCATACGCCGGCGCCGGCATAGCCAGGGCGAATCCGATGAAGGCTGGTGTAAACGCACTGAAACTTGCCATTGCGGCATTTATCATTCCATACGTATTTGTTTACAGCCCGGTACTCCTGCTGGAGAACGCAACATTTGCTACTCTGACTCCGGTTCTTGTGACAGCCATTATCGGAATGGTCGCGATCAGTGCCGCCATGATGGGTTACTTCTTTGCTAAACCATTCTGGTATGAGCGCATCCTTCTGATTGTTGCAGGTATCATGCTTATTATCCCTGGAAACCTCTTTATTTCCATGGGTGGACTTGCTCTTCTGATTGTCATTGGAGTTGTTCAGAAAATCCGTAATCCTGAGGGTGCGAAAGGAAATGCACCTGCTTAATAAAATGCGACCCGCTATCTAAAATGATAGCGGGTCTGTCTTTTGGCAGGGAGTAAGATTGGGCATTAACGGGTTGGGTAGTCTGATTAACGGGTTCTGTTCTCATTTTAACGGTTAAGTTAATTTTATTCCTCAGCAGCCTACCCAGACTCCCCTATCCTGCTCTTCACACAGCGCAATGGCTCCGCTCGGCACTCGCAAACCGGCGGAAGGGCGCCGCCGATTCGCTTTCAGGACCGGTGCCGGCTTTGCTCATTGCATAGGACTAACAGAACCACGGCCGAGTTCGGGCCGTGGTTTTAATTCCCCTTTATCTTCACACAGCGCAATGGCTTCGCTCGGCACTCGCAAACCGGCGGAAGGGCGCCGCCGATTCGCTTTCAGGACCGGGTGCCGGCTTTGCTCATTGCATAGGACTAACAGAACCACGGCCGAGTTCGGGCCGTACTTTTAATTCCCCTTTATCTTCACACAGCGCAATGGCTCCGCTCGGCACTCGCAAACCGGCGGAAGGGCGCCGCCGATTCGCTTTCAGGACCGGTGCCGGCTTCGTTCATTGCATAGGACTAACAGAACCTCGGCCGAGTTCGGGCCGTACTTTTAATTCCCCTTTATCTTCACACAGCGCAATGGCTCCGCTCGGCACTCGCAAACCGGCGGAAGGGCGCCGCCGATTCGCTTTCAGGACCGGTGCCGGCTTTGCTCATTGCATAGGACTAACAGAACCACGGCCGAGTTCGGGCCGTACTTTTAATTCCCCCTTTATCTTCATACAGCGCAATGGCTCCGCTCGGCACTCGCAAACCGGCGGAAGGGCGCCGCCGATTCGCTTTCAGGACCGGGTGCCGGCTTCGCTCATTGCATAGGACTAACAGAACCACGGCCGAGTTCGGGCCGTGGTTCTGTTAGTCCTCAAATACATCAAAGTTATCCCATAGGCCTTCGAGGTCGTGGAGGCGTTTTTCTACTTTTACGTGCTCGGCGCGGGTGACGGCTGTGACGAGGGCGTTGACGATGCTTAAGGGTGCTGAAAATGAATCGATAAAAGAGTTTATTTCGGTTGCTGCAATAAGCTTCAGATCACCTAATGGAACGAGTGGGCTCATGTAGTGGTCAGTGATGACGAGTGTTTTTGCCCCTCTTTGTTTGGCGTACTTAAGGACTTCCACTGTCCTTTTGGTGTATCGGGAGAAGCCAAACCCGATAACGAGATCGTTCTCTTTGATATCCAGCAGGTGCTCTGAAACCCCGTCTCCCTGACGTATCATTTCAGTGTTCTGCAAAACCATATCCAGATAAAACTCCAGAAAACTTCCTATACTGGCTGCGCTCCGGTAAGCGATAATATAAATTCTGTCCGCCTCGATGATGTTCTTAACCGCCTGCTCAAAGTGGGCAGTATTAAGCTGGTTCAGTGTCGTTTTCAGGTTTTGAATGTCATCTCCAAGGATCTCTGTAACAACATCCGAAGTCGAACCATCTTTATCCGTTGTTTTAACCAGAACCTCTGCTGACGTCATCTTTCTCTGCATCGCTTCCTGAAGGTGGCGCTGAAGATCCGGGTAGCCTTTGTAATTCAAGAAGAACGCAAAGCGTATTACCGTAGCCTCGCCTACCCCGACATGTTTTGCCAGCTTTGAAGCAGTAAGAAACGGCGCAGTCTCACGGTTTTCAATAAGGAAGTTGGCAATTTTTTTATGAGATTTACTCATTGTGACCTGATGGTTAATCATTCGCTCATAGACTTCATTTTCAAACATCGTCAAGCGCCCCTTTTTCCAATGCGGCCATTACGATCCGGTGAGTCTGTTTGTAAACACGTAATGCAAAGCATCCATTGTTTTTTTCAGCTCACGGTCACCGTGAACGGTAGCAATACTGTACCTGTTCAAAGGCTTCGTATAAATGCCCTCATTTATTAGGTGTAAGTCCAGTTCTTTTCTGAAAAAAAGATTGGTTTTACTCATATCTCTGTAGTTTTTAACCGCCTGATCTGTAAACACAAGATTAAAGATGGTTCCCATTCCAACCGTTTTCATCGGTACGGCTTTTTGTTTGAAGAATGATTCAAGCTCGTTTCTGAGCTCATTCGCGAAGGTTAAGGTATTCCTGAATTCCGATTCCAGCAGTTCAATGGTCGCAAGTCCGGCCCCTAAAATCATTGGGTGGCCATTATAGGTTCCGCTGTGAAACAAGGTTTCTTCTGCAGATGATCCTTTACTTTGCATTGTATCAAATACATCGCTTCCCGTCTTCGGGCTGGAAACGTCCATAATTTCTTTTTTCCCGCCGACAATGCCGAACGGAAAACCTCCGCCCACCACTTTTCCGAGAGTTGTGAGGTCGGGAGTGACCTGATAGACATTCTGGGCTCCTCCCAGCGATGACCTGAAACCGGTTTTTACTTCGTCGAAAATAAGGACGATCCCCTCTTCTTCCGTGACTTTTCTCAGCCTTGTTATAAATTCTTGATCTGCAGGGATAAATCCTCCCTGGACAGGTTCAATGATTACAGCAGCGAGTTCCCGGCTATGTTTTTTCAGCAGCCGCTCACAAGCTTCAGGATGATTAAATGGCAGGATAATCGTATTGGCATCGCCGCCTGGCAAAAGGCCTGCGGATTCCGGAACCGTTACCGGTTCTTCTATAGGCCCTGCTTTTTTCTCATCCGGATTAATACTGTAGAGCATCTCATTATAGCCGCCGTGGTAATGTCCTTCAAACTTCGCCACTTTTGTTTTTCCCGTGAAAGCATAAGCGAGCCTCAGTGCCAGGAGTGTCGCCTCTGTTCCTGAGTTTGTATAGCGGAGAAGTTCCATTGATGGAATGTACTCCTTTATTTTTTTTGCGAATGTTGTTTCAAGTTCATGAGGTGCTCCAAATAAGTACGTGCCATCTGTAAGTATTTGCTGCTGAAGTGCCTGTTGTATCCGGGGATGACCGTGCCCCAGAGCCAATGCGCCATACGACATTAAATAGTCTACATACTCGTTATTATCAACATCCGTCAGTGTCGGACCGCTGCCATGCTTCATGACGATCGGATATGGAGAAAAATGTTTAATATTCGCCGTTACCCCTCCGGGCATATGTTTTTCACTCTCACAATAGATCCGGTATGACTCTTTCGTTTTATTGAAAAATTGGGGCAGGGGATGTGAAAAATGATGAATTGCCATTGGTAGTTAAACGCCTCTCTTTCATTCCTTCATTTTTTTGAAGTATTTACTTCATTATATGACATAATGGCTTGTACATGAAGAGAAAATTTCGCCCATTTTTAAAAATGAATGATATATTCCAAAAGTTTTTAACTATTCTAAAAATTAGCCAAATTCATATAATATTGTTATAATGAGCCTGGATAGAGGTTAGAGAAAATTAACAAGGAGGGCTAAAAAATGGCGCAACCAAAGTACATTATGAACCTTGATAAGATCGAACACATTCCTGCCGAAGAAAAAGAGAAATTAAAGCAGATTACTGACAAGTTTGTTTTCAGAGTAAATGATTATTATCTTAGTCTTATTGATTGGAAAGATCCGAACGATCCCATTCGAAAACTTGTTATTCCAAATGAAGGGGAGCTCGAGGAATATGGACGTTGGGATGCTTCCGATGAAGATACAAACTACGTTGTTCCCGGCTGTCAGCACAAATACACAACCACAGCTCTTCTCATTGTTTCTGAAGTATGCGGTGCGTACTGTCGGTATTGTTTCCGCAAGCGTCTGTTCCGGAACGACATTAAAGAAGCCATGTCTGATGTCCAGCCGGGAATTGAGTACATAAGAGAACACCCGGAAATTAACAATGTGCTTCTTACGGGTGGAGACTCTCTCATTCTGGCCACAAAAAAACTTCGTCGTATTATTGAACAGCTCCGTGAAATCGATCATGTTAAAATCATCCGCCTGGGCTCAAAAATGCCTGTATTTAATCCAATGCGGATTTACGAAGATGAAGAGCTCCTTAAGCTCATACGAGAGTACTCCACAGCTGAAAAAAGAATCTATGTGATGGCCCATATTAACCACCCTAAAGAAATAACAGAGGAGGCGAAACGCGGGTTTGAAGCGTTGCATGATGCCGGGGCCATTGTAGTAAATCAGACTCCTGTCCTGAAAGGGATCAATCATGAACCCGAGGTCCTCGCTGAATTACTGGATAAACTGTCCTGGGCCGGTGTAACCCCATACTACTTCTTCATTAACCGCCCTGTGGCAGGAAACAACGATTTTGTGTTGACCCTGGAAGAAGCGTACCATGCAGTGGAAAAAGCAAAAGGCATTACTTCGGGACTTGGTAAACGGGTTCGCCTGTCCATGAGTCACACGTCTGGAAAAGTTGAAATCCTCGCCATCGAGGATGGAAAAGCCTACCTTAAATATCACCAGTCCCGTGACGGTGAGTATGGCAAGTTCATGGTTCTTGACTGTCCGAAAGATGCTTCGTGGTTTGACGATTTACCCGGAAACAAAGAACACTGGAAGCAACCGGGGAAAAAGCTCGAATCCTTTGAATCCGCAAATGAAAAGATCAGCCAGAAAGAAAAAGCTCCTGTGGAAACGAAATAAGCCGGATATCTGAAAAGCACCCGCTTATAGCGGGTGCTCAGGCTGTCGAGAAACCCACGCTTTTTTGAAGCGTGGGTTTCTTTATGTGGAGAAAATGAAATTAAGTGATGCAAATACCTTTTAAAAATAGGGCAAACCACCTCTCAGCTGGCTGTGAGGTGGTT
>NZ_JAFEUX010000014.1:0-60692 GCF_016901055.1 Alteribacter salitolerans | reverse complement strand
TTTGTAATTTCGATTATGATGCATCAAAAGGTCCTCCTCTTGGTGTATTGGGTTCGCAACCTGCATCATAACGGAGGACCTTTTTTTGTGCAAGAGGCCACTTCACCTACTAACAGGAATGCTCCTGTGGCCGCGGGGGCCAGCAAGACCCCGTAGAGCTTTAGCTTGAGGAGGCTTGCCGGTACCGCCACGGAAAGCGAAGGGCACGCAGGCTTCATCTTTATTTCTGTACTCTAGAAGAAGTGCGAATATCAACGGTTTGGACGAAAACAGCGAAAGAAAGTATAACGAGAGTATGTAAAAAAGGGCGAAACGTAAGGTACCTGCCTTACGTTTCGCCCTCTTGCTTATAAATGTTCCGTTATTATTCTTTGTCTTTTTCCGGCTTTGGCTTAACAGAGAGGTTCAGCTCATCAAGCTGTGCATCACTCACACCGGCTGGCGCCTTCGTTAAAAGACAGCTCGCACTTGCGGTCTTAGGGAAAGCAATTGTTTCTCTAAGGTTTGAACGGCCTGCAAGAATCATAACGAGGCGGTCAAGGCCAAGGGCGATTCCCCCGTGTGGAGGCGTACCGTATTCAAATGCATCGAGAAGGAAACCGAACTGGCTTTTCGCTTCTTCTTCAGAGAAACCGAGTGCACTGAACATTTTCTCCTGAAGGTGACGCTCGTAAATACGCTGGGATCCTCCACCAAGTTCATATCCGTTTAATACAAGGTCATAGGCTTCAGCACGGACATTTTCCGGCTCACTTACAAGCTTCTCCTCGTCTTCTTTTACCGGACGTGTGAAGGGGTGGTGCTCAGCCACATAGCGGTCTTCATCCTCATCGTAAGAAAGAAGGGGGAATTCGGTTACCCACAGGAAGTTAAATTTTGACTGATCGATAAGATCATGGTCTCTAGCAAACTTCTGACGAAGGGCGCCTAAGCTGTCCCATGTTACTTTCACTTTGTCTGCAACAAAGAACAGAACGTCTCCTTCTTCTGCTTTAAAAGAACTGATTATCGCTTCACGTTCAGAAGCTTCAAAGAACTTGGCAATCGGTCCTTTTAATTCGCCGTCTGCTTCAACTTTGAGCCAGGCAAGACCCTTTGCCCCGTAAATTTCAACGAACGAACCGAGGCCATCCAGGTCTTTTCTTGAGTACTGGTCAGCCACACCTTTTACGCAAATCCCTTTAACAGCCCCGCCTTTTTCAACTGTGGACGCAAAGACTTTAAATCCGCTGTTCTTCACAACTTCAGATACGTCAACAAGTTCCATACCAAAGCGGGTGTCCGGTTTGTCTGATCCGTATCGGTTCATTGCGTCTTGATAAGTAAGTCTTTGGAAAGGACGGTCGACTTTAACGCCTTTTACCTTTTCAAGAAGGGAAACCATCATGTCCTCCATCATCTCAAGCAGGTCTTCTTTCTCCATGAAGGAAGCTTCAATATCCACTTGAGTAAACTCCGGCTGACGGTCCGCTCTTAAGTCCTCGTCACGGAAACAACGTGCCACTTGGTAGTAGCGCTCAAACCCGGAAACCATCAGCATCTGCTTAAACAACTGTGGAGATTGGGGAAGAGCGTAGAATTCACCATGATGCACACGGGAAGGAACGAGATAATCACGGGCACCTTCAGGCGTACTTTTCGTAAGCATTGGTGTTTCAATTTCCATAAAGGCCTCTTCATCGAGGAAGTCACGGATAAACTTCGTCGTTTTGTGACGAAGGTACATCGTCTCCTGCATCTTTGGACGGCGGAGGTCGAGGTAACGATATTTCAGACGTACGTCCTCTGATACGTCTACTTTATCTTCAATGACAAAGGGAAGACCTTTTGCTGCGTTTAATACTTCTATGCGGTCAACCATAACTTCAACGGCGCCGGTTTCGATCTTTTCATTTACGTTTTCAGCATCCCGGGCAATAACTTCCCCTTCTACTTCAATTACATATTCGTTACGGACTTTTTCTCCTGCTGCGAAAGCTTCGGGATTTTTTTCTCCGTTAAATACGATCTGTACAAATCCTGAACGGTCACGTAAATCAACGAAGATGACCTGTCCGAGGTCACGACGTTTTTTTACCCACCCTTTCAGGCGGACCCGTTCACCTATTAAATTTTCCAGCATTTCTGAGCATATATGTGTTCGTTTAGCCATGTTATTCTTCCCCTCTCTTGCTTTCAGTGATCTTCAATATTGCTTTATCTAAAGACAGATTTTCCTGTTCACCGGTGTTGAGATCTTTCAGTACGATAGTTTGCTGTGCGAGTTCTTCATCCCCTAAAATAAGTGTGAAGGAAGCATTTTGCCGGTCTGCGGCTTTAAATTGCGCCTTCATCTTTTTGCCCATATAGTCCGTATCAACTACGATGCCTTCACTTCTCAGTTTGTGTAAAAGACCCGGGGCTTTCCTCTTCGCTTCGTCTCCCATCGTAATCAGGTAAGCATCGATCGAGCTTTCCACTGGAAGGGCGATCCCTTGTGTTTCCAAAGCCATTAATAAACGTTCCAGGCTTAGAGCAAATCCGATACCCGGTGTTTCCGGGCCTCCGATTTCTTCGACAAGACCGTTATAACGACCACCGCCTGTAAGAGTCGTAATCGCCCCGAACCCTTCACCGTCAATCATAATTTCAAATGCAGTGTTGTTGTAATAGTCCAATCCTCGAACCAGACCAGGGTCAACTTCAAATGGGATGCTCATGGATGAAAGGTACGTTTGAACATTTTCGAAGTACGCTTTTGATTCGTCGTTTAAATACTTAAGTATGGACGGTGCCGAATTCATCAGCTCGTGATCACGATCTTTTTTACAATCGAGAATTCGGAGAGGATTCTTCTCCAGACGCTGCTGGCAATCACCGCAGAATTCACTTATTCTGGGCTTAAAGTGCTCAATCAACGCATTGCGGTGATTGTTGCGGCTCTCTTTATCACCGAGGCTGTTGATCACCAGCTTCAATCCTTTAAGGCCAAGTTCCTGGTAAAAGCTCATGGCAAGTGCGATTACTTCTGCATCGATTGCCGGATCGTCACTTCCCATGGCCTCTACGCCGAACTGTACAAATTGTCTCATACGTCCGGACTGCGGTCGTTCATAACGGAACATCGGTCCGATATAGTAGAGTTTCACAGGCTGACCAGCCCAACCGAACATTTTGTTTTCAACGTATGAACGAACGGTAGACGCCGTTCCCTCCGGTCTCAGGGTGAGGCTTCGGCCGCCTCTGTCTTCAAAGGTGTACATTTCTTTTTGTACGATATCTGTTGTATCACCAACACCCCGCTGGAACAGTTCAGTCTGTTCAAACATCGGGGTACGGATTTCTTTATAGTTATAGCGGCGGCACAGATCGTGGGCTTTTTGCTCCACATACTGCCACAATGCTGATGATTCAGGTAAAATATCCTGGGTTCCGCGAGGGATTTTAAAATTCATCTTTGTTTCCTCCTTGTTTTTTCTATGTATCAGACAGCTCACCAGATTGGGGAAAGGCGTTTAACCAGAAATACAAAGGTGCCTGGAAAACCGGTCCCATGCAACTTTTAAAAACACAAAAAACTCCCATCCCTGTCTGAAACAGGGACGAGAGTTTATTCCCGTGGTACCACCCTAGTTGAGATTTGCTTAGTCCTGATGGAAAGTCAAAAGCAAACTCCGCTTTCATTGATAACGCCATTCTTGGCGGCTTCTTCTAATGGGATCTCATGATCCGTTCAAAAAAACACCTACAGAGTGTTCGTTCATTGAGGTCTTTGAAAAGTGCTTTCAGCCTGTGGCACTTTTTCTCTGAAACAAAGGGATTCTCAACTACTTTGCTCTGTCGTCGGTTGTAGTTGTGTATTGAATTTAGGATGAATCTATCATACGAAGAGAAAAAGGTCTTGTCAAGAACATCTTATTTAATTTCTACCCATTTTCTTTTTCAATGTTTTTACATCGTGAAGGGAAAGGCCAAACTCACATGCCAGCTCAAAGTTTGTCTGTTCCTCTCCGTGCTCTGCAAACCTGTGCAGATCCACGTTCATGTATTGTCTTGTCTGGTGCTGTTTCTCCCGTTCACTGTGTCCGTTTCTCATCTGTCAGCCTCCGTCCGTCTTCTGCTTTCTTTTAGCATGTCCAAAAGAGAGCACATTTAGACGAGGGCTATTCTTTTCGTAAACACTGTTTTCGCATAGATTGAAGATGAAGCCTGCGTGCCCTTTGCTTTCCTTGGCGGTGCGGGCAAGCCTCTTCGGACTGCGTCCTGAGTGGTTTTGCCTGGCCCCCACGCCACAGAAGTTTCGGGCACTTCGGCTTCATTATCTTTTTCAGCAAATCCGCAAAAACAGCTATTCTTTACTGTCGATGATTAATGTAACCGGACCGTCATTCGTGAACGAAACATCCATCATAGCCCCAAAAACGCCTGTTTCAACGTGAAGGCCGTTATTTTTTAACCGGTTGTTGAAAGCTTCATAAAGTTCGTTTGCCTGGTCGGGCTTCGCTGCTCCCATAAAGTTCGGACGGCGTCCTTTCCGGCAGTCCCCATACAAAGTAAATTGGGAAACACTCAAAATCTCTCCTCCGGCATCTATGACACTGTTGTTCATTTTGCCATTTTCATCTTCAAAAATGCGCAGATGACTTACTTTGTCTGCACAAAAAATAACATCTTCCTCCGTATCCTCGTGAGTAACACCAACTAACAGCATAAGACCTTTGTCAATCTTACCTGTAACCTCACCGTCCACGACGACACGGCCCTCTTTAGAGCGCTGGACTACGATACGCATTTTTTCACTCCTTATGTAGGAAGCCACTGAAAAAGTAAAAGACCGTACTTTTTCAGTACCTTCATGTAAGCACAGGTTTCCTGAACAAAGTCAGAACACCTGCGGTTTAATGCATTACCCGGCGAACAGCGTAGATATCCGGGATTTGTTTAATACGATCCACTACCTTTTGAAGGTGGGCAACATTTTGAATTGAGATTGTCATGTCAATCGTTGCCATTTTATTTTTATCTGACTTCCCTGAAACTGCATTTATATTGGTTTTCGTTTCAGCCACTGCCTGGAGAACTTCGTTAAGAAGGCCCCGGCGGTCAAATCCTGAAATTTCAATATCCACATTGTAGTTCTTCGTTTTCTGCTGATCCCCTTCCCACTCTACCGGAAGGAGTCTTGTTTTTGCTTCGCTGTTATCGATATTCGGGCAGTCGCTCCGGTGGATACTTACACCGCGCCCTTTCGTAATATAACCGATGATATCGTCACCAGGTACAGGGTTACAGCAGCGGGATAAACGAATCAGAAGGTTGTCAATGCCTTTTACTCTGACACCAACGCTTCCTTTTTTCGGCGTTGAGTAAGACTTAAGGTCTTCAACCGCCTCTGTAATTGTCTGATTCTCTGCTTCTTCTTCCTGCTGTTTACGGATATTATCCGTCAGACGCGTAACAATCTGCGCTGCAGTAATGCCGTTATACCCAACTGCCGCATACATATCCTCGTCAGAAGTAAAGTTAAACTTATTTGCAACGCGGCTAAGGTTTTCAGTGGTGAGCACTTCCTTCTGCTCGTACCCTTTCCGGTCGATCTCACGCTCGATCAGATCCCGGCCCTTTTCCACGTTCTCTTCCCTGCGTTCTTTTTTAAACCACTGTCTGATTTTATTTTTCGCATGGGAACTCTGCGTCAGCTTAAGCCAGTCCTGACTCGGACCATAGGAATGCTTGGACGTGAGAATATCAACAATGTCTCCTGTTTTTAACTCATGATCAAGAGGGACCATCTTTCCATTCACTTTCGCACCTATACACCGGTTTCCAATCTCTGTATGAATCCGGAAGGCGAAATCAAGTGGAACCGAACCCTTTGGAAGCTCAATGACATCCCCTTTTGGTGTAAATACAAAGACCATATCAGAAAATAGGTCAATCTTAAGGGACTCCATAAATTCCTGAGCATCGTTTGTGTCATTCTGCCATTCAATAATCTCTCTGAACCACGATAGTTTCGTTTCAAGAGATTCATTGTTATCATCCACGTTTTTCTTTTCTTTATATGCCCAGTGCGCAGCCACACCGTATTCCGCTACTTTATGCATGTCTTCCGAACGGATCTGAACTTCAAGGGGATCCCCTTTCGGTCCGATCACTGTTGTGTGAAGAGATTGATACATGTTTGCTTTAGGCATGGCAATATAATCTTTAAACCGCCCCGGCATCGGCTTCCAGTGTGTATGAATAATGCCGAGTACCGCATAGCAGTCTTTAATATTTTTTACAATAATACGAACGGCAAGCAAGTCATAAATTTCATTAAACTGCTTGTTCTGGAGCGCCATTTTACGATAAATACTGTAAATATGCTTTGCCCGCCCGTTAATCTCTGCTTTCACACCTACGTTCCCGAGACGCTCGACAATTTTATTTTTCACCTCGTCGATATACGTTTCACGCTCGGCGCGCTTTTTTTTCATAAGGTTGACAATCCGGTAATACTGCTGCGGATTCAAATATCGCAGAGCTGTATCTTCAAGCTCCCACTTAATAGCAGAGATACCGAGACGGTGAGCGAGTGGTGCAAAGATCTCAAGTGTTTCATTGGCGATCCGGCGCTGTTTTTCCGGTGGCAAATGCTTCAAAGTACGCATATTGTGAAGACGGTCAGCAAGCTTGATTAAAATCACACGGATGTCTTTTGCCATGGCGACAAACATCTTCCGGTGATTTTCAGCCTGCTGCTCTTCTTTTGATTTGTATTTAATTTTACCGAGCTTCGTTACACCATCCACGAGCATGGCAACTTCATCGCCGAATTCCCTGGCGATTTCTTCGAGAGGCACATCCGTATCCTCCACTACATCGTGAAGGAATGCTGCTGCGATCGTGTTCGGGTCCATTCCAAGATCTGCGAGAATTCCGGCAACCTGAACAGGATGAGCAATATAGGGCTCACCGGATTTACGGAACTGGTCTTTATGTGACCTTTCTGCCATGAGGTAGGCATTGCGTAAAAAAGTCACATCCTGCTCGGATAAATATTCACTTGCTATTTGAAGCACTTGTTCACTTGTCATGAAATCACCTTACATCTAAAGATTTCTTCCATATCAAAGCAGAAGGATATGAGAATTTTGTCGAATATAAAAATGAAAGAAAACCCGGCTAATGCCGAGTTATCAGCAGAAGTAAGAATTGGTTTATTAACCGAGACGTCTTCCCCTGTAATCTATTCAAAGTTATTTACTGTAATAATGAATTGCCATTATCTTAACATAGTATATAAGAAAGTGTAATTTTTTTTTAGTATATATGTGAAAATAATTAGGAAGATAGGGTGAATCCAGATTTAAACAGGGCTTCAGCCTGGGTAACCAGCTCTTCTTATCCCCTTGAATTTACAAGGATACGGTTGGAGCAACTGCGCCATGCATTTGCAGAGTAGCTTAGATTAAGTGCTGATTCCTTCAGAGGCCGGCTCATAAGATGGAATACAATCTTATGAGCCGGCCTCTTTATGTTTGCCCTTTAGTATTGAACTAATGAGTACACATCGTAGTTTTTCAGTTTGTCACGGCCATCAAGGTAGGAAAGTTCGATCATGAAAACAATACCTGCTACAACGCCGCCAAGCTCTTCCACCATCTTGATTGTAGCTTCAATCGTACCCCCTGTTGCGAGAAGGTCGTCAGCGATAAGAACTTTTTGTCCAGGCTTAATTGCGTCTTTATGAATGTTCAGGCTGTCTTTGCCGTACTCAAGGCCGTAATCAACTTCCAGTACTTCACGCGGCAGTTTACCGGCTTTTCGTACAGGAGCGAAGCCTGCACCCATGGAATAAGCAATCGGACAGCCGACTACAAACCCCCGTGCTTCCGGTCCAACAACAACGTCGATGTCTTTTTCTTTAGCAAACTCAGCCATTTCGTCGATGGCTTTTTTGTATGCCTCTCCATTTTCCATCAACGTAGTGATATCTTTAAAGCGAATTCCTTCTTTCGGGAAATTCTCAACAACCGTAATATACTTTTTGAAATCCATCTCTTTGTCCTCCTGTAATCTCATGAACACCTAAACATTAATTTCTGTTACATTTTTTTGAATAAACGGTTCGAACCATTGCTTCAACGCACGGTAGGATGAATAAACGAGCTGATTTTCCAGTTCTCCCTGCTTCACTTGCTGCTGGTAAAGCCGTGAATCTGCAAGGGATTTTTTTGATGGCTTACTCTGAAGCGTTACAAACCCATTGTCCATTGTAACAAAATCCAATTCAAAAAACACCTTACTCATGAAAACGACCGTATCCTTTGTCCACCCTTTATGTTTCGCAAGGTCCTGAGCCTGCTTTTCGAGGTTAAAGGATCCGCGCTTTGTCAAAAATGCATAGTACCATTTGAAATGGTCCCTTGTGGGGATAGTCTGGAAAAACGTGTCATCCTCCTGGGCAAATACAGCATAAATCCGGCTGGGTACTCCACTTTCCAGAACAGCAGGAATATCTGTTTCACTACATGGAATGTCACCAAAAATCACAAAGGCCTCTGACAGGTCCGGTTTTTCCTGATCTCCTTTGGACAGATCATAAACAGCCACACCATGATTTTTCAATTCATTTGGTAATGTCGTTTCTTCTCTGAACTTTACATATACAAGGCGTTCCCCGGCAGTCTGTTCAATAAAGGAAGACCAGTTCACATGCTTCCCTCTCAGGTCAAATAACTGCCAGTCTTCTACTTTAATATCTTCAATAATCAACTGGGGCTTTACGTGTCCGTTCCACTCATTAATGGATACGTCACCAACAACGGATACCCTATCGAGCGGTGTAATATGTTCATACAGGTCGCCAATTCTAAATCCAATGCCGTCCAGCTTGGTTCCGTTATTTTCAAACGTCACTTTGAGGTGATCTTTGTTTGAGCCAATCTTTTTATATTGGTCTAGCTGAGTATTGGCTATCATTACTTTTGGCGACGGATGTCCGACTCCGAAGGGTGACAGCTTATGGAGGTCCCTGATGGCGTCTACCGTAATTTCACCTAGTTCTGCAACAATATCAATTTTCCTTGTGGGGATAAAATCTCCTTCTGTAAGGACTTCATCAGCCAGTCTGCCCAGCTTCGCTCTCAGCTTGTCGATATTTTCAATCTCCATTGTAAGCCCGGCTGCCATTGGATGACCGCCGAAATGGGGAAGCCACTCACGACACTGGGAAAGATTCTTGAACATGTCGAAACCTTCGATACTTCTGGCAGACCCTTTCGCCAGCCCTTTTTCAGAGTCCAGACTCAAAACGATCGTAGGGCGGTAATATTTTTCAACAAGTCTGGATGCTACAATGCCGATAACCCCTGCATTCCAGCCTTCCTGACCAACAACGATGACAGAGCCTGCCCCTTTGCTTTCCACCTGGGCGATGGCTTCTTTCGTAATGTCATTGACGATCTTCTGCCTGTCTTTATTGAGTGCATCAACTTCGTGAGCAATCTCCTCTGCTTCTTCCGGATTTTCAGTAATAAGCAGAGACACGGCCGGATCTGCTGAATCCAGTCTTCCTGCAGCATTCAGACGCGGTCCGAGGGCAAATCCCACGTGCTCTTCTGTTACTGCGTCTGTATCAATGCCGGAAAGCTCCATCAATGCCCTCAGCCCCGGACGATTTGTTTTGGCAACGGCTTTCAGTCCTTTTTGTACAAGAAAACGATTTTCATTAACAAGGGGAACAAGGTCAGCAATGGTTCCCAGGGTAAACAGATCCAGATACTCTTCAGGAAACCGGCCGATAAGAGCTTGTGAAGTTTTAAATGCAACCCCTACACCTGCCAGATCCTTAAACGGATAAGGGCAGTCATCCTGTTTATGATTTATGATAGCAAATGCGTCCGGAAGTTCCGGAGGCGGTTCATGGTGGTCGGTAATTATTAAATCCATTCCCAGTTCTTTGGCTACTGATGCTTCGTGGACAGCAGATATTCCAGTATCCACCGTTACGATCAGGCTGACATCGGATTCCTTTGCTTTTCTGAAAGCACCTTCATTTGGCCCGTAGCCTTCAGTAAACCTGTTAGGGACATAGTATCCCACGTTTGCGCCAAGGCTCCCGAGTGTCTGAAACATAACGGAAGTACTCGTAACACCATCCGCATCATAATCTCCAAAAACGAGAATTCGTTCTTTATTTTCAACCGCCTGTTTAATCCGGTCAACAGCCTTGTCCATTCCTTTAAATAGAAACGGATCATTCAGAACCGTTTCGTCCATCGTTAAAAACTGTCGTGCTTTTTCTGTATCATTCCATCCCCGCTGAACGAGTAATCTCGCAGCAAGAGTTGAAAGGTTCAACTCTTCTGCCAGACGTTCAACAAGAGGTTCTTCTGTTGTTTCAATGTTCCATCTGGCTTTTGATTTCAGCATAAAAACACCCCTGACCCACTCATTATACAAGAGGGAAACAGGGGTGACAACGCTCAAATCATGTTTGCCCTGAATCGGACACACCTTCTTCTTTTTTCGCTTTCTGACGCTCCTTTACACGGGAGCGTTCACTCGAATCCGGTTTCAATCTCTCATTTTCAGCCTCGAGTTTTCTTACACGCTGCTGAAGGCGGTAAATTTTATAAATACCTACACTTCCCACAATCAGGCCGCCCATAAGAACAGAACCGATAATGACCAGTACAAGGGGCCACTCGTTTTGCCCGAACAGATAATTCACTTCCACGGGATCTACATTGATGACCGCAAAAATGGAAATAACCAGTACAACAATAATGCCGATAATCAATCCCCATTGCCCTTTCACAATCCATCAGCTCCTTTTATTTACTGTCTTTGGAATATGGATTAATATGCACACGTACATCCTGGACATACTCATCTGTCATGAGTTGTTCTTTAACCCTTTTCCCGATTGCATGACCTTCTTCAACAGTAATATACGGATCTACTGCGATTTTTATATCAACAATCACATAATGCCCATGCTCTCTTGCAAACAGTTCATTTACTTCCATAACTCCCGTTACCTTACTGGCTTCTTCGTACATTTCCATAGTGTCTTCTTCATGAAGAACGTGATCAAGTGCATTATGGATGGCTTCACTTCCAAGTTTCCAGGCCATTTTCACAATAAGGATGGCTACGAAGAAACCTGCAACAGGATCCGCATAAACAAGCCAGTCTATTCCCATATTACCGCCGATTATCGATGCACCAATCCCCAGAAGGGCTGCCACTGATGAAAACACATCGGAACGGTGATGCCAGGCGTCTGTAATTAATGCATCACTCTTGTATTTTTTACCCAGATGAATCTTATATCGAAACATTAACTCTTTTGTAATGATCGAAAACACAATTGCATAAATTGCTGCTGTTCCCGGTATAAAGATAGGTTCAAATAGTGCCTTTACTGCATTTATCGCAATTTCCAGACCTACAACGAAGAGTAGAACAGCCACAATGATCGCTGTAATTGTCTCTGCTTTTCCGTGACCGTAGGGATGGTCTTCATCCGGCGGCATCTTAGCTGCCCTGACACCAACCAGAACCGCCACTGACCCTACGACGTCTGACGCTGAATGAACGGCGTCAGCAACCAGTGCACGGCTGTTTGCCATGATACCAACGATGGCTTTTACTGCAGCAAGAATAATATTACCGATAATGCCGACCCAGGCTCCGGTTCTTACTTTTTTATACCGTATGTCCTGATCTGTAGCTGAAGTGCTCATGGCGGTCTCTCCTCCTTATATGTATCCTTATATTCTACATGAATATGACAAGAAAAATTATCGGACTTTCGTGTTTTTATCGTTTACTTCCATCCCGGTTCTCATGCGAAGGGATTTTGAAAGCGGGCCGATTATTAAAAATCGTAATAGACGCAGCCGTAATGTCCTTCGCTTTCCGTGGAGATACCGGCGATCCTCCTCAGGACTTTGCCGAAGTCTCTGAAAAGACAGTCAGGGTTCGCTCCAATCAATCTTTTTAAAGGACCTTTGGTACATCATAAAACCAAAGCCCATTTTTGCTGCAATCAGAGCAGTGGTGACGTTATTATCAGACTTTGACTTTTTCAGGGCCCTCGCTTTGCCCCTCTAGAGTCTCGTATGTCTGACACTTCCAGACGAGTGCCGCATCAACTCCGCACGGTGCACTGTGATAACAAAAGATACAGATAACTCCGCCTGAACATATTTCAAGCCAGTTTTCATACGCCATGGCGAGAATATCATGCTCATGAACGTCTCTGTTAAACTCTGGTGTTGATTTCCGCTTTAAAAAGCTCAAAAGAAACAGAGTACCTCCTGCTCCGGTTACACAAAAGCACTCTGCTCAAAATAAGCAGAGTGCCTTTATTTGTTTAAGCTTCACTTTCACTTTCCTGAAGCTGCTTTGATTTAAATCGGGCTCTTTTAAGCTGGCGTGTCTTAAAAGTGAGCCATAACTGGGCAGCGATAAACAAGGAAGAATATGTTCCTGCTATGAGGCCCACCACAAGAGCCAGTGAGAACGTGCGGATACCTTCTCCACCGAAGATGAGAAGGGCACCTGCAGCGAACACAACAGTCAGGACAGTGTTGATGGATCTTGCCAGTGTCTGAACAAGACTTTTGTTCACAATACGTGCAAGATCTTCAAAGCCTCTTACCTTTTTCTCCAGCTTCATGTTCTCACGAATCCGGTCAAAGGTAACGATCGTATCGTTAATCGAATAACCGATTATCGTGAGAACTGCGGCAATGAATGGAATGTTCACTTCCATTTGAATGATACTGAAGAAGGTTAATATAAACAGTGCATCGTGGAAAAGGGCAATGATCGCTGCAATTCCATACCAGAATTCAAACCGGATCGATACATAAATGATAATCCCGACAGTAGCAATCAGCACACTGATAAGGGCATTTCGCGCAAGCTCCTCACCAACGATCGGTGTGACGCTGCTCACCGTCGGCGTGTTACCGTAAACATCTTCGAAGTGACGCTGTGCTTCGAGGACTTCAGACTGGCTGAGAACCCCGATAAAACTTGCACGTCCTACATCGTTGTTATCTCCGGCTAAAATGATGTCATCCGGAGTAAGTCCGACTGATGCAAATTCTTCTGCAATCTCTTCTTCAGTTACCGTATCTTCAGCCAGGACGTCCATCGTTGTCCCACTGCTGAAGTCAATGCCTAAATTCAGTCCGATTGTTGACAGGAGAATGATCCCGACAGTAAGCAATGCCGCTGAAAAGAGGAAGAACTTCTTGCGGTGTTTAACAAAATCCAGCTTTGTCGCTTCATGTTCAAAGTTCACTGATTTCACTCTCCTTTACACCGAACAGCTTTGGCTTCTTATTAAGAATACGGCTGTTCACCCATAAACCGAGCAGGAGTCTTGATCCGTAAACGGCAGTAATAAAACTTACCAGGATACTTGTTATAAGCATAACTGCGAAACCTTGAACGGCACTTGTACCGAAATAAAACAGAACCCCGGCTGCAAGAATGGTTGTAATGTTCGCATCGAGTATCGTCGATAATGATCTGCGGCTTCCTGCTTTAAACGCACTCATCGTCGACTTCCCGGAGCGCAGTTCGTCTTTAATCCGTTCATAGGTAATGATATTTGCATCAACAGCCATACCTACACCTAGAATCAAGGCTGCAATTCCAGGAAGTGTAAGTACCGCATTCATCCAGTTGAACACGACTAATACAAAGTAAATGTATACGGTCAACGTAATCACAGCAATGATTCCCATAAAGCGATAGTAAAGAAGCATGTAGGCAAAAATCAGTGCTATTCCGATGAAGCCTGCAGTGATGGCTAAATCCATCGCCCGTTCACCCAGTGAGGCACCTACAGAGTTTGAATAAATTTCTTCAAGCTCTACAGGAAGCGCTCCCGCGTTTAAAATCCCTGCGAGGTTTTGCGCTTCTTCAATAGTGAAGTCTCCTGTAATCATAATATCTGTTGTTCTGAGTACTTCATCAACATTGGGTGCCGAGATAATTTTCGAGTCTTCCTTCATGATCTCTTCATCAAAGGAATCTTCCTCATCATAGTCCAGCCAGATCGCCATTTGGTTATCAGGCCGCATTTCCATGATTTCTCTCGTTACATCCCCAAACAGGTTGGCATCCTGAATTGTAACTGTAACAATCGGTCGGTTTGTGTCCTGATGGAAGCTCTGCCGGGCTCCACCTTCCACGAGATCCGATCCATCGAGCATCAGATTATCGTTAACATCACGAAAGGACAGTCTCGCTTCTGTAGATAGAAGTTCCCTCGCTGCCTGTTGGTCTGTTACACCAGCAAGCTGCACCCGGATCCGGTCGTCTCCTTCAATACTCACATTCGGCTCGGATACCCCAAGCACGTCGATACGGGCATTAATCGCACTCACCGTATCGGTCAAAAGATCCCTGTCTATTTCCTGATTGTCACTGATCGGTGTGACTTCATAAAGCACTTCAAATCCGCCTTGCAGGTCAAGGCCCAGTTTAATATCATCTGCGTGATCCATGACGTTTGCAGCAATCAACCCCGCCAATGCTGCAACAATTGCAAAAAACAGTGCAATCCGCCACTTCTTGACGCCCCTTTTCTTTTTCATGCCTGCTTGTCCTCCTTAAGCTCAGAAGCTGACTGAACGAGACCGGCACTTCCCGTTCGTTCAACGGTTGGTATGGTCCTGTTGAAAATCCAATATTTTCATTATAGCGATTTTAAAAATTCAATGTCAATCTCATCTTACTTTTTCGAGAAGTCTTCCACGTTGAAATCATCGAGACTGAAAGCTCCTTCAGCTTCCTTTTCGAAGTAGTTTGGTGCCTTATACGCTTCGATGGTGAGAAAATTCATATACTCCGAAGATTTAAGGCTGAACACATCACCGATAAGTCTGTGTACACGAAAAGGTTCCTCCAGATCTCCTCTTTTAATGTCCTTCTGCCATTTTACCGTGACACACTGCCAAACATCTTCCACTGTCACTTTTTCATAACCGAGAAACTGCCATTCTTCGGCTTTACTTTCAAGGGCAGGCATCAGTTCACCTTTCCATTCATCGAAATTATTACTCATGTTCTCCTCTCCTCTCCGTATGTTAACCGAATAAACCGTATGTAAAAGCTGTTACTCCTACTGCGGCAATAAGAACTCCCGAACCAATAGCAATAAACGCCAGACGCGTAGGGATAAAGAACAGAATCGCTGCTAAACAGGCAGAATAAGCCCCTGTGGTTGGAAGAGGTACAGCAGTAAACAATATGAGTCCCACGGCTCCATACTTTTCAACCTTGTCGCTTTTCTTCATTGTCCGTTTATAAAGCCAGTCGTAAAAACGTTTGTAAACCGGTACACGCATAAGGAACTGACTGATGGGGCGGAACAAAATCAGAATCGGAAGAATTGGTAATAAATTTCCTATAATGGCATACATAAATGCTTCGTACCAAGGCATTCCGAAGCCCAATGCAGCTAAAGGAATACCGCCTCTCAGTTCAAGAATCGGCATTGCCGAAACGAGCACAACAAGAAGCTCCGGGGTTAAAAATGAAAAGTTCTCTACAAAAAAATCTGTCAATCTCTCTTTCAATGACTGTCGCTCCTTTAAATTAAACGGTGTATTTTATTAATTTACTGACTACACCGATCTTTTTCAATAGCTTATATATGTACTCTTAATACCTTTGACGATGCAGACAAGTTGTCATGCCTGGCCCCCTATTCAGCATATACATCTTTAAGGAAAAAATCTACATCCTCACGTGAATTCTTCCAACAATCTGAAGGCTTAAAACACGTGATGGCTTTTACCATAACCACATCTCTCAGGATCAGAGACTTCGGGATCGCAGAATTATACCTCAGTGGTTAACCAAACAAAAAGGCAGGGGCTTTTCATGACTAAACAGTCGTTTCTAAAAGGGGCATTCATCCTCATCATGGCAGGGTTGATTACACGAATACTGGGATTTGTAAATAAGATTGTTGTAGCACGGATCATGGGGGCAGAAGGCGTCGGTCTTTACATGATGGCGGTACCTACCCTCCTGCTCATCATAACACTCACCCAGCTAGGGCTTCCCGTTGCGATTTCGAAGCTCGTAGCCGAAGCAGATGCCAATGGAGACAGGACGAGAATCAAACGGATTCTCGTTGTCTCCATTGCGGTAACAGCTGTGCTGAGCGTGATTTTTACGACAGCCATGATTGTAGGTGCTCCTCTTATTTCTGAGACGCTGCTCACGGATTCACGGGCATTTTATCCTCTTGTTGCCATTTCGCCAATTGTGCCGATCGTGGCACTGTCTTCAGTTCTTCGCGGGTATTTCCAAGGGCTTCAGAATATGAAGCCGACAGCCTACTCACAGGTCATTGAACAGGTCGTCCGCATTACCCTTGTAGCTACATTTACTACGGCTCTTTTACCTTATGGAATTGAATACGCTGCAGCAGGTGCCATGATTTCAGTCGTAATCGGAGAACTTGTCTCTCTTCTGTATATGATTTACCAGTTTAAAAGAAGAAAGAAATTCAAAGTCCGTAAGCAGTTTTTTGACTATGTCAAAGGCTCCAAAACAACTTTCAACAATCTTATGGCGATTGCTTTACCTACAACGGGCAGCCGCCTGATCGGCTCTGTGAGTCTGTTTTTCGAGCCAATCGTAGTAGCCCAGAGCCTTGCGATTGCCGGCGTTGCGACTGCCGTTGCAACTGCACAGTACGGCGAACTGGCCGGGTTTGTCATTCCGCTTCTGCTTCTCCCGACATTTATTACCTATTCGTTAAGTGTTTCTCTCGTACCAGCAATAAGCGAAGCTGCGTCCCAGAAGCAATACGGCATTATTCACCACCGGCTCGGCCAGGCCTTGCGCCTGGCACTTGTATCGGGTGGCGGTGCTGCCGTAATCTTATATATGTTCGCAGAACCGGTGATGACACTTATGTACAACGCCCCTGAAGTAGCAGCATATGTCGTAATCATGGCCCCTTTCAGTATCTTTTTATACTTTCAGGGCCCTCTTCAGGCAGCTCTGCAGGCCCTCAATTTAGCTAAAGCTGCTATGTTTAACAGCCTCGTTGGTGCTGTAGTGAAAATAGCTGCGATTTTTGTTCTGGCCTCAAGACCTGAGCTCGGTATCATGGGGGCAGCCCTTGCGATTGTTACAGGCTTTATACTCGTTACTCTGCTTCATTTTGCCACACTGGCAAAGACAATCAGCTTCACGGTAAATTTGCGGGAGTTCGGTAAAGTACTGCTGATCATTATCATGTCAGGAGCCGTTGCATATGCTTCACTTAAGTATGTCACAATAGAAAGCAGTCTTTTGTGGCAGACTCTGGGTCAGATTGGGCTTACAACGATCACCTACACAGTGCTGCTCTTCTTGTTTAAGTTAATCAAAAAAGAAGAAGCAAGACGCCTTCCGGTAATTGGACGGTTCTTCTAGTGCTCAAATGTTATCAGGGACGTTTGCGGTTTATGGGAAGCGGTCTTGAATTCCCAACATTCATCCTGGAAGTTTTAAAATCAGGCTCTTTACTTATGGCGGTGTTAAAGAATATTGTTGGTTTATTAATAAAGTTGATTGCAGCGAATGTTCGACACTCCTGAGGGAGCGATGAGGGGTTACACCACGAATAAGCTGCGAGTTGCTTCGACGCACATATCTGCGCAGCGTTTCTGGTAGAGAAAGAAGCAGGCATAAAGCTCCTGGAGACTCACCGGCGCCCCTGCGAAGAGGGCGTGCGGTGAGCGTAAATCTACACCTGAGTTTAACAGATCTTTTGGTATAAATTGTTGCTATTTTCAAACCAGATAAGCCCCACCATTCCCCAACACACAACAAGCTGCCTGTTTAAGGACCAACAACCTTAAACAGGCAGCTTAGAAGTTTTTTTCGTCAATATAAAACGTTTGATTGTCGGTCATAATACAATAGGATATTTTCTTCACGTCCCTGTAACCGAGCTTTCTCAGTTCCTGTCTCAGCCAAAGGGGCGTCTTCCCCATTTTTTCAAGATGGGCCTTCTGCACCTTTCCGTCCAGAATCAGAGGAAGGGGCAGCTGCACCTCTTTTTTCTCCTCATTTTCCTTCTTTTTTATTATGGACAGGTCCCCTGATGGTTCCAAAATGGCGAATTCCACATCAGCAGGTGATTGGACATCGTTCTGCCTCAGCTGGGTTAAAAGATCATCGAAATTGTACCGTTGTTTTTTCATCTCTTTTTCATCAATTTCCCCCCGGCTAATGAGCAAAGAGGGCTTACCGTCAATCAATTTACGCAACCGCTCACTTTTCAGTGATATATAGGCCAAACTTACTTGAATGACCAGCAGAACAACCATGGGAAGCACCTGCTCCACCATAGGTACGGTTGTGTTTTCGATGGATACAACGGCTAATTCCGCAATCATGATCGATACGACAAAATCAACTATTGAAAGCTGGCCGATCTCACGTTTTCCCATCATTCGTAAAACGAGAAGGATGACAAAATAAATGACGATCGTCCTGGCTGCAATCGTTCCAATATCCACAACTCCCGCTCCTCGCTAAACGAACTTCATTCAGCCTTAGTTTCACCGAAGCTCACGATTGTGTACATTGTAATAGTTGGAAGAACAAAACGAAGAGGTTGACCTAAGGTCGTTTTTTACCTTTGGATCAACCTCGAAGCAATGAATCAAACTGCTGCGCTCTTTTAAAAGCCTGCAGGAGTAGTTTTTTTACAGCCGGACGAGCATCGTGAGCAGCCATTGCCAATTTCGTTTTAAGACACCTTCCTCTGATAATTTCTACAGATAAATAAGATACCTAAAGTAAATATAGATACTCGAAATCACAAAGGACACAATTGCAGCAGGTGCACCTATTTTCAGAAAATCAATGTAGGTGAACGGCTGCTTCGCCCTGACCGCCATTCCCGCGACAATTACGTTTGAACTAGCGCCGATCAGCGTGCCGTTCCCCCCAAGACATGCCCCAAGTGCCAGCGCCCACCAAAGAGGATCAAGGTTGGTCATACCATATTCCTGAAATTCAAGAATAACAGGGATCATGGCCGCAACGAAAGGGATATTATCTACGAACCCGGACAATAAACCTGATACCCACAAAATAAGCATAGCCGTTTTTGGAAGGTCCCCGTCTGTATAATGAATAATCGAACTTGCAATCTGATCAATGATCCCCACCTCTTTCAGTCCGCCCACAAGCATGAATAACCCGACAAAGAAAAACAGCGTTACCCATTCAATGGACTGAAACACCTCTTCTGTCTGCTGCTCATCATGTGTCAAAAACATCAGCAAAAGAGCTCCCGCCATGGCTACACTGGTTAATTCCACAGACAAAAGGGGCTGCAGTAAAAAACCAAGTGTTGTTACAGACAAAACAAATACGGATTTCACAAGAATCCTTCTATGCCGTAAAAAATCGGCCGGTCTGAGAGCCATGAGGGCTTTTCGTTCTTCCAATGACACATGAAGCTGCCCGCGGTAAAGAAAAGTTACCCAGCACATGATCACGATAAAAATAAACAAAACGACCGGTCCGAGGTGAATAAGAAAAGCATTAAACGTTAAGTGTTCAACAGCCTGACCAATCATCAGGTTTGGAGGATCACCAATGAGCGTTGCAGTACCTCCAATATTTGAAGCTAAAATCGTAGCCAGTAAGTATGGAATTGCAGATATTTTAAGTAATTTAGTAAGTGTGAAAACGATGGGGACAACGAGCAGAACTGTTGTAACGTTGTTTAAGAATGCAGAACCAACCGCGGTTAACGTAGAGACCATTATTAACAATGGTAAAGGACGGCCTTTCACAATCCTAGCCAGAGATATGGCCACGTACTCAAAAAAGCCACTCTGACTTGTAATCGATACAAGTATCATCATTGACAGTAAAAGAACAATCGTATGCCAGTCAATATGTTCCATAAACGCAGTATTTAAATCGAGCACACCGGCAAACAGCATAGCCACGCCCCCAAGACAGGCTACGAGTGCTCTGTTATATTTCTCACTGATAATAAACACGTAGCTGATCACAAAGATAACAAACGTGAGAATGAGATCCATTCAGACAGCCCCTCCCTCTTTTCAGTTCATTCTATGAACCTGCATGGACAATCATGTTTACTCACGTAAATTGCTCGTCTAAATTTGTACAAGTTGAATAGAATTTACTAAACGCAACTATAAAAGGAGGTATGAGTTTATGGAACAGAGACAAATATTCTCAAGTGCCCTGTACGGCATCCTGGCCATTTTAATCCTTGTACTCGCAGCGAGCTTTATCGTTTCGCTGTTTTTACGCTTCAGTTCAATGGAAGAAAGTTCAGTAGCCTGGTTTCTCGTGTTGTTCTCCTTTCTTGCTGTGTTCATTGGCGGTTTTATTGCCGGCGGGAAAGCAAAACGAAAAGGCTGGCTAGTTGGAGGTGCTACAGCTGTCCTGTACACCCTCGTCATTTTTCTCGTTCAGTTCCTGGGATACAACCAGCTCTTTGATTTGCAGCAGTCCCTTATGCACGCCGGTTACACCGGTGCCAGTGTGTTGGGAGGGATTCTCGGGGTCAATCTGATAGGAGGGAATTCGAGGGAATAGACGATGAAAATTCACAACGAAAAAACCAGCCCCAAAAGGAGCTGGTTTTTTAATTAGTCTCTGTTTGTTACGTCACGAACGGCCTGTCGGTCGAACGTAAGTTTACTTCCATTATCAACAACGACGATGATGCGTTCGTCATCAAGAGCATCAATCGTTCCGTGCAAGCCGCCGATTGTGATAATTTTATCACCTTTTTCAAGAGAAGAATGCATCTGCTGAATCTTCTTCTGGCGTTTTTGCTGCGGACGGATCAAAAGAAAATAAAAGATCGCGAACATAAGTAGTAATGGTACAATTGCACCTAACATATCCATAAGTTTCACCCCTTTCAAATCAATCCCGATCAGTATATATGATCATTCATAAGAGATCTTCCTCTGTTACTGATTGTTGACTCTCCCGTACTATTGTAGACAATTTTATACGTGAAAATCAATGAAAACATGTAAAACATACGAAAATGTTTGAATATAAACATGTTTTTAACCACTTAACGGGGAAACTCTCCCTGTAAGTTAAAAATTCTTCGCATCTTTTTTGTTAAAACCATATGCCTCAAAGAACTCTTCTCTGAAATCAAGCAGCCGGTCCTCCCGGATTGCCTCTCTGACTCTTTCCATGAGATTTACCAGGAAAAACAGGTTGTGATAGCTTGTCAGTCTGAATCCAAATGTTTCATTCGCCTTAATAAGGTGACGAATATAAGCTCTGGAATAATTTTTACATACATGGCATTCACAACTTTCATCAAGAGGCCGGTAATCGCGTGCATACTTTGCATTTCTTACAACAAGACGTCCTTCACTGGTCATAAGCGTTCCGTTTCTTGCTATACGGGTAGGCAGCACACAGTCAAACATATCCACTCCGCGAACAGCTCCGTCAATTAAGGAGTCAGGAGATCCTACTCCCATAAGGTAACGAGGTTTGTTTTCAGGCAGGAGAGGTGTTGTGAACTCAAGGGCCCGGTTCATAACATCTTTCGGTTCTCCGACACTTAACCCTCCGATAGCGTAGCCGGGAAAATCAAGAGACACAAGATCCTCTGCACTTTGTCTGCGTAAATCTTCGTATTCTCCTCCTTGAACAATACCAAAAAGCCCTTGCTCGCCGGGGCGCTTGTGGGCTTTGAGACACCGCTCTGCCCAGCGGGTCGTTCTCTCTACCGAAGCCTTCATATAATCATGTTCTGCAGGATAAGGAGGACACTCATCAAAAGCCATCATGATATCAGGGCCAAGGGCATTCTGAATCTCCATCGCCCCTTCAGGGGAAAGGAACATCTTCTCCCCGCTCAGGTGGTTCCGGAACTCGACCCCTTCTTCTGTAATCTTTCGCATATCACTCAGACTGAACACTTGAAATCCGCCCGAATCCGTCAAAATCGGCTTATCCCAGTTCATGAACTTATGAAGCCCTCCTGCTTCTTTGACAATCTCATGTCCCGGGCGGAGCCAGAGGTGATAAGTGTTACTCAGAATAATTTCCGCACCAAGCTCCTTTAACTCATCAGGGCTCATCGTTTTTACAGTGGCAAGAGTCCCGACCGGCATGAAGACCGGGGTCTCAAAAGAACCGTGCGGGGTATGGACGATGCCAAGTCTGGCCCCGGACTGTTTACAAGTTTTTATATGTTCATATGTGATTGGTGGCATTTCATTCACTTCCTTAAATTAATCCTTAAATCAACAGCATGGCGTCGCCGAAACTGAAAAACCGGTAGTCTTTTTCAACCGCTTCGTTGTATGCCTTCAATACGTTCTCACGGCCTGCAAAAGCACTTACGAGCATGACGAGTGTGGATTTTGGCAGGTGAAAATTGGTTAGAAGACCATCGAGTGCCTTAAACGAAAAACCAGGGTAAATAAAGATATCCGTCCATCCTGAAGAAGCAACAAACTCTCCCCCATGGTCACGGGTAATGGTCTCGAGGGTCCTTGCTGACGTAGTTCCTACCGCGATGATACGGCCTCCTTGCTGCCTTACGTCATTCAACTTACGGGCAGCTTCTTCATCCATCTGGTAAAATTCCGCATGCATTTTATGAGACTTCACATCGTCCACTGAAACCGGTCTGAAGGTGCCAAGGCCCACGTGAAGGGTGATGTTGACGACTGTTATACCTTTATTCACCGCTTCAGCGAGCAATTCCTCTGTAAAGTGAAGCCCGGCAGTAGGTGCTGCTGCCGATCCACGGTGTTTGGCATAAACAGTCTGATATCTCTCTTTTTCATCAAGCTGAGTCTGAATATAAGGCGGGAGCGGCATCTGACCAAGCTCGTCCAGAATTTCGTGGAAGATACCATCAAAAGAAAACTGAATTTCTCTGCGTCCCTCCGGCAGTTCTTTCACACATGTGCCAGTCAGCTTACCATCACCAAAGTTCACCTTCGTGCCCACCTTGAGTCTTTTCGCAGGCTTTACAAGAGCTTCCCACGTGTGCTCACCTTTATCGGTTAACAATAACACTTCGATTTTTGCCCCTGTTTCTTCCTTCATTCCCAGAAGCCTTGCAGGAATAACACGGGTATTATTAATGACCAGGGCATCTCCTTCCTGCAGGTAACTCAGCATATCAGTAAAAGTCCGGTGCTCAATCTCACCAATTTTTCTGTTCATTACAAGGAGACGGGATTGTGTCCGGTCTCTTAACGGCGTTTGCGCGATCAAACGGTCCGGAAGGTTAAAATCAAACTGTGAAACGTCCATAAAACTACCTCTTCTTTCCTACAAAAAATATATGCCTACTTAGTATAGTAAAAACAAGCCTCAACCGCCACTTTCTTTTTCAGGACCACAACCCTGTATCAATTTTCCATGATGAGGGAGACTTTTCTGTACACAAATAAAGCGAACCCGGAAATCCGGGTCCGGTAACTTACCTCATACGGCCGATAAAATAGAAAATCAAAGACAGTACAATACTTATTACAATAGATGTAACGATTGGAAAATAAACGGTTGTATTTCCCCGGGTAAACAGGATGTCTCCCGGCAACTTTCCTAAATTAATAAACCGTCCTCCCACCTGCCAGATAAGGCCTGCTATAATCAGGACTGCTCCAAGAGTGATGAGCAGCTTAGGTATACTTATCAAAGCTTTGGCACCTCCAGGTTAAAATGATCGTAAACTCTGTGTGTTACCATTCTTCCCCGGGGAGTCCTCTGTAAAAAGCCAATTTGTAACAAATAAGGTTCATAAACATCTTCTATGGTGTGAGATTCTTCGCCAATGGTGGCCGCAATCGTATCGAGCCCGACCGGACCGCCTCTGAATTTCTCAATCATCCCTCTGAGAAGTTTGTGATCAATGTGATCGAGTCCTTCTTTATCCACCTGCAAAAGCTCAAGCGCCTGATTTGTGATTGCATCATTAACACTTCCGTCTGCTCTCACCTGGGCAAAGTCCCGTACGCGCCTGAGAAGCCTGTTGGCGATTCGCGGCGTTCCCCTTGAACGTCTCGCAATTTCAGCACTGGCATTGACATCTATCTCAACCTCCATTACATCAGCTGTCCTCGTTACAATTTCGGACAGTTCCTCATGTGTGTAATATTCAAGCCTGGATACCACACCAAACCGGTCTCTCAGTGGAGCTGACAGCATCCCCGCCCGTGTCGTTGCCCCAACCAGGGTGAAAGGAGGCAGATCAAGCCGGACAGACCGTGCTGAGGGGCCTTTACCGATAACAATATCAAGACAGAAGTCCTCCATTGCAGGGTAGAGTACCTCCTCCACAGCTCGGTTTAACCTGTGAATCTCATCGATAAACAGCACATCGCCGGGCTCGAGGGCTGTGAGGATGGCAGCCAGATCTCCGGGGCGCTCAATGGCAGGACCCGCAGTCGTTCTTAAATTAACGCCCATTTCATTTGAAATGATCGTTGCCAGGGTTGTCTTGCCAAGTCCGGGCGGTCCGTAAAGAAGGACATGGTCGAGTGACTCCTCACGCATTTTTGCCGCTTCAATGAATACTTTTAAATTTTCTTTAACCGTCTGCTGACCGATATACTGGGAGAGCCGCTGAGGTCTGAGGGATAACTCTGCCCACTCTTCCTCTCTCTGGGTCTCTCCGCTCACAATCCGTTCTTCCATTTCGATATCCTCCGATCCCATATGAGCATAAGGCTAAACTTTCAGCATTAATTTTAATGCCTCTTTTATATATGCGTCGGTTGTCAGGTCTTTATCTTTAAGGACTGGCATTGCCCGGTTAATTTCTTTATCAACATATCCCAGAGCTTTCAGTGCTTCCACGGCTTCATCAAGCTCTTTGTTTCCGGCTATTCGTTTATGCCCTGCTTCATTAACAGGATGGCCGTCATGATCCAGAAGGGATGGCATCCATTCCGGGAGTTTCCCTTTAAGATCCAGTATAATCTGACGGGCTGTCTTTTTTCCTACACCAGGGAACTTCACAAGAAACTTTTCGTCTTCCTCTTCAATTGCTGAAACAACACGTTCCGGCGCTCCGGCAGCAAGGATTGCCAAAGCACCTTTCGGGCCGATTCCCGATACCTGCAGAAGTTTTTCGAAAAGCCTTCTCTCTTCGCGGTTATGAAATCCGAATAATTTTAATGCATCTTCACGAACATGCTGGTATGTATACACAGTAACCGTGCTGCCTTCATGTTTTTGAAAGCTGAACGGGTTTGGACAATAAACAAGGTATCCGATGCCATTAACATCAAGGACAATATATTCTGTATCAATATAACTTAATCTTCCCGTAACAAATTCAATCACGAAATCTCTCCTCATGCGAACATATATTTCTATATTAGCATAAACAGGCGCAAAGAGGGAGGGATAAAAAACGAGAGGAAAGCAGTAAAAGTGTTTTGAAATTGGTTTTTACTAATAACAGTCGCTTTACTATTCCCGAGCTCTTTTTCTTTTGGATTATTTCAGAAGATCAAAAAAGACCACCTCCGCTTTCACTTCAGAGATGGCCGTTAGTTTACAGGTCTGTTTTTGCGTATTTTTCATACATCTGGATCACATCCAGATACTGATCCTTGGTAGACACAGGAATCCCTTTTTGAAGTTCACTTTGAGCCTGACTTTTTAATCGGTCTGTATGGATTTGAAAAAATGACTGAATGACCTCATTATCCTCAGGCCTGCCGTTGAAAATACTGAGGGTCCCTCCTTCTGAAAGTCCGAAGTAGCCATTCAGTTTAAGCAAAGGAGAGATATCATTCACTTCCTTTTTAAAAACAACCTGTTCTGCCGATTGACCAACAAGCTGCCAGTCACTATAGAAAGACCAGAAATCTTCCATGGACCAGATGACTTCTTCAACCGTTTCTTCACTTATTTCGCCATCGAGGTATTCCCTTTGCAATACAACTTCCATCGTTAACGGGCCTGTTACTTGATATGCCCCTGTATCGTCATTTTCTTCTTCAGCGACACTCTCAGGCTGGGAAATAAACAAAACAAGACATAATAAAGGTAAAAGAAACAGTATTGCTTTCTTTTTATGTAATTTTACCGGACCTACTGTAACAGCAAGCATGGCAATCCGCCTCCTTACAAACACCCGGTTCAGAGACAAATAAAGTCCCATCCCGTAGCTACACTTAGTGTTTCCCAGGATGAGAATGTTTATCCGTACTTTTATAGAATTTCAAGATTATGATACACACTTTGCACATCGTCATTGTCCTCAAGGGCCTCAACCAGGCTCAGGACCTCTTCTGCTTCTTCTTCAGTAAGGAAAGTCTTCACATTAGGCACCATTGCAATTTCAGATTCCAGGGGAGTGATATCCTTATTCATTAATGCTTCCATCACGTCATGATAGGCCTCCGGTTCAGTCAGTACTTCTACAAAACCGGGGTGCTCAACCACATCTTCTGCACCAGCTTCAATCGCATTAAGGGTTATCTGCTCACCCTTTTCGTCCCCTCTTGTTTCGATGACGAAGAAACCTTTTCTCTCAAACATAAAAGTCACACACCCGCTCTCACCAGGTCCCCCCCAATTTTTGTTAAAAGCAAAACGAACTTCTGCTGCTGTAGGGTTTTTGTTATCTGTGAGCCCTTCAATATAGACATCCACCCCGTGTCGAGCGTATCCCTCATATGTAATATCTTCATAAATGACACCATCAAGGTTACCAGTCGCTTTTTTATCGTTCGCTCAACGTTATCATTCGGCATATTAGCCGCTTTTGCTTTCGCTATCGCTGCTTTAAGCGATGCATTAACTGATGGATCATCACCGCCTTTTCGAAATGTTGTAAAGATCTCTCTCGATATTTGTGTGAATACCTTCCCCTTTTTCACATCCTGCCTTCCTTTTCTGTGCTTAAGTGGAATGTCCGGCCATCTTTTCCCCTTCTTAAACTAAAATCAATTATAGAATAAATTTCCAGAAGAGAAAACGCCTGGCAAATAAAGAGGCAGATCGCCTGAGCAACCTGCCTCAATCCAAATTATCGTGAACGTTCGAACGGTCGTTGAATGGCTCTGCCAAGATCTTGAACCATATCATTAAATGTAGCGCCGACTTCTTCAAATGGTTCTCCCGCTCTGAGACGGTCATCCATCGAACGAACCCGGTCCATCTGCTCCTGCTCTGTTACAACGTAGACGTCCATATCGTCGCCCATTTTAGAAACAAGCCTGCGGACTTTTTGTTCTGTTCTCTGGCTTTCACCACGTACGTCCAGACCAACGACAACATCATTGCCATTTACAATAACGCGGCAGTCTTCAACATTGTCCATGTCTTCTACACGGTTGGCAATGCGACGTGCTTTATGACCTTCTTCACCGTCATAGTAGCCTGAGTAGCGGTTACCTTGAGAAGCTTGTCCTTTTGTGGAATAACGCTGGTGATTGTCATAACCGCCGAATCGGTTGCCCGTTGCCTGGAATCGGTTAAGGATCCCGTTGTTATCGACCATGCCAGGTCTGTTGTTACCAACGATACCTCTTCCAGCGCCACGCACTGTATTACCGCGCATACCGAAGCCGGTATTTCGGTTACGGTTTAATCCAAGGTTTGTGTTACGGTCCACACCTCTGGCGCGGGTTTTGTAACCAGTCATTGGATTACCGTAGTTGGAAGCTCTTGTTCCATAACGCTCCGTTTCACGGCCACGGTTCATCCCATAGTTCTTATAACCATAGTTCTGACCGTAGTATGTGCCAGTCATACCTTGACGGCGGTTAAGGTAGCCTCCAGCATCCTGACCAGTTGTCCGGTTATTGTAACCTCTGGTGAAGAAGCCTTCCTGCTCACCCTCGTCATTCATATCACCATTACCGCCACAGCCTGTTAAACCTGCAACCAGCATGACAGCTGCGGTTAAGCTCATAAACCATTTCTTCATATTTTTAACCCTCCTTTCACCACTTAGGATGTGGCTCTGGAGGAAAAATGATTCTGTTAGTTAAAGGAAACAGCTCCTGTCTTACAAAGGACAAAGGCCTGGAATTATAAGGGATTTCATGAGGTGATTCGAAGAACAACAAGAATAAAAAGGCACCCATAGAGCATCCGCCTATGAGTACCTTTCTTCACATCTTATTGATTTTCATCTTCCTGACTCTTTTGATTCCAGCCCTGATAATAAGGTTGCTGGCCCATGTGGTATCGGTTCATCATACCGTAGCCATTGGCACCATACCAATTCGGATTCTGCATAAATTGCTGCATCTGTTGGGGCTGAAACTGCTGTTCAGTTAAGTCTCCATACATATGAGCCATGTCACCAGGCTGGTAAAGACCTGATGTATCCATATCATCTGTTTCAAAATCATCGTCATTCAAGAGGTCATCGTGATTCATCATCATGTTCTCATCCATCATCATATTCGGCATCATTTGCTGCCCCATTACCTGTGGCATCATTTGATTTGGCATCATCTGCTGGCCCATTACCTGTGGCATCATCATATTGGGCTGTGCCTGCATACCCATCACCTGTTGTGGCATCATACCATAGCCTCCCTGACATGCACACCCTGGCATAACAGGACTGATCGGATATGGATAACAGTGATGATGCGGCATCATTTGCTGGCCCATCACCTGTGGCATCATCTGATTTGGCTGTGCCTGCATACCCATCACCTGTTGCGGCATCATCTGATTCGGCTGTGCCTGCATACCCATCACCTGTTGTGGCATCATCTGATTTGGCTGTGCCTGCATACCCATCACCTGTTGCGGCATCATCTGATTCGGCTGTGCCTGCATACCCATCACCTGCTGAGGCATCATCTGATTTGGCTGTGCCTGCATACCCATCACCTGCTGAGGCATCATCTGATTTGGCTGTGCCTGCATACCCATCACCTGCTGAGGCATCATCTGATTTGGCTGTGCCTGTTTAGGAGCCTGCTGCCCTTTCACCTGTTGTGGGGCTGTTTTAGGTTGCTGTTTCGGCTGTTGTTTGGGCTGTTGTTTCGGCTGCATTTTTGGCTGCTGTTTGGGCGCTTGTTTTGGAGCTGCTTTTTTAGGCTCTTCTTTTGCAGCTGGAGCTGCTTTCTTCGGCTGTTCTTTAGGCTTAGGCATTTTCGGTGGTGCCGCTGCCTTCGGATATTCCTTTTTAGGTTCCTGCTTCTGCTTGTAAAAATTGAAATTCATCTTCTGTTGCAATTTATAAGCCGGTTGTTGCGGAGGTGCAGCCTTTGCTACCGGCGCTTCTTTTTCTTCCTTAATTGAAGGTGCTTTCTTTTGCGGGGCAACTGGTGCTTCTTTAGGTGCTTCTTTAGGAGCCTCCTTTGGAGCTACAGGTGCTTCCTTTGCTGCGACAGGCGCCTCCTTTGCTGCTCCTGCTATCGGCGCTTCTTTTGCAGCACCAGCAACTTTAGCCTGGACTCCACCTGAAGGAACTTTTATCTTCATTCCAGGCATAATGAGATCCGGATTTGACAGGTGACTATTTGCGGCTTTCAACTCCTCGAAGTTAACACCGTACTTTTGCGAAAGCTTCCAGAGTGTATCACCTTTTTGAACAATGTGTATTTTCACTTTCTGTGATCCCTCCCATACGTATTCATTACATCCTATGCAAGGATGGGCGAATGGTCACATCATCACCTTAACAACCGTACAGTCCTTTTCTTCACAATTTTATGATAAAAATACGGGATGTATAACCAGTGAATAGTATTGGAGTTCGTTGTTTTCGTATAATGCTCCTATTTTTCTTTTCTTATAAACACGAGTTCGCAGACCTATCCTTCGCTTTTTACAAGATGCCGGTAAGCCTACTCAAGCTCCTAAAGGACACTGAACAAGGCCATTATTAAAACAGCTTTGTTAAAGTGAGATATTGATTTGCGCTCATTCGCTCCAATCATCACTTTTATAAAATACTATGATTTTTTAATACAGCACTAAAGTGGCGACGTTATTTTCAACGAAGACTCTTTCAGTGCCCTTCTCCTAGTTGCGGGGTCTTATCTTATCTTACCTTGCCGTCCCCTCCCGCAGGAGCCTTCAGGTGTTATAGCTTCTTTATCCTTGGTGAAAACAGCGTTGAAATCAAATAAAAAAGAAGCTGTCCTTTAATAACCTAACAGGACAGCTTCCGCTTGCTTCGAGTCTTATGTTTTTTGCAGATAACAAGGGTAGCTCCCAAGAACTGATACTCCGCATCCAAGGGCTTCGATTTCCTTAATCGCACCCGGAAGAAGGATGTCGTCCAGTTCTTTTTCCACATCAATTATAAAGAAATAATTTCCGAGCCCCGTTTTCATTGGACGGGATTCAATTTTTGTCAGATTAAGCCGCCGCCAGGAAAATGCCGACAACACCTGATGAAGGGCTCCTGAATGGTCTTCCGGAAGCGTAATGACGAGGGTCGTCTTAATACCTGTTTGCGAACAAGTCCTTCCGATAGTGCGCTTCGTTGTGATTGTTTTTTCTGACAATGCTACAAAACGGGTATGGTTGTTTTGGTAATCATTAATTCGATTCTGTACTACATCCAACCGGTAAATGCCTGCTGCCCCTTTGTTGGCAATTGCTGCAACAGGTTCATCCGGGTGTTCACTTACGTACTTTGCCGCAGCAGCTGTTGAATCGATGTGCTCCACTTTTGCATCAGGCAGGTTTTTACGGATAAATAAATGACACTGCGCCACCGCATGTGGGTGTGAGAAAACTGTTGTAATCTCGTCTTGCCATGAAGAACTCCAGTCAGGGTGCACCATAAGATGCTGATCAATCGGTATTGTTAATTCTTTTATTATTTCGAGCTTTTGATAATGCAGGATATAATCAAGTGTTATATTTACGGACCCCTCAATGGTGTTTTCAAGAGGGACCACAGCAATATTTATTTGACCTTCTTTTGCAGCATCAATGCTGTCGGGAATGGTGGAGTACGGTTTATGCACGGCATCCGGAAAGAGTGTCTGGCTTGCCACATGAGAAAAAGACCCGGCAGGTCCTAAAAATCCAACGTTCATTGTCTGATGCCACCTTCTGTAATCTGATACTTAAGTTCCTGAGCCGATAACCTCGACTCTTTCTATATACTCAAGTGTTTCAATTCTGTATACCAGTCTGTTGATATTGGAGGTCATGGCAGCTGTTTCAATTGACAGGGTAAGGTTAGCGCGTCCCTGAAGAGGTATGGTCTGGTTAATCGTCAAAACGTTCCCACCTTCTTCTGCAATAATGGCCAGAAGTTTTGAGAGGGCACCGGACTGGTCCTCAAGATGGATGGAAAGGGTGACGATCTTTTCTTTTACCATCGCATGAAATGGAAAAATACCATCTTTATATTTGTAATAAGCACTTCTGCTCATGTCAAGGAGCTCTGCCGCTTCACTCACATTTTCTACTTTACCGCTCTCCAGAAGTTTTTTTGCCTCGACCGTCTTCAGCATCGCTTCTGAAAGCATATCTTCCCTTACTAAATAAAAATGATCTGTTTTTCGTTTCACCAAGATCACCACCTTCATGCTCTCTGATGTAATATTCTTTATTATAATGGCCTTTGTCCTGAAAAAGAAAGAGTAAAAATGAATTTGGATGAACCAGTTTTTCAAGAATTGCCGGTTGGATAAGCTTTGTTAATGTGCTGTCCTCCCTACCAGTGAAGTACAATTTCCCGTTTCCCAGCAGGTCGGATGGTTTGAGGGGACGTTATGGAGAGTTTAAGTAAATTTTTGGAGAGTTGGGACGGGTTTACGGAGAACTTTCCACGGGTTATGCAGACTCTTGGACGATATAAAGAGAATACACTATATTCCGGCCCCGCCATCACCTCCTCGATCTAGAAACATCCTCTGTCAAGAGAACACCCTCAATTGTGCGGGGACAGACCCCCGAACTTTCCTCTTTCGTCCCAACACATCTCTTTGGATAAAGAAAAGGGCCTGCAGTCTGCAGCCCTTTTGTATAAAACGTTATTCAACAAATTCAAACTCATAGCGAAGAATACGTACTGTATCTCCGTTTTCAGCACCTTTCTCCCTCAATGCATCATCAATTCCCATGTGACGCATTTTACGTGCGAATCGGCGAACGGAATCGTCACGGTTAAAGTCCGTCATCTTAAAGGCCATTTCAATGTCTGCCCCTTCTATGATGAAGGCACCATCGTCATCACGACTGATCGTAAACGGTGCTTCTTTCTTCTCGAACTTATAAAGAACGCGCTGTTCTTTTTCCTCCTCATCATAAAGAGGGAACTCATCGGTTGTCTCAATTTTATCAGCGATTGCATGCAGAAGATCTCTAAGCCCCTTCTTCGTTACTGCTGAAATCGGGAAGATTTGAACGTCTTCTTCTACTTTTTCACGAAACGCTTCCAGGTGCTCTTCTGCTTCAGGAATATCCATTTTGTTTGCCACAATAATCTGCGGGCGCTCTGTGAGCCTCATTTTATACTGCTTAAGCTCTTCATTAATGGTCAGGTAATCCTCATAAGGATCCCTTCCTTCAAGTCCTGACATATCAATGACATGAACGATTACCCTTGTCCGCTCAATATGACGAAGAAATTGATGACCCAGTCCCACGCCTGAGTGGGCACCTTCAATCAAACCAGGAAGGTCGGCCATAACAAACCCGCGTGAATCTTCTGTTTCAACTACACCCAGGTTCGGTGCAAGTGTTGTGAAATGGTAATCTGCAATTTTCGGTTTAGCAGCCGAAACCACACTTAACAGCGTACTCTTCCCGACACTTGGAAATCCGACTAACCCTGCATCTGCCAGCACTTTCAACTCAAGGGTCAGGTTACACTCTTCCCCAGGCTGTCCGTTTTCAGCATGCTCAGGTGCCGGGTTTGCCGGTGTGGCAAAACGGGAGTTCCCTCTTCCGCCCCGTCCGCCTTTGACGACCACATGCTTTTGTCCTTCCTCTGTCAAATCAGCAATAACTTTTCCTGTATCCTGATCTACTACAGTTGTTCCAGGAGGAACACGGACAACCATTTCTTTTCCGCCTTTACCGTGCTGGTTTTTCGGACGGCCATTTTCTCCTCGTTCTGCTTTAAAATGCCTTTGATATCTAAAATCCATCAGCGTACGAAGACCCTCGTCTACGACAAAGACCACATCTGCACCTCGGCCTCCATCACCACCTGCAGGGCCGCCATCCGGAATATACTTCTCACGACGGTAAGCCACGATCCCATTCCCGCCGTCTCCTGCTTTTACATAAATATTAACCTTATCTACAAACATTCTGCTTCACCTCTAATTGTTCAAAGCCGCTCTTCAATAATAAAATGGAGTCTGATGAAACATTCTTCCTGTCCCATTGCCACCTCTTCTATCTCCACTTGTTCCCCGGGGCCGACTGCCTGCTCCAGGTCACTGATCGAAACTGATCCAGTAATCAGTTTACCCTGAAAATCAAACTCAATTACAGGAACTCCCTCTGCCTCATTTATGACAAAAAGAAGGTGGTTGTCCGCACCAGCATAGCAATGGTGGTCAAACCACTCTAAAAGACGTTCTGTAACATGAAGGATTTCCATTTCCTTAGTATCAAGATGACAAGAATCCGTTATCACTTCAAAACTCAGGCGGAAATTGTGAGCCTCCCAATTAAACGTGAGCAGTCGCTCTGCGAGAAGGCCTCCATTAATATTAGATAACTTGCTTTCATTTTTAGCCTGCTGAATAATTTCATCAAGTAACACTTCTACACGCTCTGTTTTCCCAAGAGCAAGGTTTCCTTTTATCAGTTGCAAATGATTCAGCCAGTCGTGCCTGTAATGCCTTAAAAGGTCGACCGGGTCCCAATCTTTATTCACAAAAACAACACTCCTACTGAAGCGTGATCAATCTGTTATATCCTTTTCTAGCAAGACTACATTTTATCATAGCATATCATTTTTTAAAAAACACGCTTTTTCCAGATTCTCAGCCGTAGGGAAGACAGATTTCAAAAGTGGTTTTTTCTTTGCCGGATACACATTGGAGTGTCCCGCCATGCTTTTCAATTATCTGCTTACACACACTCAGCCCCAGACCCTTTCCTAATTCTTTCGTGCTTACGAAAGGATCAAAGATCGTTTCCAAAAGGTAGTCGGGTATTTTCGGACCGTTGTTCTCGATGTAGATTTTATTGAGATTATCCTCCAATTGCCCTCTGATAAAGATTGTCCGTTCATGATTGACATACATGAGGGCATCCACTGCATTATGAATGATTTTCATTACAGCGAGCCTCAGTTGTTCTTCCGATCCCTTTGTAATTAACGTATCGGATATTTCAAGTGTCAGTCTGATATCGTTTTCAGAACAAACTGGTCTGAAAGCTTCAGTTACTGATAATAACAGGTGATGAAACCAGATTGTTTCTGACAGTTCATCCTGGTGATTTTTTGTATTGGACAGCATGAGAAATTGATTTACATTCTCCTCAAGTCCTTCAATTTCGTGATTGATATAGTCAATGTATGCTTTTTCATGCAAGTCTTCAGGCATTCTTCTCTCCAGAAGCTGCACGAATCCTTTAATAGACGTCAATGGATTACGGAATTCGTGGGCAAAACTGGTGGAAATTCTTCCGAGTATCTCCATCCTGTCTTCTTCTAGAGAATGCAGGAGTTCTTCTTTCTTTTTTAATTGAATATTACTCAGGTGAGCCGAATGGAGGCACGTCTGTTTTTGAATTAACAGGAAGAATTCGTTGAGCCGCAGCAGCGCTTCATTCTTTTCACTTTTTTCAATGGGCAGTGCTTTTATATATTCCGCAACAACAAATCTGGTCTCATCGAATGAATTAAGAAACTCTTCAAAGTTTACACCTTTGTCTTCACGGAATTTTGCTACATCCCGCCCGCAGGCAGTGAGATTGTCGTCTGAGATTCCATCTAAAAACTCCATCATAGTGTCAAAAAGTTCTGATAATTTTTCTTTTACCCGTTTGTCCTGAGCATGCCGGTAATAAGGTAGTTTTACTAACACAGACTTTAAAATACTTCTCTTCTCTTCAGCCAGCAACAAGACAACTGTTTTTGTTTTTGTGCATTTTGTGTCCATGACTATTCCCCTTATTTTTTTTACCTTTACTAAGTATAAGGGATATTACTTTACTTGTCCCACTGAATTTACCGACAAATCAAATCCCTCTTCCCCATATTCCGCGGTCACATCTGTCATTTCGACATATTTTGACACCTGTTGTCAGGTAAGGATCTATGCATGTTCAACTTGAAACCAAATCATAATAGGAGTGTTACTTTGAGTTACTCCATTGTTGCAGAAACGTAAAAATAAAATGGTGGTTTTTCCCTTAGACGGAACGGCTATATTTAATAAGTAACCTTAATTTCCAAGGAGGCTCTGAACAATGTCTGAAAAAATGATCTACGGTAATACACCCTGCTTTTTAGGTGCAAAAAACCTCGTAAAATCTCCTGAATCTGTTAAAGACGTTGACGCCATCGTTTATGGTGTTCCCTGGGAAGGAGCTGTCACCTGGGGGGATTATACGGGGTGTGAACTCGGCCCCAAAGTAATGAGGCTCTCCTCCGGCAGGTACAGCGGATACCTCCCGGAACTCGATCACATTGATGTGTTTGAACATGTGACACTCGGTGACATGGGTGATGTTGCAGTCACACCTGCCGAGCCGGAGGATACGAAAAATAAAATCAAAGAGTTTGCCAAAAAAATCTGGAGTACAGGTGCATTTCCTATTGCACTCGGCGGTGACCACGGCATTACCTATCCGATTATTGAAGCGCTTACCGAGTCAGCCGGCAAGAAGGTCGGCATCATACACCTTGATGCCCATTATGACAACAACGAACATTCTGTGGGCGACCCCTACGGACGCGGGTCACCTTTTTACAGGTTATATGAAACGAAAGGCGTCCGTAACGAAAGCCTTGTACACCTCGGTATACACGGGCCGAGAAACAAAGCAGAAAACGGGAGGCTTGCAAAAGAAGTCGGAGCCACCACTCTCACTGTAAATGATGTCCGTGAGGCAGAAGACCTGCGGAAATTCGCAAACGAAGTGTATGACATTGCTGCAAAAGAAACCGATGTCGTTTATTTGAGCATCTGCAGTGATGTCCTCGACCACGCCTTTAATCCGGGCGGGCCGGCAGATGGCAACGGGCTCACATCCTATGAACTCCTGACAATCATTTACGAAGTATGCAAACGTGGTGTTGGCGGCATGGACTTTGTTGAGGTTTATCCTCAGCAGGACGCAACAGATTTCAGCTCTCATTTCGCATCCTGGATTGTCCTTTATGCACTCGCAGGAAACATACACTTCAAAAAAATAACTAATTTTTTTCAAAAAAAGGTTTAGGCTTGTTTAAGCCGGGTATATAACTACCATAACTCCCCCACTTTCTCATATTTCCTCTCCCTGTAAGGAGCCGTACGCGTGTAGCGTACGGTATTTTTTTTGAACTGTATATTCGCTCTCGCTCATTCTCCGGTATTTACACCAGGAATCACTACCCACAATATGGTCCGAAATAATCATTGAATAGTCTGACTATCTCAGATAAACTGTTATCTAATATCACGTTAGCAGTCAACTGAATATCGTTTCTTTTTATCAAGAGAAGTGGAGGGATATGGCCCTGTGAAACTTCAACAACCTCAATCCTCAATGGAATTGAAAGGTGTTAAATCCATCGGAGAATGCTCCGGAAGATAGGAAGAGTTGAACAGTCGGGCGTATTCCCGTACTTACACAACCCTCTTCTTATTTGGAAGAGGGTTTTTTATTTTACTCGTAATGAAAGGAGATAAGCGATGTCATCTTTTTGAAATTAAACCAAGTATACATATGAGAATAATTAATTCAAATTATAAAAGGAGTTTTTAACAATGACCAGACAAATCATTTTAAATGCATTTGACATGACGAGTGCGATGCACAATTCTCACGGACTTTGGAAACACAAAGAAAGCAGAAGGCACCGGGAATACACGGATCCTGCTTACTGGGCGGAACTAGCCAGGCTTCTTGAGAAAGGAAAATTTGACGCTGTATTCTTCGCTGAAGTATTGGGCGTATATGATACTTACCGACAGAGCGGTTCCCCCTCCATCCGGGACGGCCTTCAAGTTCCGGCAATAGATGCATCCTACGTGGTTCCGTTTATGGCAAGTGTGACCGAGCATTTATCTTTTGCCATCACCGTGAGCACCACTTATGAACAGCCCTTTACTAACGCCAGGAAATTCTCAAGCCTTGACCATTTGACCGACGGACGCATTGCCTGGAACGTGGTCACCTCTTACCTGCCCAATGCAGCAAGGAATTTCGGCCTGAGCGACATGGTCCGCCACGACAAACGCTACACGATTGCTGACGAGTTTTTGGAAGCGTCCTATAAGCTCTGGGAAGGAAGCTGGGAGGACAATGCGGTTGTTGAAGACTCGGATAACAAGACACTTGTGGATCCAGAAAAAGTTCATCAAATTAATCACCAGGGAACGTTTTTCAATGTTGCCGGTCCCCATTTAAGTGCTCCTTCCCCTCAGCGGACGCCGGTTCTTTATCAGGCGGGCACGTCGGATAAAGGCCGGGCATTTGCCGCTAAACACGCCGAATGTATTTTTGTAGGAGGACCGACACCGGAAAAAATCAGGGAATACATTGACGATATTCGGGAGCAGGCCCGCCGGATTGGACGGAATCCTGATCACCTGAAGTTCTTCTCCTTTTTAAATGTCGTAGTTGCCCCTACCACAGAGGAAGCTGAACAAAAATTCGCTGAGTACGATCAGTTGTGGAGTGTCGATTCTGCGAAAGCCCAGTTCTCAGGAGCGAGCGGGCATGACCTGGCTTTCTACGAATCTCTGGATCAGGATCTTCCCTTTGATTTCAAAAAAACGGAACACGCTCACTACAAACAAGCAACCGTGGACCGTAATCGTGATAAGAAACCGACCATCCGCGAGGTTCTAAGCAGGTTTGAACAAATTGACCGGGAGACCTGCATTGTCGGGAACCCAAAAGAAGTAGCCGATGGAATTCAAAAACAGTTCGAAGCTTCAGGAGTGGACGGCTTTAACCTGAACCACCTTGTTTCACCTGGTGATCTTCAAGCGTTTGTTGACCTTGTTGTCCCTGAACTCCAAGCAAGAGGGCTTTATAAAACAGAATATAAAAACGGCACTCTGAGAGAAAAGATTTTTGAACACACCGATGCCGACCTGCCCGAAGATCATCCCGGCTATGCTTATAAAGTCACGAAAAAAGATCTTAAATTGAAAGGAGAGACGGTCCGATGATAAGAAAACACGCAGGTATTTTAGCCACATTCCTGGCAGGGGCAGCACTGCTGGCCGGGTGCGGCGAAGATGAAAGCGCAGGTAAAGAAAGAAAAGAACTCGTATTAGGGGGAACCGTTCCTTATACAGAGATGCTTGAATGGGCCGTTCAACCCACGTTGGAGGAGATGGGATACGATGTGCGCATTGTCGAATTCAGTGACTACGTCCAACCAAACTTGTCCTTGGACGACGGGTCTCTCGACGCCAATCTCTATCAGCATGAAGTTTATCTATCGGCTTTTACCGAAACCCGTAACATGGACTTGTCTCTTGTCATTCCTGTTCCGACAGCCCCTATCGGCATTTACTCTGAACAATACGATTCACTTGGGGAGATTGAAGAAGGAAGTACGATTGGCCTGGCCAATGATCCGACAAATCTGTCCAGGGGACTGACAGTTCTTCGCGATGCCGGCTTGATCGAAATCAGTGAAGACGCAGACCCGATACGTGCCTCACCGGCAGATGTAACCAGCAACCCTTTGAACCTGCAGTTTAAAGAAATTGAAGCCGCGAACCTGCCAAGGTCCCTCGATTCTCTTGATCTTGCGGCAGTAAACGGAAACTTCGCCCTTGCTGGAGGAATGGATCTGAACGATGCCCTGGTTGTAGATAATATGCCGCCGGAAATACAGAACCAGATTGTGGTACGGACTGAAGACCTTGACGAACAGTTTGTAGAAGACATAAAAACTGCCGTTCAATCAGACGCCTTTAAAAAAGTCATCGAAGAAGACTTTGAAGGGTTCAACCGCCCGGACTGGATGGAAGATTGATGCTGTGAGGATGGACTTTGGGCCACCTCGCTCAGGCAAACGTTAACCAGATGAGCTTTTATTATCGAATGGCTTATTTGAGGTTATTTCAACTATGGATAAAAATGAGGAGGACACCCCGATGGCAATTGCAGATACGATTCCTATTTTACGAAAAGCAGAAGAACTATCCAAAACATTCAGCGACCGGGCTGCTTACTACGATGAGAACAACCTGTTCCCAAAGGAAAACTTCAACGACTTAAAGCAAGCCGGCTTTTTAGCCCTTACCGTACCTAAGCAATACGGTGGTGAGGGCTTAACCCTCAGGCAGTTCCTTGAGTTCCAGGAGCTGATCGCGACCGGGGACGGCGCTACTGCCTTGTCCCTCGGGTGGCACCTCGGTGTAATTTTGGAAGCCGGGGAAAAACAGAACTGGCGGGGAAGGGCTTTCGAACAGTTATGCAGAAAAGTCGTAAATGACCAGATATTATTGAATCAGGCCGCTACTGAATCAATAACGGGAAGTCCTTCAAGAGGAGGGTTGCCATCTACAAGTGCGGTCAAAAAAGACGGTGGATGGGTTCTCAACGGAACAAAATCGTTCACTTCTATGGCTGTGGCACTTGATTATTCTCTTGTCACAGCCCGAATCAGCGGGACGGATACGAAAGGTACGTTTCTTGTTGATCACAGGCTTCCAGGCGTAGGCGTCAGGGAAACTTGGGACACAATCTCCATGAGAGCAACTAAAAGTGACGACCTTTACCTCGATCACGTCCATATTAAAGGGGAAGATCTCTTGTTCACACACTCTGGGAAACCTTCACCTGAAAGCTGGTATTTGCAAGTTCCCGCTGTATACTTGGGAATTGCCACTGCCGCACGAAATGAAGCGGTTTCGTTCGCACAAAGCTTCAGCCCCTCCACTCTGCCCGGGCCGATCAAAGACACACCGGAAGTCCAGCGGAAAATCGGTGAGATCGACCTGGAGCTTTTTACATGTCGCCACGTGCTCTATGGCACAGTGGATAAGTGGGAACAGAAACCGGAAAAGCGGCCTGAGTCAGCATCCGAACTTGCCGCAACAAAGTATGTAGTCACTAATAGTGCAAACCGTGTCGTGGACCTGGCTATGCGTGTCATCGGTGCCAGAAGCCTCTCAAGAACAAGCCCCCTGCAACGACATTTTCGTGATGTCCGGGCCGGGCTGCATAATCCGCCCTCGGATGATATTGTACTTGTGAATATTGGACGGAAAGGGTTGGGATAGGAGCAGGTTGGGACGGATCTTCTCCTTCCCCGGATAAGGAGACGTTTAAAAGCAAGTCGATGAACAAAAAAGCAAACTCGATCAACAACGTCCCTAATTCGACGAACAATGAGCCGTAATAAAATCAACATCTCGGTTTTACATCGCACAATACAAAAACCGCCCTGCGCATTTACTTTCAACAGGGCGGTCTAATAATTTAACGGTCTGTCTCTTTTAATTTTTCTTCAATCACTGTAGCCAGGCAATCTATGAATTCCGGCTTAGCATTCGGCATTTCCGGACGATAGTAGGACACGCCCAGTTCGTCTGTAACGACTTTACATTCGTAATCGTTATCATACAGAACCTCGAGGTGGTCGGCTACAAATCCTACAGGACAGTATACAAACGCTTCGTAGCCTTCTTTTTCATAGAGGTCACGGGTTAAATCCTGAACGTCAGGTCCAATCCAAGGATCAGGAGTATTCCCTTCACTCTGCCATCCGATCTCATAATTCTTAATTCCTGCTTTCTCAGCAATCAATCTCGCGGTTTCCTTAAGCTGATCCGGGTAAGGATCACCGTTTTGAAGAATTTTTTCCGGCAGGCTGTGTGCCGAGAAGATGACAACACTCTTTTCACGTTCAGCATCGTCCATAGAGTCCATTGTTTTTTTCACCTGATCAACCCAGTAATTGATAAACTTAGGCTCATCATACCAGCTTTCCACGCTTGAGATCACCGGGCCGTCGATTTTCTCTGATTCTTCTTTTGCACGGCCGTTATAAGATTTTACACTAAACGTGGAATAATGAGGCGCCAGCACAATACTGACCGCTTTTTTAATTCCGTCTTCTTTCATCTGATGCACTGCGTCCTCAATAAAAGGATCGATATGTTTCAGACCCTGATACGCTCTAAACTCGCAGTCACTGAAACGTTTATTCAATTCTGCTTCGAGCTTTTCTGTCTGTTCATCCGTAATTTTTGCGAGTGGAGAAATTCCGCCGATAGCTTCATAGCGCTCTGTAAGGTCATTAAGAGCCTCTTCTGAAGGCTTTCTCCCACGCCGGATATGTGTGTAATAAGGCTCTACTTCGTCTAAACTTCTAGGAGTACCGTAAGCCATTACGAGCAAACCGTATTTTTCTTTCATTGCCAACGCCTCCAACAATTAGTTTGATTTGGATAGTTTGTCTGCCGAATACTCATGGACAAAGCGGGTCAGGCGCTTTAATGTTTCCGGCTTGATTTCCGGGAATACACCGTGACCAAGGTTAAAGATAAAACCTGGCTGCTCAAGACCCTGATCCAGTACTTCACGGGCTCTTTCTTCAATAACATCCCATGGAGCAAGAAGGATCGATGGATCAAGGTTACCCTGAACGGTTTTTGTAATACCGTCTTTTCTTGCTTCAGCAATCGGGTAACGCCAGTCAAGGCCAACTACGTCAACGGGAAGATCATGCCAGTCTTTCGTCAGGTGACGGGCTCCGACACCAAATGTAATAACCGGTACATTTGTTTTTTGAATCTCTGTGAAGATCCGTTCCATTACCGGCTTAACAAACATGCGGTAGTCGTTAACATTAAGCGCACCTACCCAGGAGTCAAAGATCTGGATCGCCTGTGCACCGGCATCTACCTGTGCTTTCGTATAGGCAATAACCATATCACCGAGTTTGTCCATAAGTTTGAACCATGCTTCCGGCTGGCTGTACATCATTGCTTTTGTTTTATTATAGTTTTTGGACGGACCGCCTTCAATCATATAGCTCGACAGTGTAAACGGAGCCCCACTGAAACCAATTAATGGAACATTCAGCTGTTCACGGAGAAGTTTAATGGTCTCAAGAACGTATGGGACATCCTCTGGCGCATTAATTTCACCAAGACGCTCAACGTCTTTCATTGATTCTATCGGATTGTAAATTACCGGGCCTATACCTTTTTTAATTTCCACATCCACACCGAGAGCAGGAAGAGGAGTCATAATGTCTTTATAGAGGATCGCAGCATCGTTATCGTACTGGTCCACAGGGAGCTTCGTGACCCAGGCACAGAGTTCGGGCTGTTTCGTAATTTCTTCCAATGAATACTTCTCTTTAATTTTGCGGTATTCCGGCTGGGACCTTCCTGCCTGTCTCATATACCAGACTGGTACGTGGTCCACTTCTTCTTTTCTTGCAGCTTTTAAAAACCGATCATTAAACATAGGGAGCACCTCTCTTATGTAAGCTCTTTCGTCTATTTAGCACATTTTTAAAATTACAGTCGTTACAAATATACTAATGGTTTGACAAAAAGTACAGTTCAAGGGCTCAATTGTCATAAATTCGCTAAAGATAACCTACTTGGTCCAGTTACTTTTTGTATCGTCATACGTATTTGGTACCTGCGGCCGTTTCTTCTGTCCTGAGAGGGGGCTTCTGTAAAATAAATCTGCCCAGTCTCTGATCCGGATCGGAGCAAACGGACTCATATAGTAGTTCCCAAAACTCTTCAAACTGGAAAGGTGGATAGTAATAAAGATGAAACCGATAACAATTCCGTATAAGCCAAATCCTGCAGCAATAATCATTAACGCAAAACGAAGCATTCGAAACGTAATACTTACGTTATAGGATGGGAGTGAAAAAGATGAAATGGCTGTAAGTGCCACAACAATAATCATAATCGGGCTTACGATCCCTGCCCTGACGGCTGCATCACCGATAACAAGCCCGCCTACGATCCCGATTGTCTGACCGATCGGCTGTGGCAATCTTATCCCCGCTTCCCTTAAAAGTTCAAGGGTAAACTCCATGGCAAAGGCTTCAATAAAAGATGGAAAAGGAACACCTTCCCGGGTTCCGGCTATGGAAACAGCAAGTAATGTCGGTATCATACCCGGATGATAAGAAACCATCGCGATGTATATGGCTGGCAAAAACAGCGCAATAAACGCTGCAACATAACGGAGCAGGCGAACAAGCGTCCCGATCTGCCAACGATCATAATTATCTTCCGGTGACTTGAACAGAAATTGAAGGGTTACTGGAGCAAGAAGGGCAAACGGGGTCCCATCCAGAGACACGACAACGCCCCCGTTCATGAGCGAACTCACTGTTTTATCAGGCCGCTCTGTTCTGAGAACCTGCGGAAAGGGTGAAAGCACATTGTCTTCCACCAGCTGCTCGATATTCCCCGATTCCTCCGTATCGTCAGTGTCAACGCAGGAAAGGCGGTATCTCATTTCATCTACAAGTTTAGGGTCAACAATTCCTTTTATATACATAAGGGCAAAATCACGTTTCGACCGTCGGCCGATCTGACCAAACTGACAGACGAAATTCGGATCCCTCACACGCCGTCTTACAAGCATGACATTCGTATGAAGAACTTCATTAAATCCTTCTCTCGGCCCCCGTACAAGAATTTCACTTTGAGGTTCTGAAAGCCCCCTCTGTTCAAACTGGCGGGCATCGATAATGAAAAATGTGCGAACGCCGTCGATTGCAAGTAGTGACTGACCGCTCATAAATCCAAGAATTGCTTCGTCAATGCTTTCTGTGGTTTCAGCTTCGGCAAACAAAATGGTATCCTGCATTATTTTCTCGATAAACTTCTTGTCGTTCTTTTCTTTGGGAAGTTCTTCATTGAAGTTTATCAGAGGCCGGATTACACCTTGCTCAAGTGCGTACATGTTCGTCATTCCGTCAATCGTATATACGATCGCTCTGCGCTTTTTGGCAATCCTGAATTCCTTAACTACGACATCATCGCTTTCTGCAATGATCTTATCGAGGGTCTCTTTTGTCTCATCAAGGTTATCAGTTATCTGGATGTCATATTCATCGCTTGCTCTGACATTATCTTCATTCAGCTTTTTAAACAGTTTCTTAAACAAAGAGGCACCTCCTTTCTTAAAAAGCCTTTTCTTTCGTCATAAAGTGGCGTATCCGGGCGTCTGCTGAAATATTAATCTCTGCATCCTTAAATTGCCCGTCCGGACCGTCCCACTCATCTTTCAACTGCCGCCACAGCTCATGATCCTGAATCCTGAGCTTTTCACTGAATCCTATGAAGTCAAGATATAGTTCTCCCTGTACTTTTTCAATAAAGGCTTCTGCGTGTGAAACCATGTATTTTTCGATGGCTTCTTCCATCTCTCTGAAGTTTTCCTGAGTTATAGAATCTTCCCTTTCGATCCAGCTCTCTACCAGTGCTCCCTCCGCTTTCAGACTCACATTGTAAACAACCGGAGTATCCTCTTTACCTGCCTGCACGTCCACGGCAGCCCTCATTCTCCCTGTTTCAAATACAAACATTTCTTCCGGGTCGTCAAGGGACGTTTGTACAATTCCGTTTTTCATATCCCCTATTATTAGGTTATAGCCAACAGCCATCTCATCCGTAAGCCACCCGCAATATTCACCGTCTCCATTGAAAATCGCTCCCCCCCTTATCCAATAGGAGGTATCCTGTCTTTCAATAATTCTTGGCACCACAAAACTGCTGTTGGACAGAAGGCTGTTTGTGATGTCTGAAATGGTTGATTTCTCGATCATGTACAAGTTGCTACTATCATTTTCCACTATTCTTTGAAGAGCAAATCCAGTCATAGGATCAGGAGGCCGATCATCATACAGCACTTTGTCAGCTTCTCCTTCGACTACTAAAATCTCTGTATTCCTTCGCATTGCGTGATCTCGTATATAAAAATCAAGCGTATACTTCAGCATATTCTTTTGAACCAGATCATCATCTAGAAGAAGGACCTTCAAATGTTCAAAAGTCAGCCGACGGCTCCTGCGTGAAGGAACATTTCTGTTTGAGCTGAAGTTTGTCTTCTCCGTTGTTTTTATTGTGAAAAACGGCTTTTCACTGCTCTCTGTATTATCTGCACCGCCAGCCATCCGCCCAGGTATGGCAATTTGATAGGTTGTAGCAAGCTTATCTGTACCTCGCTCAAATTCCTCAGCATCCTCGTCCACACTGTTTACAGCTGCGGATATAACAAAGCCTATTTCTTCAATTTCCGTTCTGTCCCAACACCCCGAAAGTAACAGGAGCAACACATTAATGACGATCAGTTTTTTACCCATTCATCTCACTCCCGGGCGTAGTTTCAGATGGAGGGCCTTTAGTGGTTCGATTATTCTTTTTAACCACAGCAAACCCTGTAATCAAAAGCAGCGTAATGATTCCAATCCCCCCGTACCCGACCCAGTTGGAAACAGACAGCGTCTGCGTCAGTGAGTCAGGAGAGAAGCTGAGCATGAACGACAAGAGCCCGAAAATAAAAGCAATGGTATTGGCATTCCTTTTTGGAGTCCATTGTGAATGAAAAATATCAGAAGCAACAAACTGAAGGATTGCCATCGTATTAAAAATAGTCATGATCCACATCACAATAACGAGGGGTTCAAGGCGCTCAATCAACCCTTCCAGGACCTCTACTTCCTTTGACAATTCAATGGTCGGAAACGGAAGTATCTTTGTAGCTTCGACTGTAAGAACCCCAAACGAGAAAACGGCAACTGCAGAATAAAGAAGGACAACCACCAATACTCCTGCCAAATAAATCTTAAGAGGTTTATTCTTCTTTTGCTTTTTCCCGGTGGCATCAAGGGGGTTTACATACTTGAGGAGAAAGAAAAAGATTTCAAACCCGAGAAAAAAGTAAAATAAATGCCTGATATCAAATGCTCGGACAACTTCACTCCCTATGAAGGGCCTGAGCTCATTTACTTCAAAGTTTCCCAAGTTCATGAATACAACAATACCGAGTACCAGGATGACAAAAGGGAAATATATCAGGCTGATATGAACAATCCCTTCAATCCCCTTACTGCAGGCGTAAGTGGTTGCAAGAAGCATCATTAGAAAGATGACTTCTGAAGGTGTCTGATCGAGAAGATAAATATGGACTACATTTGCAAGAAGACGCCCTTCGATAGAAAAAAAGGAAAGAAAATAGACGAAAAAGGCCAAAGAAAATACTTTTCCAAGCCACTTCAAATGGCGGGACCGCTCAAAATAGTCAAACAGAGATTCTTTTGCAAGGCGCTTGTGAAGGATGACAATCCCCGTTACAAACAAAGCCATCAATACCCCGCAAAACAGTATGGATATCCACCCGAAAGAGCTCTCCAACACTGAAACCAAAGCTCGTGGAAGAGTCAGAATGCCTGCTCCGATGGTAAAGGAAATATGAGTCACAGATAATTCTAAAGGAGACATCGTGTATTGTTCGGATGATTGCGTCTTCATTTTTTCTCCTCCTCCTTTTTCATCTGCTCCCGAAATTTACGATTCTCTTCCTTCTGCCAAGGAAGAGAATAGGATGATGTCATTTTTCCGGAAATTTTTAACGAAGAATAACAGATAATACCGTACACAACTGCTGAAATAAGAGCTCCTCTTGCCGGAAGAAAACCTAAAAACCGATCCATCAGTTCCTGCCACATGGTTTTTTCCTTTCCATTTAACGATGATTTTTCCTTATTTTGCACAGAATCGCCGTTTTTATGAGTTACGACCAAAGAAAAAAGAGGCCGGATCATAAGGTGAAAGTCTCACCTTATGATCCGGCCTCTGAAAAATACATTCGATATTCTAACAATCTGTTTATGATGCGTCCCTGGAAAAGAGACTCCAGCTTACTTCTGTATGATTTGAAGGCGGTCCTTCAAGCTGTGTCTGAGGACTGTATGGAACGACCACATACTCATTAGTTGAGAAAGGATTCACACGTTTTACAGTAAATCGGCTTTCCCCAACGACTGTTCCTACTTCTTTCATACTGTTCCCTTCGATTTCATAAATGCGGTATTGCAGTCTTTCATCGTCACTTTTTGTCCAGTTGAGCTCAACATGAGCACCGCTCCAGCTCACGGCTATTTCGGCATTAAGGTCGTGAATATCAACAAAACGAATCGGCTCTTCAAGGTCTTCCAGTCCTTCAGGCAGTTCAAATGCAAGGTTTTCCATGATTCCTGTCTGAGCTGCTTCTGAAAGCACTGATTTAAAAAGGGTAACCGGCACAGCACTGGAGTCGGTAAGGTAATGATTTTCATTCGTATTGTCATACCCCATCCACAGAGCACCGGTGAACGCCGGTGTATAGGCCGTGAACCACAAGTCTCTCGCAGCCCCCTCTGCACCTGTAAAAGAAGTTGTCCCCGTTTTCCCCGCGAGAGCTCCGTCATATTCACCGGCCGTCGCCGTCCCTTCAGTTACGACGGCTTCCAGCATGCGGGTAAGGTGCCATGCGTTTTGTGCTGTTAACACTTCTTCACTAAAGAGGTCCGATCCCGTAACTTCTTCATCGTTACGGTCGAGTATGGTTTCGATATAGTAGGGTTCATAATACGTTCCCCCATTGGAGAAAGGAACGTATAGGGATGCCAGTTCAATCGGACTTACCCCCTGATGGAGTCCCCCCAACGCCACAGCCAGTCCATCATCATCCAGTCCAACCTGCTGTCTTTCCAAATATGCCTTCGAAGCGGATAGGCCAATCTGGTCAAGAACAGACACCGCTGGTACGTTTGCTGAATGTCTGATTGCGTCATACATACTCAGGTTTTCTGAATACTTGCCTCCTGCGTTTTGCACCGTATACCCGCTAAAGTCCACACCTTCTTTATTTTCGAGAAGACTGTACGGGGTAAACTCTCCGGTCTCAAGGGCAGGGGCATAGACACCTGGAATTTTAAAAGTCGAACCCGGCTGTCTTTTTGAATTTACCCGGTTCAGCCCCTGGCTCGTGTAATCCCGACCTCCCTGAGCAGCAATAACGCCGCCTGATTCATTATCAAGAAGGACAAAGGCTCCCTCGACTTCCTGTTCAGTCCCGCCTTCCGGAAAGAACTGATCGTCCCGGAATTGTTCATAGGACACTTTCTGCATATCTTTATCCATCGGGACGACAATGGTATAGCCTCCTCTTAATACTTCCTCCTGTGAGAGGCTGAACCGTTCCTGTGCTTCTTCCAGTACAAGGTCTACATAGGAAGCGTAGGCGGGATCCCTTGTGATTGTGTGTGTTGTCTCGGGAATGGTTTTCCCTTGAAGGCGGACCGTTTCATTTGCCGTTAAGTACCCTTGTCTTTCCATTAAGGCGAGAACAAGGTCCCTTCGCTGTTTGCTTCTTTCAGGATTGTTAATTGGTGAGTAGGCATTCGGCCCTTTCGGAAGTGCTGCCAGCAGCGCCCCCTCATCTACGGTAAGCTCACTCACATGCTTGTTAAAATACATCTCACTTGCTGCCTGAATCCCATGGGCCCCATGTCCGAAATAGATTCTGTTCAAGTACATTTCCAGAATATCTTCCTTTGAATAGCGGGACTCAAGGTTGACAGCAATGAGAACTTCCTTCGTTTTTCTCATAAATGTCTTTTCATGATCAAGGAATGTGTTTTTGGCAAGCTGCTGTGTAATTGTGCTTCCGCCTTCCACTTTGCTTCCGGCTGCAATATCACGGTATAAAGCTCGTCCGATTGCTCTGAAGTCAATACCCTGATGGCTGTAAAAACGCTGGTCTTCCACAGCTATAAAAGCTTCCTTTACATGATCGGGAATTTCTTCTTTTGTTACAAGCTGCCTGTTCTCTTCAAACAGTTTCGTAATTTCATTGCCGTTTTCATCTATAAGTACACTTGCTTCATTCATAACAAGCTTTTTATTATCGATGGCATAATATCCGTATATAAGTATGGATAAGTACATTGTCAGTCCCAGTGCAATCATGATGCAGAGCCCCATCGCCGCAAGCGTTATGGTCTTTTTGATTCTCCGTTTTCTTCTCAATGCCTCTCCCCCTTTATGTGAGATTTGGTGTTTTATAGTATTTACTGTTTTTTTATGTGTTATGAGAGCTGAATTAAGTAGTTTGTCACGGTTTATTACACCATTATATACGCGTTTTGGCTTAAAAGGTTTCATCAGGAGGATTTCAGGGAGTGTAGTAGGGGTTTTTTTAAGTAATATGAAGTTTATGGAGATTTTGTATAGGTTTATGCAGAGTTTCGGAGGATTTATGCAGAGTTTAAGGCAGGATATGCAGACTTTTGAACCGTTTATGCAGAACTTTAGAGTGTATATAAAGAATTCGTCAAAAATCGACACCTCTGCTCCTGATTACCATCTGAAACAAAGACCGCCGGTTCCCCCGGCGGCCTTCTCACTTCATTATAGTAATTTAGCACTCTCGCGGTTGAATGCCGGGAGATCATCAGGTGTCCGGCTCGTAACCAGATTGCCGCAAACGACTACTTCTTCATCAAAGACATTGGCTCCTGCAAGCTTCAGATCCACTTGTATCGATTTAAAACCGGTTACTTTTCTTCCTTTGAGTACATCGGCTGTAATCAGAAGCTGCGGGCCGTGACATATAGCAAAAATCGGTTTGTCATTGAGAACAAAATGCTTTGCAAAAGTAACAAAGCGATCATCAGCTCTTAAGATATCCGGGGAAAAACCTCCTGGTATAAACAGAGCGTCATAATCGTTTGGGTTTGCATCTTCAATGGCTATGTCCGCAGACACCTTTACTTCCCCATTCTTCCCTTCAAAGCTTTTCCCCGCTTCAGGACCAATCACAATGATCTCATGACCGCCTTTTTCATACTCCTCTGCCGGTGAGGTATACTCGGAATCTTCAAACATACTTGTAAGTACACAGGCAATTTTACTCATTCTCACTTCACCCTTTCTTCTTAAATCATAGTCACGGTTTACCCTCTCAGTTACGCACCAAAACATTCCTTGGTAATTCCAACAATCCTGTGACAAGGTTTATTAATGATTGTAAAAAGAATATAATGAGATAGGATAAACAGGAAATTCACCTTGACGGAGGTTTGGCATGACTATAAATGAAGTTAGTTTTCTATCGATGTGGATTGCGCTTTTTGCAGGAGTTATTTCGTTTCTTTCTCCTTGTGTATTTCCACTCGTTCCCGCTTTTCTCGCCCAGCTCACCGGAGCGAATATAAATAATAACGAAATTGCAGCAGACCGGAAGTTAATCCTCTCCAGAAGTATTGGTTTCATCATCGGGTTTACGTCCATCTTCCTTGTGCTCGGTGCTTCTTCTACATTCGTGGGCCGGATCTTCATCCAGAATATGACTCTTTTAGAACAGCTGGGGGGCATCGTAATTGTCCTCTTCGGTCTTCAGCTTACAGGCGTATTCAGCTTTTCTTTCCTTATGAAAGAAAAGAGGTTTCACCAGCCGAAGAAGGCCGCAAGTTTTCTGAGATCCATTTCTTTCGGGCTTGTTTTTGCAGCAGCCTGGTCACCTTGTATCGGACTTGTGCTCGGATCTATCCTTGCCCTCGCTTCTTCAAGCAGCACAATGTGGGGTGGAATGACACTGCTTCTTATTTATTCAATTGGATTAGGCATTCCATTTTTACTGGCAGGTCTGTTATACTCTAAGTCATTAAACAAAATGCGAAATGTGAACCGCTATTTGCCTGTTATACAAAAATCGAGCGGAGTTGTTATGATTATCCTCGGAATTATGCTCTTCACAGGCCTGTTCAACCGCATTTCTGCGTACCTTGCAAACTATATTCCTTTTGGTATTTAAGTAAACTGCCTCTGTCCAAAAGACAGAGGTGTTTTCATACCTTATTTTTTCTGAACATTCTAAATTGAGAAAGGGGATTTTTAATCAATGAAAGAAATATTTCAGGCACTTGAAAACCAATTTGATGAAATGGTGGAGATCCGCCGCCATTTACACAAATACCCGGAGCTTTCCTTTGAGGAAGTAAAAACCCCGCACTACATTGCAAATTATCATGAAAAACTCGGTTTGGAAGTACAGACAAAAGTCGGCGGACGCGGGGTCGTTGCAACATTAAAAGGAGCTCACCCCGGCCCTGTTGTCGCTCTTCGCGCTGACTTTGATGCCCTCCCGATTGAAGATGCAAAAGATGTGGAATACCGGTCAACTGTCCCTGGCGTTATGCATGCCTGTGGTCATGACGGTCATACGGCAACCCTTCTCGTACTTGCTAAAGTGCTGTCCTCACAACAAAATGAACTCCATGGTACGATCAAATTTATTCATCAGCACGCTGAAGAGCAGGCTCCAGGCGGCGCCATTGCCATGATAGAAGACGGCTGCATGGAAGGTGTTGATGTTGTTTTCGGAACCCACCTGTGGGCCACTGAAGAAATCGGAAAGATTCAGTATAACGAAGGGGCGTTAATGGCAGCAGCTGACCGGTTCGAGCTTACCATTCAAGGAAAAGGCGGTCATGGCGCACAGCCCCATGATACGAAAGATTCTATTGTCATTGGTTCCCAGCTCGTACAATCCCTGCAGCAGATTGTAAGCAGACGGATTGATCCATTATATCCTGCTGTCGTGAGTGTCGGGTCTTTTGAAGCTAAAAATGCATTCAACGTTATTGCAGATTCCGCGAAACTTATCGGAACTGTCCGTACTTTTGATGCAAACGTCCAGGAGCAGATACAGGAAGAAATAAAGAAAATTGCTGAAGGGACTGCTCTGAGCACCGGTGCTGATATCTCTTTTCACTATGCTAAAGGATACCCTGCACTGATTAATCATAAAGATGAGGCCCGTCTGGCGGCACAGGTATTACAATCTGTTGATGAAGTCACTGAAGTGGAGCATGCCAAACCGCAAATGGGCGGCGAGGATTTCAGCTACTACCTTCACCACGCAAAGGGAGCTTTTTTCTTTACCGGCGCCAAGCATCCTGATACGGAAAACCCGTACCCTCATCACCACCCTAAGTTCGATTTCGATGAGAGGGCAATGGTAATTGCAGCGAAGTCACTTGCTACACTTGCTTTTCATTATGTAGGGGCTGACAAAAAAGCCGTGAATGTATAAGCCCCTCTTCATTTTCAACAGTACTCGTTCTGATTTGCCCTATAGATGTGATACTACTATTATGCTTTCGCTTTCCACGGAGCTCGCTTCTTTTGAAAGGAAACACTAATTAAGGAGTAAAAAATCAACTTCAGGGTTTAAAAGAGCCAATTAAAAAGGCAGCATCCTCAGGTGACGTATCACCTCTGGATGCTGCCTTTGATGCTTTATTGGAGCTTTCCATTTAACAGCCATCTTTTCCTGTATGCATGCTGTGCGTTATCAGCGAGCAGGTCCAGAAAATGATAGTTTGCCCAGGCACCTGCAATGGCTCCGAATCCCGGTATGAGCTGAAGCGTTTTTGGCAGGTCAATAAAATCTCTGTATTCAAGCTGAAACGTCTTCCAGTCCAGAGCCTGATAGGATTTCCCTCCCACCTGGAGTTTCTCTGCTTCTTCTTCCCAGTTCAAAAGCCGTTCATAGCATTGTATTCGCGACTTTTCTTTTGAAAACGCCAGCTGAAAGACATGAAGCAGATAAAGCCGCTCGCCATAGTCGTTTACGTCGTAACCGTAAATTTTTGCTGCATCAAATAAAAATTTCATCTTAATACTTAACAAAAGTGGAAAATCGGCTAAGCCAAGCAGAATCCCCCCTGCCCCTGTTCCGGCTCCCTCAACTGCAGCTGTTCTTTTATACATTGTTTTTCGTTCTTCAAGAATAGCCTCACGCTCTTTCAAACTGCCCCAAGTTACGAGCTTCTGATCAGAAAGATAAGAAGAACCAGTCAAGGCGGCCCGGATCATATGTCTGATACTCTCTGAAACAGTCTGGTGAATTTTTTCCGGAATTTTATTATTCACTTTCCCCTGCCATTTTCTGGCCAGCGCTTGCGGCATGGAAGGCTTGCGGTAGATTTTTCTCTCAAACCGGTCCATCTCGCGGGTAACCTGATCAATGTAGGACATATGGGGTCCGGCTCCTTTCCAAGAGATTCAATCCTCTTAACTGACTAAACGCACACTACTGCACCGCATCCTGCTGCTTTTTCAACAGAACGTTTGGATACAGAAATGCCAGTAATCCCGTTGCAATAAGTACAGGAACCGCTTCTTTAGGACCGTGGGCAGCCATGGTTACACCGAAGAATACAATAACCTGAAAAGCGAGTAGAATATTCATCAGCGTAACATGCGCCCGGCTCTTATTCTTAATGGCTGCAGGATAGAGATCGATCATCTGGTTTGTTTTAAAGTGCGCTTTTAATGTTTTGAGCTGAATCCCCGTCATATAAATAAATAGGACGCCTATCAGCCAGATTCCCCACGAAAGTGTCACAATGGACAGGAACAGGCTGCCGAGGAGCGTTAGCCTGACAAAAATGCCGAAGTAGTCATTCGAGCGCACAAACGACCTGCTGTACATATAAAGATACGTATTCTTTTGATTATATTTAATACCCCCAAAAAGAGCATTAAGATAAGCCCGGGGACGAATCGTCTTCTTAAGCTGCGGGACATCTGTAAAGGAATTTGCAACTCTGTAAAATGTCATCACAGTCCGGTCCTCAATTTCTGCAAGACGGTCCCATTTGACAGCGTGAGTCTTATTCACTTTATTAAAGTAAAGAACATACAGGACAATCAGGGTTCCGGCAAGTCCAGCCACAATCCATACAGGCTGGAAAGAAAATAAAGCTACAACAGCGCTGAAATTAATCACCGTCCGCAACAGTGTATGAATGATCACCTTTCCGGATTCCTGAAATCTTTGTTCTTCAAATCCTGTGGCCAGGTTCCAGAGTTTGAGTCCGCTCAGCAAAAGGAGAAGCGTAAGCAGGAGGGCCCCCGAATCTGAAAGCCGGTGAAAGAAGAGAGGCGCAAGAATCAGCATAGGCAAAGCAAGCCAGAAGGTTTCCATCATCCAGCTGTAAAGAATGGAAGACCTGAAATAAGGCTTCATTCTGCTTTCCAGCGGCGGCAGGTAGACAAGGTCAGCATCTCTTACAAATGTTCGGACCCGTCCTCTCGTTACAAGCCATGTGAATAACAGAATAAATACCCATACAACAGGAAAGTCCTCAGGCAGCCACATAAGGAATTCTCCGTAATAATAGCTTCCGAAAATAAACAGAAGGTAAATCGTAAACAAAAATCCACTGTTACCTATGAGCCTTAAGTATTTTATTGCCATTCCCCAATATTCTGCACGCCGGCTGCTCCACAGCTCCTGTACATTATTCATGGCGGCCTTCCTCGGTCACAGCAACATAGATATCATCAAGATCGGCTCCGGGAAGGTTCAGCTGCTCTCTCAGCTCTTCCATCGTCCCTTTCACAACGATCCGCCCCTCGTGAAGCAAGATAAAGCGGTCACAGTATTTTTCGGCAGTAGCAAGAATATGAGTGCTCATTAAAATGCCGCACCCTTTCTCCTTCATGTCCGTCATATGGTCCAAAAAGGATTTGATCCCTAAAGGATCAAGCCCTACAAACGGTTCGTCAGCTACGTACAGTTTCGGGTTTACCAGAAAAGCACACATGATCATGACCTTTTGGCGCATTCCTTTGGAAAAATGACTGGGGAACCAGCGGATCATTTTCTCCATCCGGAATTCTTTTAACAGCCTGTCCGCTCTTTCCTTGAACGCCTTCTCTTCAATCCCGTAAGCCATGGCTGTCAGCTCAAGATGCTCCCATAATGTCAGTTCTTCATAAAGAAGAGGAGTCTCGGGTATGTATGCCATCCGGCTTCGGTATTCTTCCATGTTCTCTGCCATTGTCTTACCCTGAATCCGAACTTCTCCTTTATGGGGTTCCATCAACCCCAGAATGTGTTTGATTGTCGTACTCTTGCCTGCTCCGTTCAACCCGATAAGCCCCACAATTTCATGGGGACGTATGTTGAAATTTATATCATGTAAAACCGGCTTACTTTTTTGATATCCGCCTGTAAGCCCTGAAACTTCCATCACTTTTTCCATGACCAGTCTCCTTTAATTATTCGATCTGTTCTATCCTTTACTATATCGAAACTGAACCTTCGAGAAAAGCATTTACCTGAAAAGAGATTCCGCCACAGGTGCAGGAGCAGTCCCTTCTTCTCCATTCTGTTCTAATAGTCCCATAACCATAACTACAATCATGAGCACAATCCATGCAATAAAATAAGGAGAGATAAAATCCCTGACCATTCCCGCAACGAAAGGGCTTGTAATTGTACCCAGGGAAAAAATAGCTGAAAGTAATGCAAACCCTCTCCCTCTTGCCTCTTCCCGGATCCTTTCGGTTAACATTGTCATCATAGCCGGAAAGACAATGCCTGTACCCGCACCGAACAGAAGGAGGGGCCCCGCAACCGGGATGTGACTCGTATAAAATAAAATCCAGCCGAAACTTATGCACATCATGGCCAGACCAAGAAATATACGTACATAGGGACTAATCCAGTGAATAAAAAACAAAGCGAGAGAAATAAGGGTCCCGGCCCCGACCATACTTACAAGAATTCCTACATCCCCTTTTGAAAAATCCGTTTCCACTGACAAAAAAGGCAGCTCAAACATAAGTGTTCCTTGTGCATACATGATGCCAAAGGCTGTTATATAAACCGGAAACAGCCTTAATTGAATCAGTGACTGGTAGCTGGGCTCCTTCCTATACGACCTGATAATCAGATTGGACTGTATTGTCCTCCCAGCAAGGAAGTAAGCCGCAATCATCACAAATGAAATCGCCACGAATGTCCACGATGCCCCGAACCATTCACCGATTTTTCCCCCTATGAAAGGTGCAACCGCCATGGCAACAGTCACCATAAGCGTGTTGACGGCCATGTTTTTACTCTGCTCTCTTCTATTGTCAGCAAATGACGATAAAAGTGTCATACATGCAGGAGTAAGAAAAGCGAGAAGAAAACCGTTTATCATCCGGAGAATAAACAAATGCGTTACATCAGCCACAAAAAAATGAAGAGCTAAAGATACTGCCAGGAGCAGTAAAGGTATAATGATGAACCTCCTTGGTCCCGCTCTGTCTATAAAAATACCGGCAATCAGATTGCCTCCCAAATTAACAAAAGAAGTAGCACCAAGCATAAGACCGATCATGAAACTCGTAGCCCCCAGGCTGACGGCGAACGGGGTTAAAACCGGAAACTGCATATGCATACTTGTAAAAATTAAAAAAAGGAGCAAAAAGAGTGCCAGCTTCTGTTTCGTTTTCGATAAAGTCATATTCCCCACACAAATCTCCCCCCAATTCCAAATCTATGAATCAGATCACTCACTTAGACATGCCCTTTTTGGTTTGTCCCTTTTCTGTGTTAAAATAATCTCAATCTGTACATACACACCTGAGATCAGTCCCAGAAACGGATCAGATCATTATCTTTGAAAGGATGAGAGATATGCCTCACACAGTTGACGATTGTATCTTCTGTAAGATTATCCGGGGAGAGATTCCTGCAGCAAAAGTGTACGAGGATGAGAATGCAGTTGCTTTTTTTGATATCAGTCAGGTTACAAAAGGGCACACACTTGTCATTCCCAAAAATCATGTAGAAAACATTTTTGAAATGGAAGCAGAAACGTCAAGCACCCTGTTTGCAACAGTCCCTAAAATTGCTAATGCACTTAAAGCGGAATTTGAGCCTGCCGGACTGAACATTCTTAATAACAATGGAAAACAGGCGGGACAGTCTGTCTTCCATTACCACCTTCACTTGATTCCCCGCTACGGAAAAGGAGACGGGTTTGGTGCTGTGTGGAAAGAACACGGAAGTGAATACTCCCAGGAGAAGCTTGTCGATATGGCAGGGAAAGTGAAACAGCGCGTAGATCTTTCCTGATAGTCAAAGAAGGTTCTGTGCGTGATTGCACGGGACCTTTTTGTAAACCTCTATCTAAAAATTGACCTGCGGAAAGCGGATTTTACCCAAGTTTCATCAACATTAACCATGTTTTGAGAACTCTGTTTCCGGAAATATAGTTGCTTTTACACAAGAAATCATGAAGCCGAAGTGCCCGAGACTCCTGTTGCTGCGGGGGCTGGACAAAACCCCGCAGGACGAAGCCCGAGGAGGCTTGCCAGTACTGCCACAGAATACCTATCTTCATTTTTTTCACCATGGTGCGTGAAAAAGAGTAAAAAGCCTATGAAAAGAACCATAAAAAACCACATGGAAACTGACTGTTGATTAAAGGATTTATCATAATTATGAAGAATCACATATCGAGAGAGATCAATGAGCGAGGGAGAGTGTTAGTATGTATAATTTTAACCCGGGGCCTGCTGCCCTGCCTGCAGAAGTCAAAAGAAGAGCAAAGGAAGAAGGCTTCTCACCTGATTTGGCTGTCATGGAAATGAGCCACCGGTCCAAAGAATATGAGGATATTCATTTCGGAACAAAAGAAAAGATAAAGAAACTGCTCTCCGTGCCGGACAGTTATGATATTTTATTCCTTCAGGGTGGTGCAAGTCTTCAGTTCGCCATGCTTCCTATGAACTTTTTAACACCTGGTAAAAAAGCAGGATATGTTCTCACAGGAGCCTGGTCCGAGAAAGCATTGGAGGAAGCCAGCAGATGCGGAGATACATACGTTTATGCGAGCAGCGCTGATAATCAGTACCGGTCCATTCCCCATATACATACGTGGGAGCCTGAAGACAACACCGCATACCTTCACCTTACATCAAACAACACCATCTACGGCACACAGTGGTACAGCCTACCTGAGCACCACCATGATTTTCCTGTATGCGTTGATGCGTCCAGTGATATATTCAGCCGGCCCGTTAACTGGTCAAAAGTTGACCTCATGTATGCGGGAGCACAGAAAAACGCAGGTCCTTCAGGCGTAACCGTTGTTATCGTCAAAAAAGCCTGGCTTGAGGAAGCCGAAACCGGTATTCCAAAAATTCTTCAATACTCGACCCATCAGAAAAAAGACTCTCTTTATCATACTCCTCCCACCTTCTCCATTTTTACTATGGGGTTAATGATGGACTGGCTCGAAAAGCAGGGAGGCGTGGAAAAAATCTATGAAACGAACGCGCAAAAAGCAAGTTCCCTATACAAAATGATGGATGAATCGGATCATTTCTATCAGCCTCACGCTGATACACTGAGCCGATCCACAATGAATATCACGTTCAGGCTGCCATCTGTTGAATTGGAGCAGGAGTTTTTATCCCACGCACAAAAAGAAGGATTTATTGGGCTTAAAGGACACCGTTCGATTGGCGGATGCAGAATTTCTCTTTACAACGCTGTTACACTTCAATCCGCCAACGCATTGCATGACTTCATGATCAGCTTTCGTCAAAACCATTCCTGTTAGATAAAATTATAATAGGAATGTATTTACTCCCTTATCATATATCAAGTTTGAAAATCAGCCTTTTTTAAATGACGGTTATACACCCAGCCGGATGGTACAGCACAATCCGGTTGGGTCTTTTGTTAGAAATTTGCCATACTGTCCACCACAGCAGTGCCTAAGGCCATACAAACGCTGTTTTATTATCCCCGCCCCAGTCCGTCGGGGATAATTTTCAGAAAATACAGATACGGTATTGTTAAACAGTTTTCCTCTATGTTATGATTTAGATATCATTTTCCTAAAAAAATAATGAATTTTTAGAAAATAACTATTTTCTTATGGATTTTCTTGAAGATGGAGGGGAATTATGGATACTGAAGTATCACAATCCATTAAACAGTCCATCATGTTCAGTCATAAAGTGGCTCAATTAAGCAAAGCACTTTGGAAGTCGATTGAAAAGGACTGGCAGGCATGGATTAAACCTTATGAATTGAATATTAATGAGCACCACATCCTGTTAATTTCATACCAACTGGAAGGCGCCTCCATATCGGACATTGCAAAATTCGGTGTGATGCATGTATCTACAGCCTTTAATTTTTCCAAGAAGTTGGAAGAAAGAGGACTGCTTACATTTTCAAAGCGTCAGAATGACAAAAGAAACACGTATGTCTTCCTGACAGATGATGGAGAAGAGCTTCTCCTCAAAACACTGGAAAACTACAATCCCGAAAGCTACGGGGTATACAGCGGATCTCTGCCAATTAAAGAGTTATACGGAAAATTCCCGGAATTTTCTGAGATTACAAGCATCGTTAAGCATATTTACGGTCCCGATTTTATGGCGATCTTTGAGAAATCACTTTCAAAAATCGAAAGTGACTTTACTGAAGTTGATGGTAAACTCGCTCCTGTAGAAAAAAACGGTGAAGCTGCTGTTAAACATCAGAGTACATCCACATAACCAACGACTAATTATACTTATCCGGATATCCGAACCGCTCCTTTTACAGGAGCGGTTTTTACTGTTTTAAGAAGTAACCTGCGCTTTACAAAAATCAAGTGATATTTTTTTAAAAAACCCCTTGATTTTCTTTGCTCCAGGGCTTAAATTACTAGAGTAACATCAAGAGGAGGTGAGCAGATGAATTGCTGGAAAACAGTATCGATCACGCAGGACATTGGCCGTTTCAGACTATGGATCTTATCAGGTATGATGATGCTTTTTTATTTCCTGCTGTATTTTCTTGTTTTTAAAACGTTTATTACTGAAGTGCCTTTAGTGGACTACGGTGCCCCGGTTCTTATTCTTTGTCTGGGAGCCGTGATTCCCCTTCACATGGTTCTTCACTGCATTCCTGTTTGGATGCTTGGGAAAAAAGCCATTATGGGAATCAGAATGAACGAATGGCCTTTTTTATACTTCGCTGTTAAACAGCCACTGCCTAAGCGGGTATCGATTTTAGCAATCTGCTCCCCGGCGGTTTTTATTACAGCCGGTGCGATTATGGTATCCATTCTTTTTCCGCACCTGCTTCATTACGCAGCACTTATGTCTGCGTTTAATATCGGGATATGTATGCACGACTTTCTGTATTTCAAACACATCCGGAAAGCACCGCGTCATTCATTTGTAGAAGAATACAATGATGGCTTTCACATCCTTTGTGAGAACCCTGCACTGACGGACAAAAAAGCCTCGTAACCTGAGTTACGAGGCTTTGACTTTGCCTTAATTATTCGCTCTTTTCATCAGCCTATTCTAAAAATAGAATTAGGAAGAATATAATAACCATTCATTAACATTCAGCTTGGTTGAACAGTATACACTCCGTTTCCGCGGACTCGCACATTACTCAGTCAAAAAAGAAACCATTCCTTTTTTCATGCGCCATGATGTAAATAAATTAGAATGGGCGTCTGTTTTCGTAAAGATTGTTGCTTTTACTGACAAAGGTAATAAAGCCGAAGTGCCTGAGACTCCCTCGGGAAAAGTTGATGTACCAGGGGTTAAGATCCCTTCTAGTTCTTTTAAAAAAATTATTTATTGAGGTGGTGATCCAATACTCTTCTTACCTTTTCTAATTTTAGAAAAGAAAGGGAGTGAGATTGACGCGTCGCGGTAGGAGATTGGAAATCATCTCCTTATTCCGATATAGGCACATAGGAT
>NZ_JAFEUX010000013.1:0-74195 GCF_016901055.1 Alteribacter salitolerans | reverse complement strand
CTGACGTCAGGGGAGCAAGCTCCCCATCAGTCCGCTCGACTTGCATGTATTAGGCACGCCGCCAGCGTTCGTCCTGAGCCAGGATCAAACTCTCCATAGAAAGTTTGATGTCTCTGACATCATTTAATTCATTCATTGACGGGATAATGTGTCATTATCCCACGTTTCGCTTGGCTTTTTGTTTAGTTTTCAAAGGTCAAAACCGAATTACTGAATAATCAAAATCCTTCAGTAAAATTCGTATTATTTTGTCGTTTTTGTTTTTCAGCGACTTTTATAATGTACCATGCTGAGTTTTTAATGTCAACACCTTTTAAATAAAAGTTTTGGAGGCACATTTTGAATTTCATTCGCTCAATTGCGACGATATAAAATGTACCACGCAAAACTATTATTCGTCAATAACATTTTCTTTTTTTTATAAAAAAGTTTTTCCTACTTCATAATACCGATGATAAATCGCATTTCCTTTCGTTTTTACCCTCACGACATCCACATATCCTTTTCGTACTAAAAACTCCAATAGAATAGTGAGATCCAGGGAGTATTCACTTACTTCCATACTTGTTTTCAGTTCTTCGATAGACCAGGGTTCTTCTTTACTGGCCATGAGGTCTAGAAGATGTGCGCTTCCGAGTCTGGTTTTGGAAGTAAGCTCAAATTCATTTGCAATAAGAAGCAGTTCGAGTTTTTTCCCGATGGGTTCCTGCCCTGTGACGAGCTCGGAGTACAGCTTATGAATTTCAGGTTCTATTTGTTTGACCTGCTGCCACACGGTTACCTCCGGATAAAAGCCGTGCTCGATAACCGAAAGTCTCGCCAGGTGATGAAGGGCGTGAAGGATCTGGTTGTAGGCATCGAGCTCATGTCCGGAGTTAAAGAAGGCTTTACCGTCTGTAAATCTGCGGATCAGTTTGGCAAACTCCACTCCGATTCTGAGTTTTCTCTCTTCCAGGGGGAAGTCAAACATCTGCTCCCGGAACTCTTTTACGAATTCGTTTCGGTCAAACAGTACTTTTCCGTTCATGACCCAGTCGAATACTCTCCGGTTACTGCTGTTGATGAGCCAGCTGTTGAGCTGTTCAGTGTGTACAAGGTGCATCGCTACTTTGTCCCCGTTGTAGGTATAGTGCTTTGTTTCCCACATTGGCTTGTTCTCGGAAACAATGACGAGCAGCACAACATCAAAGTAGTCCGTTATTGCATCGTTACTGTCTTTCCCTTCGATCATCATGACACCTAATGTATGTAAGTCGCTTGTCCGGTCCTGATATAATTGACGTAAAAAGTCATCCATCGTCATGCCTCCTGCCTGTAAATATGAACATGTTGCTCTAAGTAAATTCGACGATGAAGGATAAATCCCTTCTACGTTTTAGAATCCAATAAATTCTGACAAAGGGTTGAACTTTCGTTTCTTATAGTTATATAGAAAAAAGATATGCTATACTCAATCTTTAGGAGGTATCGTTTATTATGGGAGCTAAATATTCTAATAAGATAAATAAGATTCGTTCTTTTGCCCTGATCCTTGTTTTTGCTGGGATCATCATCATGTACTTAGGTTTATTCTTTCAGACAAGCCCGCTTCTTATGACGCTGTTTATGCTTCTTGGGTTTCTTGCCATTATTGCCAGTACTGTTACGTATTTCTGGATCGGCATGCTTTCCACTAAAACGGTGCAGGTTGTCTGTCCTAACTGTGAGCGGACGACCAAAGTTCTCGGCCGTGTTGATGCGTGCATGTACTGCGATGAACCATTGACGATGGATAAGAGCCTTGAAGGTAAAGAATTCGACGAAGCTTACAATCATAAAAAGAAATAATTTTTAAAGAGCCAGGCATCTTGTAATTACGGGTGCCTGGTTTTTAATGATACTAGCTGTTTTAAAGGTGCCGGGCAATAAACCATAACCAAAAGTTGAATACCTAAATGAAAGATCTGGTACAATGGAAACGGAACATGAAGTAAAAGACCGAGGTGAATGAGTTGGAAACAGGGGATTCTGCATATATAAAAAAGATGAATAGACGCTTAATATTAGATAACCTCATCAGACACAAAAGTTTATCAAGAAGTGAAGTAGCGAGGTTAACCGGTCTGAATAAAGCAACGATATCTTCTCAAGTTCAAACCTTGCTGCACGATCGTCTCCTTGTTGAAAGTCAAACATATCTTAAAGGAATGCCTGGTCGCAGACCGATAAAGCTGGAAATAAACCGGTTATCCGGCTACAGTATTGGTTTGGATATTGATGAAAATAATTATATTGTTGTTTTTTGTGACTTAAGAGGAACAATTTTTCATAAAGAAGAACGCCCCTTGCCAAGTGACGATTTTTACTCAAACTGCCAGACAATCATTCATTTCCTCCAGCCATTTATCGATCAATATAATTCCGAATATAATCATCACAGCCTCATTGGAATAGGTATAGGCGTTCATGGGATTGTTAACAAGGAAACAGATAAAATCTATACTCCAAAACAACAATGGCTGGTCTCGAAAGTAAGCAGGCTTTTTGAAGACGCATTTGAAACAACGGTACATCTTGAAAACAATGCGAATTTGTGTGTGTTAGCTGAGCAAGGAGAAACAGCTTATCATTCAAATTTATTAACTGTAACCCTTTCTTCAGGCATAGGTCTTGGAATTATACAAGACAATAAAATCTTTAGAGGATTCCATGGCTTCGCAGGTGAGGTTGGTCACATGATCGTTCATCCCAATGGAAGGGATTGTCCGTGTGGAAATAAAGGCTGCTGGGAGCTGTATGCTTCTGAAACGGCTTTAAGATCTTTATTAAAGAAGGCACTGCCTGAAATAAACGAAGACAAACGGATTGAGTCAATGTTTACAGAAGAAAATCATTATATCCTAAAGGATTACTTAGACATGCTATCAATAGGATTAAACAATATCATTACCATTTTTAATCCAGAGACCATTATTTTAAATGGGGCCATCATCAATGCACATGCTGACATGATTGAAAGAATAGAATCCCGTCTTGATTCCAAGTTTGCCAAGTATAAAGAAATCCGTTCTTCGAGAATCGGGAAAGAAGCATGTGCACTCGGTGGATCAGCTATAGTACAGAAACACTTTTTGGGGCTTGCCTCTATTTTTCACCGCTGACACAAAAGCCAGAAAAGCTGCCTCTAAAGAGTTGCTTTCCTGGCTCATTAAAATTCAGCTCTTTCATATTCCTCAGTTCTGCTCAACCGTAATAGCCTGCAGCTGTGCCTTAAGGCAAAGTTCAGCAGCCTTAAAGGCATGCTCTTGTGTCATGGCGTTCTCTGTTCTGTTCAGGCAGTCCAGTATCAATTGACCAAAAAACGGAAAGCCCACTTTTCCTTTCAGCGGGTAATGGTACTCCCCTTCTTTATTAACAAGGTAGAGATGATCTCCTTCATGGTCCCTTGCCACATCTACATACTTCCGAATTTCAATCGAACCCTCAGTACCGAGTATGAATGTCCTTCCGTCACCCCAGTTGCTTAGACCATCCGGAGTAAACCAATCGACCTTAAAGAAATGCGTAGCCCCGTTATCACCAATTAATGTTGCATCTCCATAGTCTTCGAGCTCAGAATATTCTTTTGCATCGTAATTGGCTACTTTACTGTGGACGACCTCTGCATTTTTACATCCAGCGTAATGTAAAAATTGTTCTATCTGGTGACTCCCTATATCACACAGAATTCCACCGTACTTCTCTTTCTGAAAAAACCAGTCAGGCCGGCTCTTTAAATTAAGACGGTGAGGACCGAAGCCTGTAACCTGTATTACCCTGCCGATTGCTCCCTTTTCAATCAACTGTCCTGCAAACACAGCACTTTCAACATGCAAGCGTTCACTGTAATAGACCATGTATTTTAAACCCGTTTGCAAAACTTTGTTCCTGGCTTCTTCTAACTGTTCGAGTGTCGTAAATGGTGTTTTGTCTGTAAAGTAGTCTTTGCCATGATCCATCACCCTCATTCCCAAAGCGCAGCGTTCAGATGGTACAGCTGCACCTGCTACCAGTTTTACGTCATCGTCAGTTAGAATTTGTTCTTCAGAAGAAGCTTCTTTTACATCAGGATAAATTTTTATAAAGGCCTTTACTTTCTCAGGATCCGGATCATACACCCATTTCAAATCTGCCCCGGCCTCAATTAATCCGTTACACATCCCGTAAATATGTCCATGCTCCAGAGAGATTGCCGCGAAGACAAACTCTCCTTTTTTGACGACTTTGTTCGGTTTTCCTTTTGGGGCATAGTTCATTCCCTGCTTTTTAGTCATTTAATGACTTCCTTTCCACTGACTTAGTATGTTCCGTCCACACTCAACGTTTTATCTGAAACAGATTTCTCGATTTTTGATTGTTTTATTTTTTCTGTCAGTTTCTGGTGGTATAAATCCTCATTAACGGGCAATGTTACCCAATCATCAATCCATGTAGATAATTGCATAGCATTTGAGGCAGCAAGACTTTTGATTCCCTCGGTTCCAGTGGCTAAAAGAGGGGTACCATAAAGAATATTATCCACAAAATTTTGTGTGATCCCCTGATGTCCCGTTTCCTTCCCGGTTACAGGTACATCGATTTTCCAGCACTCAGGTTCACCGAACCCTCCGGTATACTCCCGGTTGAACTCTGATTCCGGTACTCTCAGCCTCCAAAAAGTAAATTTCCCATCTTCGATAACTGCCTTTCCACGGTCACCTGCGATTTCCAGCCTGTTCGTGCCAGGAGCTTCCCCGATACTCGTGGTAAAAACACAGGTAGCCTTATCTTTATATTCAAGAAAAGCTGTAACTTCATCTTCAACCTCAATGTTCCGGTATTTCCCAAAGTAGCAGAACGCTCTTATGCGGCTTGGTTCCATTCCTGTAATCCAATGAAGGAGGTCAAGCTGGTGAGGAGACTGATTAATTAAAACCCCTCCTCCTTCACCCTTCCAGGTTGCCCGCCAGCCACCTGAATCATAGTAACTTTGTGAACGATACCAATCCGTGATCGTCCAGTTGATTCTCTTTAGTTGTCCAAGTTCACCGGACTGAATGAACTCTCTTAACTTCTGGTACAATGGGTTCGTTCGTTGATTAAACATAATAGAAAAGACCTGATTACTCTTTTCAGCCTTTTCGTTCATTTCTCTTACTTGTTTCGTATATACCCCCGCAGGTTTTTCAGAAAGTACATGCAGGCCGTACTCAAATGCTTTTACAGCTATGGGAGGGTGATGATAGTGAGGGGTTGCAATTAATACAGCATCGAACAGCCCCGAACTAAAGAAGGCGTCTTCATCAGTAAAAGATTTGATACCTGACTCATCAGCCCAGGATAATTTTTCCGAATTAATATCTGCAACTGCAGTTAATTTTGCGCCTTTAATCTTATTGTTAATAAGGTAATGAGCATGGTGAGTCCCCATGCTGCCCAATCCAATAATACCGAACCTGACCTCTTTCATATCAAAACACCTCAGTTTGCTTGTTTTTTTGATTGGCTCTGTTAAACTCTGGTGTTGATTTACGCTCATTGCCCTCCCTTTCCGCGGGGGCGCCGGTGAGCCTCCTCGTGCTCCGCACTCCGGGGTCTCACACTGCCACCTGCTCCCGCAGGAGTATCGCGCATTCGCTGCAATCAATTTTTTTAAATATCAACACCGATCTTTAACACAGCCTTTTGATTAAAAGAAATGTATTATCACGATCTTCACTTGAATTATCTACTAATATCCTGACTCTGGCTTTCTATAAAACGATTTACATCATTTACAGTTAAACGCGTATGGTCTCCATGGTACAGGTGATTCATGACACTTAGGTGAGTTGCGAATTTCAAAAGCTCAGTAACAGAGTAATGTTCTATTTTGCTGTGTAGCACTCCCGCTGCAAAACTATCCCCTCCCCCTTCGATCAAGAATGCTCTTGTTTCCATCCCAGCAAATGAACAAAGTCGTTCCAGCCTGCAAAGCAATGATCCACACGCAAGAGCAAACGTTCAAATGCTTTTTTTGCGTCCGGTATATTCCACAGCTTACTCCGATAATTGAAGTCGAAGCTAACCTTCACCCCATTTTTCCTTGCTTCCACATAGCCTGGTCAGTAAGAAAAATCCCGCCCTCATACGTGGATTCACAGAGAGAAAGGGCTTCGGATGGACCGTCTGCCCGAATTATGGAAGCCAGTTTGTTTTCTTTCATTTTTAGCAATGTTTCATATTCCTTCAACGTAAATCCCCCTTCATTAAACGCCTGAATAGGCCGAGAACCCTCCATCAACAGGAATAACTACACCATTTACAAAACTAGAAGATTGGGAGTCTATCAGCCATAACAAAGTTCCCAGTAATTCCTTTGCATCACCAAAACGTCCGAGAGGTGTATGCTCTATTATTTTCTTTGCTCTATCTGTGTACTCCCCTTCTTCTGTAAGCAATAACGTTTCGTTCTGTTTCGTTAAAAAGAATCCCGGGGCAATTGCATTTACACGGATACCCACATCAGAATAATAAACCGAAAGCCACTGGGTTAAATTATTGATTGCCGCCTTTGCACCGCTGTAAGCAGGAATCTTCGTCAAAGGTCTGAAGCCATTCATAGATGACACATTTATTACAGAGCCTCCTTTTTTTCCGGCCATATCTTTTGAAAATACTTGAATAGGCAGTAACGTACCCATGTAATTTAACCTTAACAGCCAGTCCAGGGATTCTGGATCAAGGTCAAAAAACGTCCGGTTCGAATCATCGTATATATCCTCTATCTTTAACTTTTCAGATGTCGTGGTCGCCTTTGTGTGATTACCCCCTGCAGCGTTTATTAAAATATCTGTTGAGCCAAACGTTGAAGTCAGCTGTTCATGCGCTCTTTCGAGTGAATCCTTATTTAAAACATCTACTTCAAACCCTTCAGCAGTCCCGCCACTTTCACTTATCTTTTTTACCAACGTGTCCATTTTCTCTTGGTTTGTTGCCAGGATCGCTACTTTGGCTCCACACTTCGCTAATGCCTCACACATGGTTGAACCGAGCACGCCGCTCCCTCCTGTTACAACCACTACCTTGCTTTGAAGATCAACGGTAAATGGCAGCTGTATCATTTGTCCTCACCTTCCTCTCCTGATAGGAATCAATAATTCCGTTTAAGTAAGCTGCACCCAGCGCCCGATCATAAAGACCATACCCCGGACGTCCGGATTCTCCCCAGATCATCCTTCCATGGTCTGGCCTTATTGCTCCCTTAAAGCCTTTATCCATAAGCTTATTCATTACGCTCACCATATTTATTGAGCCATCTTTTACAGAATGGGAAGTCTCTTGAAAAGATTTAGAACCTGTCCACGTTATGTTTCGCGCGTGGACAAAATGAATCCTCCCTTCTGCTGTTTCAATTATTTGTTCCAAATTATTTCCACGGTCAGCACCAAATGATCCGGTGCAAAAGGTTATGCCGTTATACTTGCTGTCTACAGAAGATAAAATCGTTCGGACATGGTCTACATTGTTTACAATACGGGGCAGGCCAAATACCGGCCACGGAGGATCGTCAGGATGAAGTGCCATATTCACGTTTTTCTCTTCTGCCACAGGTATGATTTTTTTCAGAAAGTAAATCAGGTTTTCCATAAGCTCTTCTTCCGTCACTGAACTGTAGTCTTTTAACAGCGTTTCAAGATCTTCTTTCTGGTATGATAAGTCCCATCCCGGAAGTGAAAACTCTCCCTTCACCGGATTCAGTGAACGAGCAGTTTCATCACTGTAATCAAGAGAGTTTGAGCCATCTGGAAGAGCAGCAGCCAGGTCGGTTCTTACCCAGTCAAAAACAGGCATGAAATTGTAGCACACAGTGTTAATGCCTGCCTTTGAGAGGTTTCTAATTGTTTGGGCAAACTGGTCAATCAGAACATCTCTCCTGGTTGAGCCGAGCTTTATCTCCTCATGCACAGGAACACTTTCAATGACAGTAAGTTTAAGACCGGCTTCTTCAACACTGTTTTTCAATTCAACAATATCTTCATAAGGCCAGGTTTCTCCGGGAGGGATATCATAAATGGCTGTTACTATTCCTTTCATATCAGGAATTTGTCTGATTTTTTCTAACGTAACCGGATCATCTTCTCCATACCAGCGAAAACTCATCTCCATCCTTTTCACTCCTTTTTATAAGCGGAAGTAACGTTTTGCATTTCCGTAGCTGATATCTTTCACATAATTACCCAGCAGCTCTATATCATGCGGCGCTTTTCCGGAAGTCACCCACTCACCGAGCATTTGACACAGAATCCGGCGAAAGTACTCGTGTCTTACAAATGACAACATACTTCTTGAGTCCGTCAGCATTCCAATAAAATGCTTTAAAACACCCATATTACCAAGCGTGGTCATTTGGTCAATCATCCCTTCATAATTGTCGTTATGCCACCATGCAGTTCCGAACTGCACTTTTCCAGGCATTGAGTCTCCCTGATAGTTGCCGGCCATCGAAGCAAAAACATCATTATGTTTAGCGTTATTTGTGTAAAGGATCGTTTTAGGAAGTTCCCCTGTAACCTCCAAAGAGTCCAATAGCCTGCTTAGAGGTTGCGCAGCCAAACTGTCTCCAATAGAATCAAATCCCGTATCCGGACCCAGCTCGCGGTATTTTTTTGTGTTTGTATTTCTTATGGGTCCGATATGAAGTTGCATTGCCCATCCCTTCTTATTGTATATACGGCCAAGGCTGGTTAAGGTGTAACTTTTGAATGCCGTAATTTCATCAGTACTTAACCGCTCATCTTTCATCCGTTTGCGGAAGACGGTAGATACATATTCTAAGGAAGCATGTTGATACTTTAGTTCGTTTAAGCCGTGATCGGCACTTCTGCACCCTGACAGATCAAAGTATTCAGCTCTTTTTTCTAATGCAAAGAGAAACTCCTCATAATCTGAAATGTCATACTCAGCAACTTCAGACAATGCGATTACCCAATCTATAAAATGGTCTCCTTCAATCATCAACCCCTTGTCCGGTCTGAAAGAAGGAGATACAACGACAGGAAAACCCTCTTCTTTCAGCTTTTTATGATAGGTTAAATTGTCAGTAGGATCGTCAGTCGTTCCAACAAATTCTACCTTCTGTTTAGTAAGGATGTTTCGTGCTGATAACTCATTTGTTTTCAACATTTCAGTCGTTTTCTCCCATATGTACGCTTTTGTTTGTCTCCCCAACAAACTATCCAGATTAAAAAACCTGGTGAGCTCCAGGTGAGTCCAGTGATACAATGGATTTCCTATCAAATTGGGAACTGTATCGGCCCACGCATCAAACTTATCTTTATCTGAAGCATCCCCTGTAATCAAATACTCACTGATTCCGTTTGCACGCATGGCTCTCCACTTATAGTGATCATCGGCCAGCCAAAGTTCAGTAAGGTTTTCATACATGCGGTCTTCATATATTTCTTTGGCACTGAGGTGGTTATGATAATCGATGATCGGCAATTCTTTTGCATAAGAATGGTAGAGTTCTCTGGAAATATCATTTGTTAGTAAAAAGTTGTCGTTAATCATATACTCCTCCTTTTAATTTGTTTACCTGATAAACTAATTAGTTTTCATACTACTCATAGTTTTGAAAAAATTCAACCTTTATTGGATGATCTTTCATGCTTTCGGGATAAAAAAAAGAAGCCCGGAACGTAACGTTCCTGCGGCTTCCTAATGTTTGTGCTTTTGGCATTCCGGGCATGTGCCATATATCTCCATACGGTGGTGCTTCACCTTAAAGTTTGTTACATGTTCAGCGAGTGTTTCCACTTCATCGAGTCCCGGGTAGTGGAAATCAACGATCTTACCGCAATCTTCGCAGATGACATGGTAGTGGTCTGTGGTGTTGCTGTCAAATCTGCTGGAAGAGTCACCATAAGTCAGTTCACGCACCAGGCCTGCTTCTTTAAAAACACGAAGGTTATTGTAGACAGTTGCGACGCTCATGTTAGGGAATTTCCCTTCCAGCGCCTTGTAGATATCATCCGCTGTGGGATGGGTTTTGGCATCGAAAAGAAATTCAAGAATAGCATGGCGTTGAGGTGTCATGCGCACTTTCGTACTTTTTAAAGATTGCAAGGCTTCCTGCAGTCGATGGTTTTCCATGTTCAACACCTCTTCCGAAAAGCATTCTTACTTTATAATATTTACAATTAGTATAGCGAATGCTAACAAAGTTTGTCAATGAATACAACCTTAAATCGCTTCTTTTTTCACAGGCTCAGTTTGATTTATTTTGAAAGGCAGCAAGGATTGGCAGGCTCTCTTTTGCTTCTACTACAAAGGAGGTATAGCGGCTGTCCACATCTTTTGCTTTTCCTTTCTTCTTTTCAAGGTTAAGGCAGATCGTCTGCATCTCCCGCTGGAGAGCATCAACATCATTATCTTTTACACCGAGAAGAAACGTGGTATTCCCTTTTTTCAAGAATCCGCCGCTGCTTGCCAGCTCCGTCATCCGGTAGCCTTTGTCTTTGAGTCCTTTTTCCATAGCGTCACTGTAGCGGTTGTGGACGATACATACCACTAGTTTCATCTTGCCTCTCCCCTTTTATCATCTACATCCTCAATATCCTTTTGAGGGGTCAACTTTATTTTGATAATTCGTTCCTCCGCCTGTAAAAACCTTTAGGTTATTCTTAAAAATTTCAAGTGCTCTCGGCTGGTATTCCGGTGATATGCCTGAAATGTGCGGTGTCACGGTTATCCGGTCCGTCTTCCAGAATGGATGTCCCTTCGGAAGCGGTTCTTCTTCAAATACATCAAGTACGGCATGGGAGATCTCCTTGTTTTGCAGTGCTTGTAAGAGAACATCCTCCCTTGCGACCGTGCCTCTTCCTATATTAATAAATATTGCTTCCTTTTTCATCGCTTTAAAAGAACCGGTTGTAAGCATTCCGTCGGTTTCATCGGTATGGGGCAGAACAGACACGACGTAATCAGACTGGTTGAGAAGCTGATTCAGATCTTTGAAGGTGATGATTGTATCAAAATGATCGACAGGTCTTCCGCTCCGGTTCAGGCCGATGGCAGTCATCCCGAAGGCTTTGGCAAGTCTGGCAATTTCACTGCCGATGGCTCCTGCACCAAGTACACCGATCGTTTTTCCTTTTAATTCGGTCATTGTCAGTTTACGGGACCACACTTCGTTTTGTTCCTGCTCAATGATTCCTTTTGCGTGCCTGGATACCTGAAGCATCATGGCAAGTGTGTATTCCGCCATGGGGGTCGCATGAATCCCCCGGGCATTGGTTATGAGAATGTCTTTTTTGGCGATGGCGTCAAACGGCATTTTTTCCATTCCGGCTGAGATGACCATGATCCATTTTAAGTTGCGGGCCTGGACAATGTGATCGTCAGTCAGATCCTCACCATAAGTAAGGAGGATGTCAGCGTATGGCAGGTCTTTTTCTGCTTCGTCAATGGATTCATTGAACGAAAAGGTTACCTCCGGGAAGAGGTTTGGCAGTTCTTCACGTAAGTCACGGCGGATTTTTGCTGTAGTCACGACTTTCATTGGCTTGACTCCTTATTACTTTTAATTAAATTTTATCATATTTAACGGGTCAGTTAAAAAAATGCCTGTTGATGTGGTGTTGAAATGCGAATGCTCTTTGATTTCCGCGGGGTGCCGGGATAAGACATCATTTTTTAGAGGTGGCTCTTTTAAACTCAGGTGTTGATTTATGCTCATTGCGCTCCCTTTCCGCGGGCGGTTCGGGAGCCTCCTCGACGCCTTTGCGTCTGCGGGGTCTCCCCTGAACTCGCTTTTCCCGCAGGAGTGTCGCGCATTTGCTCCAATCAACATTTTATTATGAGTATTAGCAAGAACCTTTGCGTTACTGTTCCTCTGATAAATTGTTACTTTTCAACATAAAAAATGGAGCGAAAGGCGGCGACTATGGCGGGAATAGCATCGAATGAAGACCTCGCAGGGTGGTTCCCGCGAGGAGGGTGAAGTGATGCCAGCGGAATTTAGCGTAAAAAAAAGAGCGAGACTGGTTTGTCTCGCCTGCAATTTATATTATTGAAGAGGGATTGGGATCACCTATACTTAAATACTATGCGGCTTTTTTAATCCGGACTGGTCACGCGCCCTTAAGGGCTTATTTTAATTTTTCCGGGTTGAGTCCCTGAAGTTCACCAGGAACAAAAATGCCGTCTTTTCGCACAAGGACGTCATCGAAGTAGATCTCTCCCCCTCCGTATTCCTCACGCTGGATGAGAACCATATCCCAGTGGACGGAAGACCGGTTGCCGTTGTCGGCATCTTCATAGGCTTCGCCAGGTGTGAAGTGAAGGCTTCCTCCAATTTTTTCATCAAAAAGAATGTCTCCCATAGGGTGCAGGATATACGGATTCACCCCGATGGCAAACTCTCCGGCATAGCGGGCTCCTTCGTCCGTATTGAGGATTTCTTCGAGTTTTTCTTTCCGGTCGGCATTGGCTTCAACAATACGTCCTTTTTCAAATGTAAGGCTCACATTGTGATACGTCACTCCCAGGTACGGGCACGGTGTGTTAAACGTAATCGTGCCGTTCACGCTGTCTTTTACCGGTGCGGTGTAAATTTCGCCGTCGGGAATGTTTGCCTCACCTGCGCAGGGGACTACGGGAATGTCTTTAATGGAAAAAGACAGATCTGTTCCCGGGCCTGTGATCCGCACGCGGTCGGTTTTTTCCATCAGTTCTTTTAACGGAGCAAAAGCTTTCTCCATTTTTTTATAATCAGCGGTACAAACATTGAGTAAAAAGTCAGTGAATGCCTTCGTGCTCATTCCTGCTTTCTGTGCCAGTGCCGGTGTCGGGTAATTGAGCAGCACCCAGCGGCGGTTGTTGATGTAAAACTCCTGAACCGGCTTGAACACTTCTCCCCGGAGCTGGAATTTCTCCCCCGGCACTTCTGCCATTTCTGCATCGTTTTCTTCGGCAATCACGGCTATGACGGCATCCACGTCTTTATAACGCTGGAGGGCCCAGGCTGCCTGGGTTTCGAGCTGCTCTTTTTCGTACCCCATACTCAGGTGACGTCCGAGCTCATCGTCCAGGAGTTCGATGTAGGGGTAGCCGCCCCGCTCATAGGTCTTGTCAATGAGTTCGGTCATAAGGGGTTTTGATGCAGCGTGGCCTTTAATGAGGATACGCTCGCCTTTTTTTAAGCCGATGGAGTGATCAAGCAGGAGATCGGCCAATTGTGAAATTCGATGGTCATTCATTTGTATTCTCTCCTTCATTTTCGTGTTTAAAAAGCCCGTGTGGCAGCTGAAAGTGGTGAAAATGGTCATGGACTTCCCCGTCTGCCTGCCAGGCTACTTTAACCGTCGCATAGGTTGTCATCGTGCCGTAAAAAGCTTCTTCCAGGTCGCAAAAGCTGCACGGTTCCTGATATGTAAGGGTTCCTTCAAAGTTTTCAACATCCAGGTCCTGATAATAGAGTCCGCCCGGAGGTTCGTGGGTCGCAATGAAGACCTCTACAGCTTCAATGGTTTCCCATTCTTCTTCATTTATGAATTCAGCGGTAAAGCCGATTTCCGGTTCGTCCCCGTAATGTGCATACATCGTGAAACTCCACGGGCTTCCTGCCATGGCGGAGTTTCTCGACCAGTCCGGCTCCCTTTCTTCTTCAGGATCCTGAAAGAAAATCATGGCCCCGGCGATTAAGGCTGCAATGATCACCAACGGGATTAGTTGTTTCATCGTATTGATCTCCTTTACCAAACAGTTTCTCTCATAATCCTATCAGAAGTTCCCAGCCATTTGACAACATTTTTATCTTAATTTTCCAAACTTTGTTTATTCGTCGTTTTCTTCGTGATAGGATGACTAGTAGGAAAGAAAAAGGAGAAACGATTTATGAAAGGACTTATCTTTTTTACCCTTCTCATTCTAATCTCAGGGTGCGGGGTTATGGCGGATGAACCGGATGTAGAGGGTTCGGTTGTGATTCACATGGATCAGCCGGAAATGTTTGTGCTGTTCGTGGAAGACAGCCATTCCGGGTCTGACTATGAATGGCTTGGGCATGGTCATGTAGAATCACAGGAAGATTACGAGGTTGAGGCCTATCTCGTTCATGTTACGGACGAGACAGCGATAAAAGTGGAAGAGAACGGAGAAACAGTGGATCTCTATTCTGGGGATGCGGACACACTGGCCCGGATGAATACGTTTAACACTGGCATTCCCCTTCAAGTGAAAGCCTCATTTACAGAAGACTTCACCCCAACCGAAAAAATAGAGCAGAAAACCCGTTTTTCATACGAGTGGTCTCTTCTTCCGATATATGAAGCAGAGGAACTTATTTTAACGAGGCCGGATAAAGAGGATGTGATCGATTCCTTTTATACAAGGAGCTCCGGAAACATGGAGTGGCTTATCGTGATGGAGTTTTCGGACGAGACTTTTGAGTGGAACTGGCATGATCCCGCTTACGATGAGATTCATCACTACTCAAACTCCAACACTCAGGCTTTCTTCAGGAGGATGAGTCATCAAGAAGACAAACGGCTGTTTGAAGATGTGGTGGAGTCCTTTCCTGGGTTTATGATCATAAACGGGGAACAGGAAGTGGTGCATGAAAGTGCCTCTTTAGATGAGGTGTACACCTTTCTTGACCAGTATTTTGACGAAGAATAAGCTGTTGAAGCTGTCCTTTTAAGCTGAAGAAGGGCAGCTTTTTTATTCCTGTTCCTGCATTTCCCTGAAAACATACCCGGGATAGGTGAAGTGCTCGTTTACGGTGTGGATTTCCCCGTTCTTTTTCCACGATAATGAGAAGTCGCCTTCCGAATAATCTTCTGTTTCACTGCAGAAATTACAGGAGGTTCGGTAAAGAATTTCTCCGCCGAAGTCTTTAAGGTCGAGCTGCTGATCATAGAATCCTCCGATCGTGTTCATACTGCTGTAAAAGAATTCGTAGTCCGTGATGTCCTCCGGATCCCCAAGATACACGAGCTTAACACCCACTTCCGGGATACCTTCATCTCCTTCATCTATGAACAGGGTGATATCCCACTCCTGAGCGTCATAAGCCGCTTGTTCCCGTGTCCAGTATGGATCAAACACTTCCTCTACGGGATCCTGAAAAAACAGCAGTGCTCCGCCGATCAGTGCAGCAATGATGATGAGTGGCGCGAATTGTTTCAAGGTGATCATGCCTCCAAATCAAGTTCTCTCTCCAGTTTAGCAGAGTATGAATTAATGAAGGGAAAATACAATAAAAAATGTATGTGTTTTTCCAAAAGCCTCGTGTTACGATTTAAAGACTAAGGGATTCGGGAGTGGGACGGATGAAGACTGCGGCTGGAATATTCGGATTGTTGTTTTTTCTGACGGCCTGCGGTGCTGTGGGGGAAACAGACGGTCAGGCGGATATGGAGGGTACCCTTATGGGGAGCGTGGGGGCGAACACGTTTCTTTTATTTGTGGAAGATAACATTACGGGTACAGTATTTGAATACTCAGACGAACTCGTTGGCGACTCCTATGAGGCGGAAATCTACAAAATTGTTATGGATCAGGATACTAAATTGATTTACGAGGAAACCGGTGAAGAGCTTTCTGCCGAGCTTTCAAAAATGGGCTTTAACACCATTGGCATTCTGGCTTCATCCGCTGAACGTATAAAGATTAATGTGCGGGGCGATTTTGAGCCGGAAGTGACCACAGGGCGTGATCAAAATATTCTGTTATACCCGGCGTTTATTCCAATCCATGAAGCAGATGAAATTATTTTACCCAGGCAGGATTTAGAGACGATACTCGACCGGTACGATCTGTCCAGGTATCATTCCGATAACGCTGTGGCTGTTCTGTCGTTTTTGGATGAGGTTTTTTTGTATGAAAGTATGTTCGATGGGGACCAGCTTTATGAATACAGTGCAGAGGATCAGCACGTTATCCTGGGACATTATTATAATGATGAGGTAGGTTTTTTTGACCATTTCATTGATGAGTACCCCACCTACTACGTTGTCCATGAAGACGGCGTCGTGTTTGATACGCATGATATTCAGGATGTGACGGACTATCTGGAGGATGAACTTGGTTTTGAAAGGATGGATTATGGCGGGATGATTGAGGATGATAATGGATCGGATGAATAACGGGAAGCGCCCCTGGATAGTGGTCCGGGGCGATTTTTTTACTGCTTTTCTTTTAAGTAGTTAAGGGCTTCCTCCACGTGACCTTTCACGCGGACTTTGCGCCATTCTTTGTCGATGTTTCCTTCTTTATCAATAATGAACGTCGAGCGTTCGATGCCCATGTATTCCTTGCCGAAGTTTTTCTTCAATTTCCACACGCCGTAGTCTTCAGCCACTTTGTGGTCTTCGTCGGCGAGAAGTAAAAACGGCAGGCCGTGCTTGTCGATGAATTTTTCGTGACGCTCGACCGGATCCGGGCTTACGCCGAGAATCACCGCGTCCACTTCCTCAAAGTTCTCTTTGTTATCGCGAAAATCACAGGCCTGGGTTGTACATCCCGGCGTCATGTCTTTCGGATAAAAATAAAGGACGACGTTCTTTCCTTTGTAATCAGACAGGCTTACTTCTTCTCCGCTGTTTGCCTTAAGTGTAAATTCAGGTGCTTTTTGACCAACTTCTACTGTCATGTGAAAACACTCCTTCTCGTGTGTAATCTTGTCTCCTATAAGGATAACCAAGATCTGCCCGGGCTACAAACGATTTGGCTTGTTTTCATTGTAAATAACGGTGGTCACCACGAACGCTGCCGGGAGCAGATAGCCGATGAGGGCCTCGATCATGGCAATCCAGCGGCCGATGCCCTGGGGAATGATGTCTCCGTATCCGACGGTAAGGATCGTGACGGCGCTAAAGTACATCACGTCTTCGACTAAGTGAATGAGCGACCCGGACATCCGTCCTGTTCCTTCCATCAGCACCGGGTACCCTTTGAAATGGAGGCTCAGGTACAGGCAGCCGAATCCGGTGATTACTGTGGCATAGACGAGCAAAAGAACGAGGAAGTTCCGTATTGAAACACGCCTTCCCTGAGGCGGCTGATTTTGAATGAGTAAAAGCAGACTCATGACGATGCCTAAAATAGAAGTTATGGTTACACACCAAAGCAAAAAGGTTCCCATCCTGATTCACCTCTCTTACTTATATATGAGCAGGAGAGGTGAAGTAGGACAAGGAACCTTTTGAAAGACGTCATGGTCACTTAGCTTTTGTAACTTAAGAGGGATGCTGAAACAATGTCCTCCCTTTCCGCGGTGGTACCGACGAGCCTCCTCACTTCGTTTGCGGGGTCTCGTCTGGCCCCTACTACCGCAGGAGTGTCGGACATTCCTTCAGCATCCGGACTTTTTTAGTGTGAATAAAGAAACTATTTCTCATGGAGGTTGTATTCTTTCTTTTTATACGGAGAAATCCGTGAGCTTTACAACAAAACTTCAATTATTCCGTAATCTTCTCTTAAGAACACCTACGAATCAATTCCCCGCGCCGCGATACCTTTTCACGCCTTCATTCCATGCAAACACGCTGATTGAGATAAAGATCAGCCCCATTACCGGGGTTAAAAAGGCGTAAAAGTACCACTCATCACGGCCGAGGAAAAAGGCCGCCGGGTATACACCCACGAAAGCGAACGGCAGAATCCATGTGAGCACGTAGCGGATCACCTGGTTGTAGATGTCCACCGGATAGCGTCCGTAGTTTCCGATGTTGTACATCATCGGCATAATGTCGGTTCTCGAATCGGACCAGAAGCTGATGCTTGCTAAAATGATGAATATCCCAGCATAAATAAGAGAACCTCCGGCCACCATCAGGAGAAACATAAACGGATCGTACCAGCTGATTGTGAGTCCAAGCTGGGAACCGGCGTAAAACATAATCGCAACACCGGTAATGACGCCGAACATGGACTCCAGCTCCATCCGTTCGATAATGATCTGGAACAGGCTGTGGATCGGCCTGGTGAGGACCCGGTCCATTTCCCCTTTTACAATGTAGCGGTCGTTAAAGTCCCAGATGTTAAAAAACGAACTGAAGATCGCATAAGGTACGAGGAAAAATCCGTAGATAAAGATAATCTCCTCCCGGCTCCATCCGCTCAGGAGTGTAGTGTGGCCGAACACGACGAGGATGAAGATCAGGTTCACGGCCTGGAACAAAAGGTCCGAGAACAGCTCAACCACAAGGTCAGAGCGGTACTGAAGCCGTGTTTTCATATACTGTGAGGCGTATTGGAAAAAGATCGATACGTAGAACATGGCCCGTTACCCTCCTTGTACGATGAGCCGGCGTCTGGCCGACATCCATAGTAATGTAATTGGAATAAATAAAATCACTGACCACATGAGCTGCAAAAGGAGTGCCGAATACACTTCACTGCCTGTGAACCCTTCCGTGAAGATCATGGACGGAATGTAGCTGATCGCCTGAAACGGCAGGAATGTCATGATATCCTGAGCCCAAAGCGGGTAAAAGGAAATCGGCAGCAGGAGTCCCGAGAACAGGTCAATGACAACCCGCTTCGCCCGGATGAGTCCGGTGTTATAAAGTAAAAAGAACGTTAAGATTCCTGTAATCAAGTTGATCTGTGTGTTTACGATAAAGCTGAACACGAGTGAAATGATGAACAGTCCCCAGATGGAAAGGTCGCTGGAAAAACTGAGCGGAAACACGAGCCAGACAATAACCATTCCCGGTACGGAGAAAAAGAGCAGCCGGAAAAGACCTTCGCCCAGTCCCTGCATCGTTTTCATACCGAGGTAGTTGTACGGCCGGATCATTTCCACCGCCACTTTTCCTTCCTGAATCTCCTGGGCTATTTCCCGGTCAATATTATTAAAATAAAATGCCCGGGCCATCCATGCGATGGCTACGTATGTGGTCATCTGGACGATACTCAGGTCCTGGATCGACTCCTGCCCGCCGTAGATCGCCTGCCACAAAAAATAGTACGCCCCGATGTTGATGCTGTAAATTAAAATGCCGCTATAATAATTGGTCCGGTAGGCAAGCATCATTAAAAACCGGATCCGGAGCATTTCCAGGTACATGCTTATCCGGCTAACCATGACGGATACCTTCTTCATAGATGTTTCGGATGATCTCTTCTGTGGACACCTGATTCAGCTTCACATCACTGATGGAATAGTGGCTCATGACGGTGGCCATCAGCTGGGAGACCATGTCATCGTCTCCGTCCACCGTTGCCTGCCAGCCCCTGATTTTATCCCCTGCCCGCCACTTGACCGGAAAATGTGCGGTTAATTCTTCAAGGGCCTCTTTTTCCACCGGCTTTTGAAACTCGAACTGAACCTGCTTGCCTTCGACCCAGTTCTGCTGCAGTTTATCCAGGGCTCCATCGTAGATGATCTTTCCTTCATCCAACAGAACAACACGGTCACAAAGAGCTTCTATGTCACTTAAATCGTGAGTCGTTAAAAGAATCGTCGTTTTGTATTTGCGGTTGATCTCTTTTAAGAACTCGCGAATCTTCATTTTTACCAGAACGTCCAGACCGATTGTGGGCTCATCCAGGAAAAGCAGAGGCGGATTGTGAATGAGTGCGGCTGCCAATTCACAGCGCATTCGCTGACCGAGACTGAGCTTTCGCACCGGCTTATCAAGAAGCGGTTCGATCTCGAGTGTTTCAATGACTTCTTTCATATGTGTATCGTAGTGCTCGTCAGACAGACGATATACTTTTTTCAGCAGGCGGAACGATTCCTGAACCGCGATATCCCACCAGAGCTGGGAGCGCTGGCCGAATACAACACCGATTGTGCGGACAAATGCCTCCCGCTGCTTGTGGGGATCCATTCCGTTTACCCTGACTGTTCCTGCGGTCGGGGTTAAAATGCCGGTGAGCATTTTGATCGTGGTGGATTTACCGGCTCCGTTTTCACCGATGTAGGCGACCATCTCACCCTGCTTTACATTCAGTGATATATCGTCAACGGCGTTTAAAATCGTATAGTTTCTCGTAAGCAAGTCGCGAAAAGCGCCTGCAAGGCCTTTTCTGCTTGAGTACGATTTAAATTGTTTTCGTAACCCGTGAACTTCAATGACGTTCATGAGGTTTCCTCCTCTCGTAACAACCTTACCAGTTTACCGAATGGGAGGTGTTCCTTCAAGATAGTTGCTTTAATAATGTTTTCAAATCAACTGTTTTTGCTTCCTCTTCATTACAAAGTGCATTTTGATGAAGCCGGAGTGCCCTTCGCTTTCCGTGGTGGTACCGATCATTCTACCAATTTTGTGGGATTATCAGCTTCTCATTGATGATCTAAGCTTCGTTGAACGGAGACGAGCCTCCTCAGGGCTTTGCCCCTGCGGGGTCTCGTCTATCTCGCACTTCCGCAGGAGTGTCACGTATTCCGTTCAACGAAGCACAATAGGTTGAGAATCAGAGTATAAATTAAACCAAAGTTAACCTGCCTTAGTCTTAAAGTGTGAAAAGAGTTTGGGTGTGTTTTTCGTAAAGATTGTTGGTTTTGCTTTAGCGATCTGTTGTCAAAAAACAACTGGTGACATTCACCACAACCTCTTGTATAAAAGCGTTGATTGGAGCGAATGCGCGACACTCCTGCGGGAAAAGCGAGTTCCGGGGAGACCCCGCAAGCGCATAGCGCTGAGGAGGCTCCCGAACCGCCCGCGGAAAGGGAGCGCAATGAGCGTAAATCAACATCTGACTTCTAAAGAAGTTTATTTTTTTCAGTGCCCGTCTTTAACTTGAAAAAGCTTGCCGGCACTACTCATCTTCTTTTTTCAGTACTTTAAAGTAAACAGCTACAATTTTCACGAAAGCAGCTTTGTATTTTTACTCTGTGCTACAATGAAACGGACCTGAGTTTTAGAGGAGGATTTATTCAATATGAAGTTTACGGAGTCAGAAAAACATAATGAAGTTGCCCAGGAGCATATTCTTGGGGGCGTTAATAGTCCATCACGTTCGTTTAAGGCTGTAGGCGGAGGCTCTCCTGTATTTATGGAGCGTGCTAAAGGTGCTTACTTCTGGGACGTGGACGGAAACCAATACATCGATTATCTGGCGGCTTACGGACCGATTATTACCGGCCATGCACATCCCCATATTACAGAAGCGATCAAGGGGGCGGCGGAAGACGGAGTTTTGTACGGCACACCTACCCGCTATGAAAACCAGTTTGCTGCTATGCTGAAAGAAGCTATGCCTTCTCTGGAAAAAGTACGTTTTGTGAACTCCGGGACAGAAGCCGTTATGACTACAATCCGCGTGGCCCGTGCCTACACAGGGCGGGATAAAATTATCAAGTTTGCCGGCTGTTACCATGGTCACTCCGACCTTGTTTTAGTCGCTGCCGGATCAGGGCCTGCCACACTTGGAAGCCCGGACAGTGCCGGTGTGACAAAAGCCATTGCCAAAGAAGTGATTACCGTTCCGTTTAACGACATCGAGAGTTACAAGCAGGCTCTTGATCACTGGGGTGATGAAGTGGCTGCGGTTCTCGTTGAACCGATTGTGGGTAACTTCGGGATCGTTGAACCGGCTCCGGGATTTTTGGAAGCGGTGAACGAACTCACTCACGATGCCGGTGCCCTCGTTATTTACGACGAGGTAATAACAGCGTTTCGGTTCAAGTACGGCGGCGCCCAGAATTACTGCGGTGTGGAGCCGGACATGACAGCACTGGGTAAAATTATCGGCGGAGGTCTACCGATCGGTGCCTACGGGGGACGCCAGGACATTATGGAAACAGTCGCCCCACTTGGACCTGCGTACCAGGCGGGAACGATGGCCGGTAACCCCGCTTCGATCCGTGCCGGAATTGCCTGCCTTGAAGTGCTTAAAGAACCAGGCGTGTATGAAAAAATGGACGAGCTCGGCGGTATGCTTGAAGAAGGGATCCGCAGGCACGCAAAGACACACGGCGTACCGATAACATTGAACCGTCTCAAAGGGGCACTTACGGTGTACTTCGGGGTTGATGGTGTGGCAAATTACGATGAAGCCGAAAACAGTGACGGTGAGATGTTTGCACGCTTCTTTAAACTCATGCTCGAACAGGGCGTGAATCTTGCCCCGTCAAAGTATGAAGCGTGGTTCCTGACAACGGAACATACAAAAGATGATGTAGAGAAGACGCTGGAAGCGGTTGAAGCTGCATTTTCCAAGCTGTAAGCATACAATCCTGATTTCCAAATGAAATGATACAAAAATCTCTCCACCCTTCAATCCTTTACGGTTGAAGGGTGTTTGCGTTTACAAGGACGGTTACGTGGAACACTACATGTAAAAAGTAACTTGATTGAATTGGAAATCAGGTGTATAGTACGTTCGATAACCATTTTTTTATGAAATAAACGTGTTTGAATAACACGGTTTTAGAAGAAAGGAACATGTTACGTTATGAGGCTAGGAGCCCGTATTTTAAAAACCGGTCTGGCAGTTGTAATGGCCCTTTATATTGCGGCCTGGCTCGGGTTTGATACCCCCGTTTATGCTGCATTGGCAGCGGTGTTTGCTGTTCAGCCGTCGGTTTACAGAAGCTTTATGACCATTCTCGACCAGCTTCAGGCAAATGTCATCAGTGCTGTGCTCGCCGTTGTGTTCGTCTTGTCATTCGGACACGAACCTTTTGTGGTCGGTGTGGTCGTGGTCCTGATCATTGCCATTAACCTGAAGCTCGGGAAAGAAGCGATTATCCCCCTTGCTGTTGTGACAGCGATCATTATTATGGAAGCACCGTCAGAGGACTTTATTTCATTTGCATCATCTCGCTTCCTGTTGATCATGATCGGGGTGGCGTCATCGTTTGTTGTGAACCTCATCTTCCTTCCGCCGAAGCATGAGAACCATCTTTTTCACAAAATTACGGATGCCAATGAGCAGATTATTCAGTGGATCCGGCTGATGACGCGTCACGAAGCGGAGTACCATACGCTCAAGCAGGATTTGAAGAAACTGAAAGACACCATGATCAAAATGGATAATATCTTTCTTTTATATAAAGATGAGCGTACGTATTTTAAAAAGAATGAGTATCCGCGGATGCGAAAAGTGGTCCTGTTCAGGCAGATGCTGTATTCGACGAAGAAGTGTCTTGATATTCTGCGGAGTCTGAGCAAGCACGAAAACAGCATGCAGCAGATGCCTGATGAGCTTCAGGATCTCGTCCGGGTTCAGCTCGACTACCTCACGAACTATCACGAGCGGATCATGCTTAAATATATGGGGAAAGTAAGGCCCCACACGACAGAGGACTTGTACGAAGAAGTGGATGTGGGCAAGCGCCAGCTCACTGATGTCTTTTTCAGTCTTCATGAGGATAAAGAAATTGAACGCAGTGAATGGATTCACTTCTTCCCGGTTGTGGCTCTCATTGTAGAATACAGTGAGGAGCTTGAGCACCTGGATCGTCTTGTTGCCAGCTTCTTCAAGTATCACAAGGACGAAAATGAAGTAAAAGTACTGGAACGAAGAGATTAAAAAAAAGCAGCCCGCCATCATTGACGGGCTGCTTTTTCTGTTGGAGATCTGGTTAATCCAAATGCTGTACCTGGAACAGCTTGTGATACGAGCCTTGTCTGGCCATCAGTTCGGCGTGGCTTCCCTGCTCGACGAGACGCCCGTTTTCGATCAGGAAAATCCGGTCCGCATGGGTAATTGTAGACAGGCGGTGTGCCACGATAAAGGTGGTCCGGTCTTTTGCCAGTTCGAAAAGGGACTGCTGAATGAGCTGCTCGCTTTCAAGATCCAGTGCCGAGGTGGCTTCATCAAACACAAGTATCTCTGGGCTCTTCAGGAAGACGCGGGCAATGGCGATGCGCTGTTTCTGACCGCCGGAGAGCTTCACGCCCCTTTCACCGATGCTGGTATCGTAGCCGTCCGGGAGCTGTTCGATAAATTCGTGGGCGTTCGCTGCCCGGGCTGCTTCGTATACTTCTTCATCGCTCGCCTCGGGACGCCCCATGAGTATATTAAATTTCACTGATTCACTGAAGATAATGTTGTCCTGAAGTACCATGCCGATTCTGTCACGGAGGGTTCGCACCTTATAGTCACGAACATCTTTGCCGTCGATCAGAATCCGGCCGTCGCTTACATCGTAAAACCGAGGAATCAAACTCATAATTGTACTTTTTCCGCCACCGCTCATTCCCACAAAGGCGATCGTTTCGCCGCTCTTCACGTGAAAATGAAGATCCTTAAGAACAAACTCTTCGTTTTCATAGCCAAAGAATACGTGGTCGAATGTCACATCACCCTTTGGATTTTTCATGGCCACTGCGTCTTTTTTGTCTTCAATGTCGTACGATTCATCGGCGAGTTCAAACATCCGGTCCATGGACGCGATGGACTGGGTGAGTGTGGTGGATGAATTGACGAGACGGCGAAGCGGGTTGTAAAGGCGGTCCATGTAGGCCACAAAGGCCACCATTGTCCCCACGGTTACGGATCCTTGAATCACCAGGGTTCCTGCCACTGCAATAACGAGGATCGGTGCCACATCCGTAAGCGTGTTGATCACCGCAAAGGTCTTGGCGTTCCACCGTGTGTGATCGAGTGCTTTTTCCAGGAAGTTCTCATTCCGGGTGTCAAATTGCTTTTCCTCGTGATTTTCAAGGGCAAAGCTTCGAATCACGTTCATGCCCTGAAGCCTTTCGTGTAAATGGCCCTGCACTTCTGCAAGTGCCTGAGAGCGGTCCCGGGTAAGGGTTCTGAGCCGTGTGTAGAAAAACTTGATCGATAAGCCGTAAAACGGCAGCAACAGCACTGCTACAAGGGTGAGTAACGGATCCATCGTAAGCATGATGATGATTGCCACAATAATCGTAAACATATCCAGCCAGATGTTCATCATCCCTGTAATGATAAAGTTCTTCGTCTGCTCCACATCATGGATCACCCTGGAGATGACTTCCCCCGATTTGTTGTTTGAATAAAACCTGAGACTGAGCTTCTGCAGGTGGGTAAACAGCTGGTTTCGTATGTCGTAAAGAATCCTGCTCCCCGTCCACTGGGCGAAATACTGCCGGTAGTACTCCACGGGCGGGCGGAGGAAAATAAAGATAAAAAGAACAATTCCCATCAGCCAGTACAGCTGGTTCAGCTGCTCCCCCGTTGTAAGATCCGTTGCTCCGACGATGTCATCGATGACCACTTTCATAAGAAACGGGATGATTAACGGGATCCCGAATTTCAGCATCCCGATGAGTACAGTGATGATGATTTGTTTCCAGTATGGTTTAACGAACTGCATATACCGTTTAATACTGTCCATTTGTTTTCACTTCCTGTCTGATCAACGGTGAATGTTTATTGTTAGTGTTTGTTTTTGCAGTTGCATTCAGCCTGTAGAAAGTGGAGGCATTTTTCCGTAATGTGTGTATTATTTTCCGGAAAAGCGGCTTTATTTTCCGCAATGTGGATGTTATTTTCCTTAAGGCAGAAAAAGAAAGACCGGCTGATTAATGAGCCGGTATCTTTGGTTCCATATTTGTTTTATGAATTAGCGGTGCTGAAGGAAACGCTCGTACCAGTATTCGATAAATCCTGGCTCAAACGGTCCTTTGCGCTGGCTGATCCACTGGACAAGTTCATCTACGCTTCTGCGCAGGATCGCATCAACTTCCTTCGGGTAGTTCATGCGCTGGCTGTGCAGGGCGTATTCATCTTCATCAAGAAGCTTGTAGGTCATGTCGGGAAAGACTTTAATATCCAGATCATAGTCAATATACTTCAGTGCTTCTTCATCATACGTAAAAGGGGTCCCTAAATTACAGTAATAATAGATCCCGTCGTTTCTTATCATTCCGATCGCATTAAACCAATGATGCGCAGTGAAATAACAAATTGCAGGTTCTCGTGTACGCCACTGACGTCCGTCAGATTCTTTTACCATAATTCGGTCGTTACCGCCGATAATTTCGTGGGATGTCCCTTTTAGAACAATGGTTTCTTCCCAGATGCGATGAATATGGCCATTATGTTTATAGCTGTGGACCTCTATGTTGCTGCCGGTCATGGGAAAACTCAATGTTCTACTCCTTTCTTCTGTGGTGAACATTAAACAGGACAGGCTCCCTTCGCGTTAATATTCATGCACGATTTCCTTATTTTTCGGGTACTCTGTGTGTGACCATCCGGTCCTGTGGGTGAAGGTAGAGCTGGAATGGTGGTTCGTCTTTCATGTAGTTTCTGATTTTTAAGTAGTTGACTTTCCGTGTGGAATCACCTGGTGTCACGGGTTCTTCGTCTTTTTCCAGGAAGTACTGGTCACAGGCGACCTGACAGAGATCGATCCATTTCGGATAGTCGGCTTCTTCAAAAATCTCAAAGGTTTCTTTAGACATGTAAAAGGGCCGGTCGGGTTTACAGTTCAGTTGTTCGATAAGGACGTCACTGTCTACTTCGTGGTTGTCTTTTACTATGGTACGTAATGAAACGTCGGGGTTCAACTGTTTTGCATACTGATTTATGGCGCTTCGCATTTCTTCGATGGTGACGGGTTTTGTTTCTACGTTTGGTTTCTTCTTACGATTGTTGCCACCTTTTTTCCTTTTGAACCACATATGCGCCCTCCTCACCCATTGCTTGTACACTTTTGCCTTATCTTTCCTCTATTTTTCTTATTATACTATTGATTCAGTCAATTTTAAATGTATATTGGCTGGGATTCTGGTTTTTGTTTAGGTTGGTGTGGTTGGTAGATGCTGAGACGGGGGTTGGAATTTGTTTTCTTGAAGATCTGGAATTCTTAATATAAGCTTTTTTTCTAATAGACTTGTGACGATATAATTCATGTCCGGTGCTATCGGCAGGCGTTTGCCTGCCTTGTTGTGCCGGCGCACAACCAACATAATAAAAAGTGAAACACCTTGCAAGCGAGCTTGCGGTGATTTCGCTTTTTTATTATGTTTCGTACCTCTTATATAAAAAACGCGCCGTTTCGCTTGGAAACGGCGCGCCAGGATTCAGCTTACAGTTATTGTTGCTGACGTCCTTGTTGTTGTTGCTGTTGTTGTGCAGATGCTTGTCCTTTACGCTGAGCAGAAGCTTGGTTCTGCTGGCGTACTTGTTGAGCATCAGTTTCGCTCGCGAACTCCTGGTTGTGCTGGTTCTGAGCGTTTTGCTGTTGTACTTTTTGAGCGTTTGTTTTTGCAGCTTGCTGTTGAGCTTGCTGCTGTTGTTGGTTTTGCTTACGCATGAGTATCACCTCCACGTACATTATGATGTCCCGCGGGGTTGTTTTTATCCTCAAAAATTGGTGGTTTTTTAATTTTGGTAAGAAGTGTTGAGTTATGTGAGCAGTGAAATGCCGCCGTCAACAATGATTGTCTGGCCGCAGATCATTTTCGCCTCGTCTCCAAGAAGGAAAACAGCGGCGTCAGCAAGATCGTCGGGTTCCACGATCCGGCCGGCTGGTGTCCGGTCTTTGGCATCCTGAAGCAGTTCATCGCGGTTCGGGAAATGTGTAAGAGCGTCGGTATCCACAGCTCCACCTGACACAGCATTGACGCGGATGCCTTTAGGGGCAAGCTCAACGGCTAAATAACGGGTAAGGGCTTCTACCGCCGCTTTTGATACGCCTACCGTAGTGTAGTTTTTTAAATAACGTTCGGCCCCTAAAGAACTCATGCTGACGATGGCTCCGCCGCCGTTTTTTTCCATACGCTTTGCAGCTTCCTGAGAACAGAACAGCATGCCTTTGTTGTTGATGTTCATCGTCCAGTCCCAGTGGGATTCTTCAAGTTCCATGATCGGGCGTAAAACGCCTGATGCGGCGTTGTTAACAAGAATGTCCAGGCGGCCAAAATGCTCATCGATTGCTTCGAACATTTCAGCAACTTTATCCTGCTTGGCAATGTTTGCTTTTACCGTTAACACGTCCGCTCCGAGTTCGCGCAGTTCGTCTGCCGTTTCTTCTGCTTTTTTCCGGCTGCGGGCGTAGTTGATGACAATGTTGTATCCTTTTTGGGCTAATTTTGTGGCAATCCGCTTTCCGATTCCGCGGCTGCTTCCTGTAATGAGAGCAACTTTCTTTTCATTCATCGATTATTTCCTCCTATTGACTTACGAAGAGCTTTTCTCCAAATTTACACTTCATTATATCGCATATGAAGGCTTTGGACTAGAAACACTAAGAACCGGCGTATTGTACGCCAAGTTTAAAGGGGGCTTTTCATCATGTATGTAGGGCGCGATATGACTGAGCTGTCAATGATGGGAAAACAGGATTGGACTGACAAGGAACTGGCTTTTTTTCATCAAAACTTGCAGCAGATCTCTCCTTACCTGAATTCAGAAGGGCTTACGATTCACCGGGAGATTGTAAAGGAAATCATGAACCGCGGTGGTATGGAGAAAGAAGCCGACTGGACGAGCGGCAGCCGTGTTCATTATGATTGACCGTTTCATCTCTTAAAAATCAGGCGTTCCGCTGTGCGGGGGTCTGGTTTTTTTAGTAATTCGATTTTATGAAAAATGTGTTCCAGAGAGACCTCAACTATTTATTAAAAAGTTGAGGTTGGGAGATGCAACCGGAGTATCCTTCACTTTCCGCGGTGCCCCGGTGAGCCTCCTCACTTCGTTTGCGTCGTCTCTCCCAGCCCGTACTCGTGCTAGAAGTCTTCTTCTCGTCTAAGTTATAATTTACCTCTAATTCAACGCAAATGCGGAGTTTGAACGGAAGACTGTTAAAGGATTGCAACTCTTTTTAAAGGTAACAATCGACATTCACCTTTTAACTCCTTCTAAAATGGGGAACCGGGGTGATATAAGGTGACGCAGTGCCTGGCTTTTTATAAAATAGAAGGTAGAAACTTTTGAAGGAGAGTGAGCACATGAAAGCAGTGGCATATCACGAATACGGCGGAGCTGACGTTTTGCAGGTTGTGGAGCTTGAGAAGCCGGAAGTCGGTGAAAATGATGTTCTTGTACAAATCGGAGGAAGTGGCCTTAACCCGGTGGATACATATTTCCGAAAGGGGATCCGTCCTGTTCCCCACTTCCCTGCTGTTCCTCATTTCGACCTCGGAGGTATGGTTGTGGAAGCTGGCAGTAAGGTGACAAATGTGAAGAACGGCGACCGGGTATGGGCGACAAACGTTATGGGCGGTACGGCAAAAGAGTACGCTTCAGTGCCATCTGAAAAGCTGTTTAAGCTGCCTGAACATGTGACGGAAGCTGAAGGTGCAGCTGTGGCGATGGCTTTTATGACGGCGCACTTAAGCCTTTTTCACCGAGCAGGGTTAACATCTGGTGAGACGGTCCTTGTATACGGCGGTTCTGGAGCTGTGGGACACGCGGCGATTCAACTGGCCAAACAGGCTGGAGCGACAGTCATTGCAACGGCAGGATCGAATGAAAAAGCTGAAATCTGCCATGATGCAGGGGCGGATGATGTGATTCTTTACAAAGAAGAAAAGGTCGTCGCAAAAGTGGAAGACCTGACTGGTGACATGGGTGTTGACATGATTCTTGATATGAGTCTCAGTGAAAACATAAAGAATGACCTTGCTATGATTAAAGTAGGCGGACGTATTGTGACGATCGGCTCTCCTGTGAACAACACACCTGAACTTCCTTGGCGGGAACTGAACCAGAAACACGCGTCTCTTATGGGGGTGCTTCTCTTTACGGCACCTCCGGAACAACTCCGAAAAGCGGGTGAAGAGATTGCTTCTCTTCTTGAGGATCAGAAAGTGAAGCCGCATTTGGCCAAGACGTTCCCTTTTGAAGAAGCGACGGAAGCCCATCAGTCACTTGAAGATAAAGTATATAACGGAAATATTGTGCTTGTGCCGTAAATTTTTTAACCCAAAGGAAAGCTGTTAAAGGCTGACTTGAATATTGGTACGACTTTTTAAGAGTGAATGACCTCCAGAAATAAATAAGCCTACTTTAGATGGGGAGGGAATGTACAACACTCCTGTGGAAGTGGGGGCCTTGGCAAGACCCCGCAGTGCGAAGGAGGCTTGCCGGCACCTCCGTGGAAAGGGAGTAAATTCCCTCCCCATCGACCTCATACAAAAAACGATGCTGCTCCCAAAGGTATTTTACCCTTGGAAGCAGCATCGTTTTGTTTGCCCACAAGTATTGAACTGCAATAAATAAGAAACTCTCTGTCAGGGTGCCAGAAACACGGCGCCGTAAATAAGTGAACCGAGAATCACGAACGCCGGGTGTACCTTCAAGCGTTCCAGAAGTAAAAAGCTGATCACGACCAGAAACCCTGTCTGGATCATACCGTTGTCAACGTAGGAGGTGGCGAAAAAACGGTAGGCCATGATGCCTAGAAGGACGGCGATGGTCGGTCTCACAATCATCGACAGGAGCTTTACTTTCGGAGAATCCTTGAACTTGTAAAGGAGACCGAGTAAAGCAATCATGAGGATCAATGAAGGGGCTACCGTGGCAAAAACCCCGACTGCTGCGCCCAGCACGCCTCCTTCAACATAGCCGATGTACCCGGCCATCTTTGTGGCTATCGGACCGGGAAGGGCATTGCCAAGGGCCAGAACTTCACCAAACTCCTCCACCCCCATCCAGTTGTAGCGATGGACCACTTCGTATTCAATGAGCGGAATGGTCGCCGGACCGCCACCGTAGCCGACAATCCCGGGGATAAAGAAAGCGAGAAAGATCTCCCAGTAAATCATGAGCGTCTGCCTCCCTTCCTTAGAAAGACAAACACTAACAGCCCGGCGATCACAAAGGCCGGATGAATGCCTGCCAGACTAATCAAAACGACACTTAACACGATGAGCCCAAGACTGTACCACGTACCAAGCCCTTCTTTTGACTTGGTGAAAAACTGCCACGTAAGGACGGCCAGCATCACGCCTACCACCGGCATAACACCGTTGGTCATCCCCTGTACCCAGCCATACTCCCGAAAGGATTCCAGAGAGACGAGTAGTACGATCATAAGAACGATCGTAGGGACAATGGATGCTAAAAGGGCGTTGAACAGCCCGGTTACTCCTGCCACACGATAGCCGATATAGCCGGCCATTTTCGTTGCTATCGGACCGGGAAGTGTATTGCCGATGGCCAGTATGTCGGCAAACTCGTCGCTGTCCATCCATTTATACTTTTCCACTACTTCTTTATGAATGAGAGGAATGGATGCCGGGCCCCCGCCGTAGCCGAGCATCCCTACTCTGAAAAAGGCTGAAAACAACTGTTGCTGCGTCACGAACGTTCCCTCACTTTAATAAGCAGATATGCTTCCGTCTGTTCTTGATTCTGTTCCGCCTGCAAGGACGCCTGTTTTCGGATCGCGCCAGATAATCTGGCCGCGGCCGAATCCTCCGCTGTTATGGGCTACTTGAATGTCATGGCCTCTTCTTGACAGCTGGCGTGCTACCGGTGCGCCGAAGCTTTGTTCAAACATGACTGTTTTGTCCTTCGTCCACTGCCACCGGGGCGCGTCCAGGGCGGCCTGGGGGTTTAATCCGAAGTCCACCGTGTTCATGACCACCTGCATATGCCCCTGTGGCTGCATGAAGCCTCCCATGACACCGAACGGGCCGACAGCTTCGTCATCTTTTGTTAAAAAACCCGGAATGATGGTGTGAAACGTGCGCTTACCTGGCTTCAGGGCATTTTCATGTTCAGGGTCAAGGCTGAAATTATGGCCCCTGTTTTGAAGGGCAATGCCTGTTTCAGGAACGACGACGCCTGAGCCAAAGCCCATATAGTTACTCTGGATAAAGGACACCATGTTTCCTTCACCATCAGCAGTGGCTAAGTAAACCGTGCCCCCTTTTGGCGGCTCTCCGGCTGACGGGTACATAGCATGTTCGCCAATCAGTTCCCTGCGCTCACGGCCGTATTCTTCGCTTAACAGAGCACCGGTGGAAACACTCATGTGTCCTTCTTCAGTGACATATTTGTTTCCGTCTGCGAAGGCGAGCTTCATCGCTTCAATCTGGCGGTGGAGGGTGCTTTCGTCATCACGGCCGGCAAACTCATCGTCTTTTAGCATGTTTAAAGCCATGAGGGCGATAATTCCCTGTCCGTTCGGTGGGATTTCCCAAACATCATATCCCTTATAGTTGACGGAGATTGGCTTTACCCATTCAGGTTTAAACGAAGCGAGATCTTCCTTGCGCAAAAATCCGCCATGCTCCCTTGAGAAGCGGTCCATTTTATCCGCAAGCTCCCCTTGGTAAAAGGCTTCTGCATTTGTTTTGCCGATGAGTTCGAGGGTGCGGGCGTGTTCTTCTGACTTCCACACTTCACCCGCTTTTGGTGCGCGGCCTTCTGGTGCAAAGATTGTAAACCAGTGTGCGTACTCTTCGCCGTCGAGTTTTTCTCGGAAGGCGTGCTCGGCTTTTTCCCAGTAAAAGGCGAGAGTCGGGCTTAGGGGGTAGCCTTCACGGGCGTATTTCACAGCAGGTGCGAGGACGTCCATGAGGGGCAACTTGCCGAACTTTTCCGATAATTCGGCCCACGCTGCCGGAGCTCCGGGGACCGTTACGGGAGTGAGGCCGAAAGTCGGGATTTCGTTGTGGCCTTTCTTTTTCACTTCTTCAATGGAAGCGGTAGCCGGTGCGGGACCGCTTGCGTTCAGGCCGTGGAGTTCCCCTTTTGTCCAGACGAGGGCGAATGCGTCTCCGCCGATGCCGTTGGATGTGGGTTCGACCACGGTGAGACAGGCGGCTGTGGCAATTGCAGCGTCGATGGCATTGCCGCCTTTTTTCAGGATGTCGAGGCCTGCCTGGGATGCGAGGGGCTGGGATGTGGCAACCATGCCGTTTCGTGCGTATGTAACCATTCGTTGTGAAGGATAAGGGTAGTGCTGACTGTCGAAATTAACCATTAAGTAAGCTCCTCTCGAGACTTTGTTTTTTTCATCCTATCATATTTCGTGTTCCGAATAAATTGAAAGTTTGAGGTGATTACTGGCAATGATGAACCGGTATTACCTTGAAAAAATCAGCCACCCTATAAGGGAGGGGGTGAATACGGATGGCACAGGATGTATTATGTGAGGTAAACAACTGCGTACACAATATGGAAGGGCAGCGTTGCGGTGCTTCTGAGATTTTTGTGGTCAGCCACAAAGGGAAAAGTGCTTCCCGACAGGAAGAGACGGATTGTAAGACGTTTGAGCCTACTGATTTGGGATAGTGATTACCGCCACAAGAGGTTGTTCACCTTTTGTGGCGTTTTTTATGTTTGATATGAATTCTTCAGCCCGGGAAAAGGCAGTTTTTGATCTCCGATCTATGCTTTTAAAATACCAAAAACCTTGGTTCGTTTCCCCTTTAAACAGGTTCAGTGTGCATTTAAAGCATACATTTAAACAGGTTAGCACCCAATTTAAACAGGTTAACACCCACTTTAAACAGGTTAGCCTCTACTCCCAAGGTTTCACCGGCATTCTCGCCCTGCTTTCCTTTCCTTCACGTTCTCAGTCTAGAAATTGGAACGGCTTTGGCCCCCGTCTACGTTGATGGTGGCGCCCACTACCCAGCTGGCGCGTTCGGATGCGAGAAACACCGCAACATCTGCCACCTCTTCCACTCTTCCGAAACGGCCGGCGGGGATTTCGTCTTCTACAAATTTGTTGATTTTCTCGGGGTTCTCGTCGAGTCTCTTCTGCCAGTTGCCTGTTGGGTGAAGGATTGATCCCGGGGCTACGCTATTCACCCGGATCCCGTCTTTGATGACTTCATCAGCAAGAGATTTTGTAAAGCTGATCATCGCTGATTTTGCACTGTTGTACGTCGGCTTGCCGCCTGATTCACGGCCAAAAATAGATGAAATGTTTACGATGGCACCCTCGCCTTTTTCCCGCATATTCGTCACCGCAAGCTGGCTGAAGTGCACAGCAGACATGTAATTGAGTTCAAAAGCTTCACGGAACTGGTCGAGTGACGTCTCCATTGTTTTACCGCCGCTGCTTCCACCAACGTTGTTTACAAGAACGTCAATGCTGCCGAAATCGCTAAGAAACTGGTCAAAAACACGGTGCCGTTCGCTCTGGTCGGTCAAATCTGCGGAATAAACGTGTACGTCTCCTCCGAGCTCTCCTTTGGCTTCGTGCAGCGCATCCTCTGAGCGGGCCACGATGCCAACCCGCGCCCCTTCTTTTAAAAATGAAGCTGCAATTCCTTTTCCTATTCCTTTTGAACCGCCTGTGATCAATACGCTTTTTCCTTTAAGTCCTAAATCCATTTATTTCTCCTCCTTAATGACGTAATCAATGATTTTCTGATGGGACACCGGGAACGGATAGGTGTCCACTTCTTCTTTGTTTACCCATTTAAGAGTGCCGCAAAGCGCCGCATCTTCTTCAATTTTCCCCGTAAACACATCGATTTCCCAGACGATATGGGAGAAGACATGTCTGACGTGCTGGACATTCTCAATGGTTTGTGGCTCCTGAAGACCCCGCTCGTATAAATAACGGCGAAGCTCTTCCCCCGTCCGGGAATCATCCTCGCAGTTTGGAAACTGCCACAGCTTTGCCAGAAGGCCGGTATCGGGCCGTTTCTCAATGAGCACCTGGCCCTTTTCATTTTCAAGAACAACGGCTTTCATAGCTTTTGCCTTGGGCGGTTTCTTTTTTGCTTTAACCGGCAGAAGATCCTGGACCCCTTCGGCTCTTGCGCTGCAGTGCTCCTGAACCGGGCAGATGAGGCACGACGGGGAGCGTGGCGTACAGATGAGCGCCCCGAGTTCCATAAGTGCCTGGTTAAAATCAGACGGGTTTGTATGTATGACAAGGCTTTCGACAATGTCTTCAAACCGCTTACGGGTCGTCACTTTACCGATGTCATCATAAATCGTAAGAAGGCGGGACATGACCCGCATGACATTGCCGTCCACTGCCGCTTCCGGCTTGTTATAGGCGATACTCGTGATGGCACCGGCTGTGTAGGGGCCGACTCCTTTCAGTTTGAGGATTTCTTTTTTCGTATCGGGCACAACGCCGCCATAGTCCTCGGTAACTTCCTTGACCGCCTGCTGGAGGTTTCGCGCTCTCGAGTAATACCCCAGACCTTCCCATGCCTTAAGAACCGTCTCTTCTTCGGCTTCAGCAAGGGCTTTCGGGGTCGGGAAAAGGGATATAAACCGGTTAAAGTACGGAATAACCGTGTCGACCCGTGTCTGCTGAAGCATTATTTCAGATACCCATATTTTATAAGGGTCCTGGTCTTCACGCCACGGCAGGTCTCGTTTGTTTTTTCTGAACCAGTCTGTGAGATCGTTGCAGAAGGCCTCGATGTTAAATTCGTTTAATTGTTTGTCCATCTGTGTCGGTGACTCCTTTTACATTTTAGCTATGCTGCAAATACATTTGACACTATCGTACTGATGATTTCAGCTTCGTGGAACGGAATACGCTCCCTTTCCGCGGACTCGCGCCGAGCCTCATCAGGGCTTTGCCCGAAGGCACTGGAAAAGTTCGCTCTTTAACTTTTCCCAGTGCCTTCTAAGCAATGAGCGGAACGGTTGCATGTTTTAAAAGCCTGTTATGAATGGGTTTCTCGTAACAGGCGAGCAACCGGTTGGAGCCATTGCCACTTGAATAAAGGCACTGAAAAAGTTGGTTTATACTTTTTCAGTGGTGTCTCTCGCCCTTGCGGGGTCTCTTCTGTCTCGCATTTCTGCAGGAGTGTCATATTCCGTTCAACTCCGCATTTGCGTTGTGAAAATCAAGGAATTAGTTAATTCATAAGGAAAAGAACGCATGATTATTTCTGTGTTAAAGATCAATGTTTATTATAAACGCTGTTTCCACATAATTGTTTCTAATTTTACTTCCTTTAAAGAACAGAAAATGAAGATGAAGCCTGCGTGCCCTTCGCTTTCCGTGGCGGTGCCGGCAAGCCTCCTCAAGCTGAAGCTCTGCGGGGTCTTGCCTGGCCCCCACTGCCACAGGAGTCTCAGACCCTTCGGCTTCATTATCTTTTCAGTAAAAGCAACAATTTTTACGAAAACAGAAATTAAAAGTGTTGATTACAGCGAATGCAGGGAGCAATGAGCGCTTACATTTTGAAAGAGCTGCGAGTTGCTTCGACGCACATCTCTACGTACCGTTTCTGGTAGAGGAAGAAGCAGGCATAAACCTCTTAGAGGCTCACCGGCGCCTCCGCGGAAAGGGAGTGCAATGAGCGTAAATCAAAACCTGAGTTTAGCAGAGCCTTATCATAAAGCAGCATTCTGTTTGTATCTAATCTGCCTGCTTTTGGATAAAGGCCCAGCAGTGAACTTTTCTTATGCCGCCTTCAACGACGTGATCGAGCTTTGAAAAAAGCGGGTGTTCGTTTGTACACCGGAGTTTTTTCAGCGCATGATAATGGCTCATCGTAGGCATGGTGAACATCTCAACGTACAGCGTTTTCTGGTCAGCTGCTTCGTACCAGTCCACGTCTTTGGCGCCATACTCGGAAAGAGCCGGCAGCACGTCTTTCATAAGTTCTTCGTATTCTTCAAGACGGTCTTCTTTGACTTTGTATTCAAGAAAAATCTGCAACTTTCGATTCATCTCTTATTCTCCTTTTGAAAAGCCTCTTTTTCGGGTATGACTATTAAAAGATAATGTGTAATTTTTATTAAAAAACCGTAAAATGCCGTTACTCATGTGGCGATTTCGATATAGTTTAGTGTAACAGCAAATCGTAAATGATTCATCAAGGAGGTACACAGATGGACACTGGAACTCACGTCGTGATGGGCATCGCCCTAGGGGGACTTGCCACACTGGATCCGGTAGTGTCACAAAACCCTGCTATGATGCAGGCCGTGATGATCGGTGCTGTCGTTGGCTCCCAGGCTCCCGACTTCGATACTGTACTCAAACTGAAAAACAACGCTTCCTACATCCGCCATCACCGCGGTGTCACCCATTCTGTTCCGTTCTGGTTCATCTGGCCGACGCTTATTACAATCGTTCTGGCTCTGATGATCCCCGGCGTCTCACTCATTCATTTATGGCTCTGGACGTTTCTCGCCGTGTTTATTCACGTATTCGTCGATATTTTCAATGCTTATGGAACAAAGGCTCTGTCGCCGTTCAAGCCGAAATGGATGGCTCTTGGTATTATCAATATTTTTGATCCGTTCATTTTTTCCGCTCACATCGTGGCCATTCTTTTCTGGCGTTACGGGTTTGACCCGGGCTGGACCTTTCTCATCATGTTCGGCGTAATTGCTCTTTATTACGTGTGGCGTGTGAGCGAACAGCGGAAAGTGAGGAAGGAACTTGAGGTGCTGCATCCTGATGCGACGCACATTTTCACCTCCCCTACCTTCCGCTGGAGCCAGTGGCATATCGTTGTCCGGACTGAGAAAAAACTGTATGTTGCTCAGATGAAAAACGGCACTGTAAATTACTTTGAGACCTACCCCTTTGAGCCGATTCCCGATCATCCGGTAATCAACTCGGCACGAAAGGATAAAAACCTTGCCGCTTTCCTTTCCTTTTCGCCGACATACCGCTGGGAAGTGCACCGTGAAAAAAGCGGCTATACCGTGAAATTTATTGACCTTCGTTACCGAACGAAAGGGTACTATCCATTTATTGCGATTGTGAAAATGGATGAAGACCACAACATATTAAGTTCCTACACGGGGTGGATTTACAACACCAATACGCTGCAGCGGAAGTTGGAGGTTGCGGCGGAGGGGTAGATTGTTTTTTGATCAATACCTTTAAGCAAAAAGCTTTGTTAAACTCAGGTGTTGATTTACGCTCATTGTACTTTCCGCGGGGGCGCCGCGCATTCGCTGCAATCAACATTTTTATAAATTAACAATCCTCTTTAACACAGCCCAGCAAAAAAGAGGAAGGCCGTCGATCTGACGGCCTTCCTCTTTTTGTGTATTTTATTAGTGCAATATCTGCTGATTGCCTGTGGAGCGTTCTTCGAAGTGCTGTTTAAATTTAGGGTTGGACAGCATGACTTCGTGAAGTATGCTGCCGTACTGGTTAATCCATTGCAGCAGAATCATTTCCGTTACTTCTTTTCCTCTGTATTCGCGCCCAGCCTTTGCGTACGTTGATTCGAAGTCTTCCCATAACAGTTCGATCCACGTACGTGCTTCAACAGCTGTCATTTGATCATTTTTTTCCAGTAATCGGTTTGTGAGACGCTCAAAATAGTCTTTCATAAATCCGATTCCTCCTTTTACATTTTTTCCAAAGGATGAATGAAAAAGCTGCTCCATACACTATAGTTGCCCCGTCAAAAAAGGAGGTTCATTCCTTGAGAAATAAAGCAAAAGGTTTCCCAAACCGCATGCGGTTTTCCAAAGAGCGCCGAACGGATGATGAGCACCAGTCGAAACGGGCAAATGGTGAGATTAATGATCACCCTGCCGCGAGAATGCGTTCATCGAACCAAGAGCAGTAAAAGCTCCGCAGCATAAGCATTCATTGGGAGGTGCCCGCAGTGGCCAAAGGAACAACGAGACAATTGTTTGGATTAAATAATTACAGTGATCCGTTTCAATCCCCTCGTGCCAATCCTAAACACGCTTTTCATCAAGTGAATGGTGAGTCGCAGCAAAGTCAGCATAATCAGATCCTCGAGGTTCAGACGAGGAAACGAAGCTAACCTGAGACATCCATTAATGAACCGGGAGAGAGGCATTACGCCTTTCTCTTCTTTTTCATATCCGGATAAAAAGTTACCTCAAAATGCTGGCGCAGCCATTTATACGAATATAACACAGAATGATTACTGTTTTTTTCCGAGAAGCGAAATTGGTACTGCTTCTTCTTCCTTGCCGCCATCGCGGTATCCCCATGCAAAGACACCGTTCATGTACGTAATTTCAAATGTGCTTTCTTCATCTGTAAAGACGTACGTTTCCCCCGGCTTAAAGTCATCGGGCTTCATGAGATATGCTTTTGCCATGGCCATTTTACGTTCATGGACAGCATATTCATTTACCATCCCCATCTGTTCTGCTTTTTGGGCTTTTTCCTTCAACGCTGCAATTTCATTTCGTAATTCGAATTCAGTCATTTGGCTGTATCTTCGTTCCAATTTCACAACGTCCTTTACAATCTGTTTATGTCTCATTATATGGGATTAAAGTACAAAAGAAAAGGCTTGTGCACTTTTTAAACAGATTAAATACAAAAGTGATACAGGCTATACGAGAAGAAGAATGATAAAGCCTATGATTCCTGCAAACCCAGCGTAATAAAGCATGGGCAGGAGCGTCATACGGATAATTGTCCCTTCTTTACCTACAAGTCCGGCGACTGATGCCGCTGCCACAACGTTCAGGACACAAATCATGTTTCCTGCGTTCGACCCGAGAATCTGCAAGGCTAAAACCCGTGCAGGCGAGAGGCCGATTTGGTCTGCAACGCTGAACTGAAACAGGGAAAACATCATGTTGCTGAAGGTGGCACTGCCTGAAATGAACGACCCGAGCGCTCCGATAAACGGTGCCACGAGCGGCCAGCCGCCTCCGATGGCAGCGGATGCTGTGGCAGCAAGCTCCATAGGCATGCTGTCAAGACCTGCATCGTTAATGCCGGAATTGATAAAGATCCGGACCATGGGAACCGCGGTAAAAAGAGTAATGGCCGTTCCCGTGAGTGCTTTTCCTGACCGGGTGAAGGCTGTCTGAAGTTCTTTTATGTTCATGTTAAAGATAAAGAGCGTGGACAGGACCACGATAATGAAAACAAATCCCGGCAGATAGAAAGGCTGAAGACTCTCGCTGATTCCTGTGCCGAGGATGTCTGGCCAGGTGATTGTGATGCCCTGGAGCCATGCTTTAAAAGGCAGGACATCCAGCCTTGTGAGGACAAGAAGAAAGCCGACCAATAGGTATGGAATCCATGCTTTCAAAAGGCTGGGTCTCTTTCTGGGTGACTGGTCGTCTGCAAGCAGCGTTCCGATCCAGTGGGGAAGCCAGTCTTTCCTCTCCGGGAAGTCCCATGTTTCTTTTGGCACGAGAAAGCCTTTTTTCGCAGCCGGAATTACAATGGCAAGACCAATGAGTCCGCCGAAAATAGCAGGAAACTCAGGTCCGAGGAACGTTGCGACAATCAGAGCGGGCACGGTAAAGCTGAGCCCTGCAAACAGGGCGAATTTCCAAACCTTGAGTCCTTCTTTCCATGAGCGGTTTTCACCAAAAAAGCGGGTCATGAGCATGACCAGAATGAGAGGCATCAGTGTACCTGTGAAGATGTCCACCTGCATGACATAAGTGGCCACCTGCTGAATAAACGCATCCATCCCTTCTGCCGCTTCGATATAAGGAGCAGCGGTTGCGGAGATTTGTCCCCCTTCGTAGAGCCCCTGCTCCACCCCCACGACAATGGGCGTTCCAACGGCACCGAAAGAGACGGGGCTGCTGTCTGCAATGAGAGCCAGAGCGACTGCTGCAAGGGGTGGAAAGCCGAGTACCACAAGGAGCGGGGCACCAATGGCCGCCGGTGTACCAAATCCCGCAGCTCCTTCTATGAATGCGCCGAACAGCCAGGCAATGATAATCAGCTGAATGCGGCGGTCTTTACTGATTTTCATAAAACTGCGGCGAATCGTATCGATGGCGCCGGTAATTTTGAGTGTGTTAAGAAGAAGGATCGCCCCGAAGACAATGTAAAGAATGGACAGACCGATCATGAGCCCTTCAAAAGTCGATGCCGCGATAACCCGGATGGGAACCTGCCAGTAGAAAAAGGCAAGAAGTGCGGTAGCTGTGAGGCTGATCGACATAGCCTTCACAGCAGAGACTTTCAGGACAACGAGAAGAATCATAACGCTAAGTACTGGTGTTAAGGCAACAATCGTCTGAAGCATAAAAAATCCTCTCCCTTTAAGGGGTCTGACGTAGTATATCTTAATTATACCACGTGTTTGCTCAGTATTTCACAAGATATTTTGTCGAAAGTTGGAAAGTTTATGGCGGTTTAAATCATTATCCTGACAAATTCTCTTTTATCCTGAACAATTGCCTGTGTATCCTTACAAATTCGCTTTTTTCCTAAAAAATCCTCTGTTTACCCTGAAAACGGCAAAAAGCGGGCGGGGGCTACTCCTCCCCCGCCTTCCAGTCTTCGAGCCAGCGGTCGATTTTGTCAAAGGGGAATCCTTTGCCGTAAAGGTGCTGCTTGATGCGGCGTTCCTTTTCCCAGCTGTCATACTTCTTGTATTTCCGGACGGCTTTCTCGGCGTGCTTTTGAAGGGCTTCCCGCTCTATGGCTTCGTGCTCGCCGGTGAAGTCGAGCTCTTTCAGGACTTCGCCGGCAACAGTGCTGGAGAAGCCTTTTTGAATCAGAAACTGGGTGAGTTTCTGCTTTATTTTTTGGATGGAGTCTGATTTGTAGGTCCGCTGTTTTTTTTTCGCCAGCTCATAGGCCTGGTCGTACTGTTCGGCGTAGGTGTACTGCTTGAGGGCGTGGTCGATGTGTTTGTCGGCGACGCCTTTTTCCTTCAGCTCCATTTTGATTTTCATGGGGCCTTTTTTCTGGGTGTTTTTTTTTGTCCGTACGTAGGCGTCTGCAAAGCTTTGGTCATCAAGCAGGTTCATGCCGATCAGCCTCTCCAGGATTTCATCCTTTTCTTCATCGGTTATTTCCTGATCACGGAGATAGTCGTTCATTTCTTTGACGGTGCGCATGCGGAAAGAAAGGTAGTAAAGGGCCCGGTTGTAGGCTTTACTCTTTTCTTCGTCTTTTTTGATAACGGTGATTTGTCCGTCGTTTAGTTCAAGTCCTTTTTGAATGCCGTGCTTGACGAGGACGTCTTCGTTTACGGTAAAGGCGTACTGTTCTTTTCCGTCTTGCTGAAGATAAATATGATAGCGGTCCTTGCGTTTTTTGTGCAGGGTAATTTTGGATACAACTGCCAACGTTCTCACCTCTTCTTTCATCGTACCACAGAAAGGGCAATGTTTAGACACCTTGGGATCAAGGAATTATGATAACACTAAGACATTAACAGGGAGGATACGAAACCATGAAAGTAGCGATTGCAGGTGGATCCGGATTTATCGGTACGGCACTTACAGAGCGGCTCACCTCGGAGGGGCATTCTGTTTTTATATTGACGAGAGATAAAAGCAATAAGTCTGAAAAGGCCGGTGTGAGATTTGTTGAATGGTTAAAGGACGGGACCACTCCTGAAGAGGAGCTGGACGGAATCGATGCTTTTGTGAACCTTGCCGGTGAAAATTTAAACAGCGGCCGCTGGACCGATGAAAAAAAGAAACAGATTATGGACAGCAGAATTGAAGCGACTCGGGCTGTAATGGACGTGATCAGGAAGCTGGAACTAAAGCCTGAAGTACTCGTCAATGCATCTGCCGTCGGTTATTACGGTACTTCGTTTACGGAGACGTTTACGGAGGAGCATAAAGAAAGCGGCGATGATTTTTTAGCCGAGGTAGTGAAGCGCTGGGAAGAAGAAGCAAGTCATGCCCAGAAGGAAAATGTCCGTGTGGCCTACATGAGGTTCGGGGTCGTTCTGGATGACGAGGAAGGTGCGCTGCAGAAGATGCTGACGCCGTTTAAGCTCTTTGCCGGCGGTCCGCTCGGGACAGGAAAGCAGTGGATGAGCTGGGTCCATATTGATGATGTGGTCGGTTCGATTGTTTACGCCATCGAGCACAGGGAGATTTCCGGCCCGGTTAATGTGACAGCGCCGAACCCGGTGCAGATGAAGGAGTTCGGCAAAACGCTGGCAGATGTTCTCGACCGTCCGTACTGGCTTCCGGCTCCGAGTATTGCCCTGAAAACGATTCTCGGGGATATGAGCGTCCTTGTTCTTGAAGGGCAGAAGGTTTTGCCCGACAAGCTGGAGAAGCATGACTATCCGTTTGAGTACCGTGAGCTCAAGCCGGCGCTTCAGGATCTTCTTGTGTAGATCTGGTAAATCCATCATATTTGTGTATATTCTGGTGCTCGTTCGTTCACACTAACGAGTGAACGCGAGGTGATTGCAGATGGAGAGCAAGAAGCGCCAGGCAAAAGAGGAGCGCAGCACCATGAGTAAAGCACAGCGAATGGCTTTTACGAGTGAGTTTAAAGCTGCGGACCGAGCTGCCATGCGAGACCGCACCCCAAGGTAACACCCTGACATCCAGAGGAGGTATACACAAATGAACCAGGACCAGCAACAGCGTGATAAGAAGAAGCAGCAGGCAGAAATGGAAGAGATGGCCCGTCAGTCACAGGACAATGAGATCGTGGAATATTCCGAGGAGATCGCTGATGCCGAGGATAAAGAAGCGATGGAACGCGCGGCCGAGGCCGACCAGAGAAACCGCGCCAATACAGATAACGTGTAGAGAAAAAGGAGATGATTCATGCTATGAGTCATCTTCTTTTTTTTTGCCATCCCTATCCTTTATGAGCAATTAGATGTACAATGAAGATAGACATTGTTTAGCAGGAGGTTGAATCTTTGTGTCATATCAACAATTCCAGCTGACAGATTTATCATTCTTTCTCATCCCCATCCTTGTTATCCTCTTCATCTTTTTACTTAATATCATTACAAGCATCTGGGCGTACAGAGATGCCCTGAGAAACGGCAACAGTAAAGAGTACAGTTTGCTTGTATTAATCGCCACACTATTCTTTCCGATTCTGGGATTGATCGTATATTTAGTAATCCGAAGAGATTAAGTGAATACGCAGCGTTCAGGAACACCTTATACACCGATACTCCCCCGGCAAATGCCCGGATAAACGAAAGGAAAGGTGAGCCTATATGAAAAACCTGCCACCAAGCTATTTAGGAAAGAAAGTGTTTATTGACGGACCGGATGCAAAATTTTATGTGGTCCGCTACGAAGAACACGTAGGAAAAAAGAAAACTCACTGCTTACTATTCGACCAGGATACTCCGGTGATTTTTGCCGTCTTGTCCGATGAGGGCGCATTCCTTGACTCCTTTTACCTCTCCAAAAAGTCCAACCAGGCATCCACAAATGCAGTTGAAACCTATGAAGAGATTGTTCAGCGAAAAAAACAGTACCGCGTGACGCAGGACGACCTCCGGGATGCTCTGAAGCCCGAGTCCGAAGCAAAAATGAAAAACGAAAACATCATGAAGCATCTCGTTGATGAGCATTTGGAAGACATCAAGAATCAATGGCCTTCCCGATTACTCACGCTTCAAAAGACAGATGGGAAAAGTGAAGAATCTCTGATTAACGAAGCCTTGTCTGAAGCGATTCGCCAGGCAAATGCCAACAAATCATTCGACTTTCTCGTCTCCCACCGTTATGATCACTTTGTACCGCAGCTTGGGTTTGTTATGGAAAAGTACCCTAACCTCCTTCCCCAAGTGACGGATTACTACCTTGAATACAATGAAACGAAAATTGTGAAACAGCTTCTTATTAATACGTGTGAGAGTGTCTCTCTTGACGATACGCCGCTGATTGAGAGCGTCCTGACTCTGGCAAGAAAGATTGATCACATTCACTACTCGAGTGTATTGAAGCTTGTATTGAGTATCCTCTTCAAGCGGGTCAAACAGGACCGTAAATCGAGTCCGAAGGCGTGGCTCAATGACACGGTGCACGACAAAGCGATCCGCCACTCGATTGTAGCAGCGCTTAAGAGTAAAAAAACAGGATGATCTTGTAGTTAGGGCAGCCCGGGATTGCGGGCTGCTTTTTGTTTTGGGTTGACGCGGGGGAGTGGCTTTGGCATTGTTCATCACTTTGGGCGGGTTGTTCATCGACCTTTTGTTCACCACTTGCTCTATTAATATACTTAAAAAGAGCGTCTGAGGAGAAGCTTTTCACTCTCCTGAGACGCTCTTTTTTTATCCGTGTGTCCGTCTTGCAAAGTCCACGAATCGGAATTTGTCCGGGCGGTGGCGGGATTCGGTGTACTGAAAGAGGCTTGCATCATCGAAGTACACGTAGTTTTTTACCACAACAATGTTGGAGAAGCCTTCGAGATCGAGAAGCTCCCTGTCCTCCTCGGTCGGCTCCACAACAGTGATTTCTTTTTTGGCGAAGCTGATCGTCATGTTGAGATCGCTTTCAATATATTCGTAAATGGAATTGGCACAGATTTCTGCGGTCAGGTGGTCGATATAGACTTTACTGAAAAAGTCTTTATCTAAAATTACGTTTTCACCGTCGATTTCCCGGACACGGTGAACCTCCCATACCTTGGCATCCTCTTTTACTTTGAGCTGTTCCTGTATGTATGAGTCAGGTTTGATCAGATCTAGTTTCTTCACGTAAGTCTTATTATTGCTGCCGATTTTTTTGGCCAGTTCTTTAAAGCTCACAAGTCCGCTGATGGGAAAATCAAACTTACGTGCGTCAAGAACAATCGAGCCTTTCCCTTGTACTTTTTGAATAAAGCCATTCTGGGCAAGCATGTTCAGAGCCTTGCGGATGGTTTCACGGCTGGTATTATACTTCTCCATAAGGTCGTGTTCCGACGGGAGCTTGGACTGCGGGGAGAAGGTTCCCTCCTGGATTTTGTCTGCTATGTCATGGTAAATCTTCATAAATTTATTCTGCATTGTCATCACCGCTTTAAGAAAGTAGCCAAAAAGTCCGGCGGGATTCCGCCGGAACTTTTTGGAATTTAAGTTAAGTGTATCACGCTTTTTTCAAATGATAAACGACAGACTCGTATGGTCTGAGGGTAACAGAGGATGGATCGCTGCCGGAGTCGTCGTAATTTGAGAGAAGGACTTCCGACTCGCAGCCATCCACGTTAACCGGGGATTCAAACGTTGCTTCTTCCTCGTAGAAGTTGTTTACCACAAGAAGGCGTTCGTCTCCGTGTTCACGTACATAGGCAAAAAGCTGCTTATCATTTTCCATAAGTAGCTTGTAGCTTCCGTGGGTGATGATGTCATGGGTTTTACGCAGCTCAATCAGCTTGCGGTAGTGGTGGTATACGCTGTCCGGGTTTGCTGCTGCGTCTTTTGCGTTGATCCGCTTGTAGTTTTCCGGAATACCGATCCACGGTGTGCCTGTGGTGAATCCTGCGTTTTCGCTGTCATCCCACTGCACCGGTGTACGGGAGTTGTCACGGGATTTCTGCTTGATCGCAGCCATAAGTTCGTCCTCGCTCATGCCCTCTTTTCGTTTTAAATCATAAATATTCAGGGATTCTACATCGCGGTATTCGTCGATGCTGTCAAAATTCGGATTGGTCATGCCGAACTCCTCGCCTTGATAAATATAAGGCGTTCCCTGCATCATGTGTACCGTTGTGGCAAGCATTTTTGCCGATTCGCTGTGGTACTTACCGTCATTACCGAAGCGGCTGACAACACGGGGCTGGTCGTGGTTGCACCAGAACAGGGCGTTCCAGCCGCCGCCTTCGTGCATCGCTTCCTGCCATTCGGAGAGAATCTGCTTCAGCTGAATGAAGTCAAAGTCCGCAGCGGTCCACTTTTCTCCGTTCGGGTAGTCCACTTTTAAATGGTGGAAGTTGAATGTCATGCTGAGCTCGTTGCGGTCAGGGCGTGTGTATTTGATACAGTTGTCAATCGTCGTGGAACTCATTTCCCCGACGGTGAGAACGTCGTATTTTGAGAATACTTCCTTGTTCATTTCCTGCATAAACTCGTGGACGCGGGGACCGTCTGTGTAAAATTTCCGGCCATCCCCAGGAGCTACCGAGCCGTCATCGTTCGGGAATGACTGGTCTTTTGAAATGAGGTTGATGACATCGAGGCGGAAGCCGTCCACGCCTTTATCAAACCAGTAGCGCATCATGTCGTACACTTTTTCCCGGACTTCTTCGTTTTCCCAGTTTAGGTCTGCCTGGGTGACGTCAAACAGGTGCAGGTAGTACTGCCCTGTTTTTTCATCGTACTTCCACGCGTTGCCGCCGAATTTTGACTGCCAGTTCGTCGGCTCGGCTCCGTCCACCGGGTCTTTCCAGATGTAGAAGTCGCGGTACTCGTTATCCTTTGATTCAGCGGACTGTTTAAACCAGGCGTGCTCGGTGGATGTGTGGTTGACCACAATATCCATGATGATTTTTAAGTCCCGTTTATGTGCTTCAGCTAAGAGGCGGTCAAAGTCTTCCATCGTGCCGTACTCTTCATGGATGCTGAAATAGTCGCTAATGTCGTAGCCGTTGTCTTTTTGTGGTGACTTATAGATCGGCGTGAGCCAGATCACGTCCACTCCTAGGTCTTTTAAGTAGTCCAGCTTTTCAATGATTCCTTCCAAATCACCGACACCGTTACCCATCGTGTCGTTAAAACTCTTCGGATAAATTTGGTAAACGACGGATTTTCTCCACCATTCATTTTTAGGCATAATCTATGCACTCCTCCATCAAGTCGGTCTCTTACATGTTCCCCAAATGAGCGCCATTTGAAACCGTGTTCAAACAGGACTCACCGCATTGGAATTCAATTGAATTATAACTTGTATATACAAGAAGTTCAACCTCTTTCCGTATGTGAACTCCAGATCAGAGGGTCTGACCCTTTGTGAATAGGTTCACATTTTCTGTCTTAGGGAACGAAAAATAAAGCCATCCCCGGCGGGGGATAGCTTTATTGTTTCGGCTGGGGTTCGAAGACTTCGAGTTTGTCCTCGATATGGGCGTCGAGTTCTTCCGTTTCGTCGTGGAAGTGAATCATGATGTGATACTTTCCGCTCGTTTCAAACGTGTGTTCCAGTTCGTAGGTGCCCGGCTCAACTTCCCTTGTTTTCAGGGTATCGGGCTCTTCTCCGTTCTGCCAGAGGTCAAACAGCACCTCTCCGTTCGTCCACGGCTCGTCCTCCCAGTTTACCTGTACTGTTAACATGGCGGGTTCTCCTGCATAGAGTTCATCGTTTGCTCCGAAGAAGGCGATGAGCTCTTCAGGAACTTCTGCCTCATTATTTCCCTGGTTACCGGAGCGGATCAAAAAGTCTCCTACGATCAATTCGCTCAACATTACAGACTGACGGTCTCTTGCCGTGACCCTGGGCTGGATGTAAAAAAGGTTTTCTTCATCAAAGGTAAAGCTGCTTGCATAGATCCCACCGCCCTCGTGCTCGGCTTCAAGTTCGGTGCTTTCATAGCTTCTGCCGTGGGGCCAGATCTCAAACATCACCTCATCTGCATCGTCTACCTCTTCCCCGGCCTGCTTTACCTCTACGCGCAGCGTTGTCTCTTCGTTTGGCTGAATGTCGTCATCAAACAGCATTCTCACGTTAATCCGCTCGCCGGTGCCTGCGGATTCCGGTTCCTCGATGAGCGGATCGTCACTGCATGCAGCAAGCACAAAAAGAAGTACGCCTGCCAGCACTATCCTTATATTGTTCATTTTGATCGCCCTCCGTACAAACAAGCTTCTAGTTCCATTTTACCCTATATTGATACTTTGGACACAGATAACTTTAGTTCCTTGCTATGTAAAGGAAAAGGAAAAGACACCCTGGGTTGCAAGGTGCCCTTTTTTCTTTTACTTCTGTAAAACAAACCTCGCGACACATTCCACCTGTGCGGTTTGGGGGAACATGTCCACCGGCTGGAGGGAGTCGAGCTTATAGCCTGATTGGACTAGCTCGTTTGTGTTTTTCGCCAGGGTGGATGGGTTACAGGATACATACACGAGACGTTTCGGCTTCACGCGGCCGATGGTGTTCAAGAGGCTTTCGTCAAGCCCGCTTCGTGGTGGATCGACGACAAGAACATCGGGTTTCCAGCCTTCTTTTGCCCAACGCGGAAGGACATCTTCTGCTTTTCCTGTTTCAAATTCTGCGTGGTCAAAGCCGAGCTGTTCGGCATTGATTCGGGCGTCATCAATGGACGCCTGCGTCACGTCCACCCCCCGCAGCTCCTTCGCTCCGTCAGCGAGCCAGAGTCCGATCGTTCCGACTCCGCAGTAGGCATCTGCCACTTTCTCCTGTCCGGTAAGCCGGGCTGCTTCTTTTGCCAGGTCATAAAGCTTCCGGGTCTGGATCGGATTGAGCTGGAAGAACGCCTGAGCCGACAGATTAAAATTCAGTTCTCCCAGAGTTTCGCGGATTTTTTCCTTCCCGTCAAGGACACGGGTTTCGTCTCCGAAAATGACGGACGTTTTCCGTGAGTTTACGTTTTGAACGATGGACTTAATAAACGGCAGGCGCTGGTTGACGCGCTGGACGATTAAGTCTGCTTTAGGCAGGTCTCTCGTTGCGGTGACAAGCACGAGCTGGACTTCTCCCGTTTCAAAACCGACACGGGTGACGATGGTGCGGACGATTCCTTTTCGCTTTCTTTCGTTGTAGGCCGGGATGTTCAGTTCTTCGAGAATCTTCTTAACCGTACGGGTGACTTCATCGGTTTTCGGATGCTGTACGATACATTTTTCGATATCGATCAGGTGGTGGCTTTCGGTCTGGAAAAGGCCGGTAATCAGGCTGTCATCGGCGTTCCCCACCTGCATCTGGCTTTTGTTCCGGTAGCGCCATGGGTCTTCCATGCCAACTGTGTCGCCAAATGAAAGCTTATCGAGGTTAATTTTTGTATAGCGCTCAAACGCCTGGCGGACAATGTCCTTTTTCTCCTGAAGCTGCCCTTCGTACGTAAGGTGCTGAAGCTGGCAGCCGCCACAGCGGTCGTAGTACACGCACGGGGCTTCTGTCCGCTGATCCGATGGCTTTCGGATTTTACGGATTTTCCCTTCGGCAAACTTTCGGTGAACTTTTGTGACTTCGCACACAATTTCTTCCCCGGGCAATGCGCCGCGGACGAAGACGACCTGGCGTTTAAAATAGCCGACTCCTTCTCCGTCAATGCCGAGACGTTTTATGGTAAGGGGGAAACGCTGTCCCACCTTCATGTTTAATTCCGTTTGTTTTTTGTTGTACTGCTTTTGCATCTACAAAATTCCTCCGTTCAGACGATGCCGTTCTCCAGGCTGTTCCACAAATACAGTGTCACGTAGCTCCGGTACGGCTTCCAGTCTGCTGATTTTTTCTCCATCCAGTCGAGGGACGGTTTTTGGTCTAAATGATAAAACTGTTTTAATGCGTTTTGGACACCGATGTCCTGTGCCGGAAACAGATCCATTCTTCCGAGCCCGAACATCATGAAATTCTCTGATGTCCAGCGGCCAATGCCACGAAGGGCGGTCAGCTTTTCGACGATCCGTTCTTCTGATTCCGGACGAAGACCATCCAGGTCGAGGTGGCCCGCTGCGATTTTCTCTGATGTCTGGATAACGTACTCCGCTTTTCTTCCGCTGAATTGCAGTTCCCTTAACTGTTGAACGTCCAGGCCGCTTACGGTCTCGGGGTCCGGGTAAAACCAGGCGCCCTCTTTTTGAGTGCCGTAGGTTTTGACGAATCGTTCGGTCAGGGTCGTGGCAAATGCCATGTTCAGCTGCTGGTGGATGATCGTTTTCATGAGGCAGCCGTAGAGCTGGAAGTCGGTGATGAACGGGACGCCTTCGCTTTGTTTCATGAGCGGGTAAAGATCGGTGTTTTCGTAGTGTCCGGTCATGCGCTTTAAAGGCACGTCGAAGTGCATGATTTCATAAACCCTCGTTAGTATAGCATCTTTGTCCCCGTTTGCGTCGGCGGTGAGGTGAAAAGTTGGTTTTTCTGTAGTGCCGGTTGCCCTGAGGGTCACGACGACAGGTTTTCCTTTTATCAGTATAGGCATTTTCAGCGTTCTTTTTTCACGGTCGAGGCTGTTGAGGGGGTCGAATGCCAATCGTTTCAACGACTGGTCAAAATTGTAAGGTCCTTCAAGCTGAACGGTTGTATCCATTGGCGCACCGCCTTTCGTTACTCCTTTCATCATACCATAACGGCCGGTCTTCCTTAACTTGCCACCCCGGTTTTGGGGCTATGTTTGATACACTCGGGATTGAGATAAAAAAAGAGGGAGAGATTACAAGTGTCTATTGCAACAGATGTAGCATCACTCGAGATCATGGCTGATATTTACAAAAAGAAAAGCCTGAACGACATTTTGAAAAAGACGGTGGACTGCCTTGTGGAGAATGTTCCGTACATCGACTGGGCAGGTGTTTATTTCGTAGAAGGAGAGGGCGATGCGCGCCTGATGGCTTCCAGTGACGAAGAACGTGACTTGAGCTGGGAATCGAATGCGGAGCTGAAATTTCCTATTGAGGACGCGAACAAGAACGTTCTTGGAGTGCTGATTGTCCGCAGTAAAGAAGCGATTGCTTTTGATGTGACGGACGTGGCGACGTTGGAAGAGATTGCTTCCGGTCTGGCGGAAATCGGATTTTCAAACTGAGCATGATGAACGGTGAGAGGTTGTTTTAAAGGGGCAAAAGTAGATTGGGCAATGGCTCCGCGCCACTGCTCGCCCAAACACGCGAAAGCCATTCGTGCAGGGTTTTCAAAAGAGGGCAACGGCTTCGCTCATTGCTTCAGAGGGCGGCTCATCAGTCTGATGAGCCGCCCTCTTTTTTAATCTGCTTTAAACGGGGTTACCTGGTTTTGGGAGGCGTGGTCATCAAGGCTTTTGAATTCGTACCCCTGGGCACGGAGGTCGTCGATGACTTTCGGCAGGGCCTCGGCGTTGTCGCTGGATACGGAGTGAAGGAGCATGATGGCTCCCGGATGGATGCGGCGCATGATCGAGTCATAGGCGTATTTCCAGCCTTTTTGTCTGTTCACTTCCCAGTCCACGTAGGCAAACGACCAGAAGACGTTTGTGTAGCCGAGCTGCTGTGAAAGGGCGAGTGAGCGTTCGCTGAAGGTCCCTCTCGGTGGTCTCAGGTACTGCATCCGGCTGTCCCCCGTAACTTCGGTGTAAAGGTCTTTGAGGTTTTCCAGTTCTCGTTTCACCCGGGCGTCGTCTACTTCCGGAAGGCTCGGATGATGATACGAATGGTTTCCGACGATGTGACCTTCTTTGAGCATGCGCTGGATGAGCTCCCGTTCTGTGTTCAGGTAGTGGCCGGTAACGAAAAAGGTGGCCGGCACTTCTTTTTCCTTCAGGACGTCGAGCACCTTTTTGGTGTACCCGTTTTCGTACCCGTTATCAAAGGTGAGGTAGATTTCTTTTTTGGACGTGTCTCCGATATAAAAGCCGCCGTATTTTTCGAGGAGCGCTTCATAATGAGGCTCGGTGGATGGCGGTTCGTTGTTTTCTTTTGGCTTGAAGTTCCAGTGGTGGACCTGTGTACTGTAGGCGTGTGCAGTTGTGGCGATGGCGGTTGTGAGAAGGATTGCCGTCACCGTTGCCGTGAGCGCTCTTTTTAGGTTCATTGAAGAACCGCCTCCTTTTCTGCGGATGGTTTTTGGGTAGTTTTTGTTATGAAAGAGGGTTTTATGTATGGGGGGGCGGGATGGTGTTTTTGGATGTGGGGCAGCTAATTTGGTTGATTGGGGGCTAATCTGTTTAAACAACCTCCCAACCTGTTCAAACGCAAAAACCGGCCGCGCTTGAGCACGCGGCCGGTCTGTTTTTTTAATATACTCTTTCTTTATACTGGCTGAGGCGCTCCAGTGATGTTTTTTCCACATCTCTGTGAAGACTGTTTCCGTGGGCGTCCATCGTAACGATGGCGCGGAAGCCTTCAACGCGGAGGTGCCACATGGCTTCAGGAATTCCGAATTCCATGAGGTCCACCCCTTCTACGCCTTTGATACAGTCTGCATAGTACTGGGCGGCTCCGCCGATGGCGTTTAAGTATACGCCGCCGTGTTCTTCCAGTGCTTTTAATGTTTTCGGACCCATTCCGCCTTTTCCGATGACAGCGCGGATACCGAACTTTTTCATGATGTCTCCCTGGTACGGCTCTTCACGGATACTCGTTGTCGGGCCGGCTGCTTTCACGTGCCAGTTGCCGTCACCGTCTTTTAACATAACTGGACCACAGTGATAAATGACCTGGCCGTTCAAATCAATCGGTGCGTCGTGCTCCATCAGGTGGTGGTGAATCGCATCCCGTCCTGTGTGCATCATACCGTTGATGACAACGACATCGCCGACTTTAAGATCTCTAATCTGCTCTTCTGTAATAGGTGCTTCGAGAACTACTTCACGGGGAGCTTCTTCAATCGGATCCTCTGAAGTCGCAGCTACTTCTTCTTCTGCGAACGTCACTTTGTCTCCGTCTTTATAGAGCCAGCTCTGGATCGCACCGTTTTCTGCGTCGAGAGTCACACCGAGACGGCGGAACGCCCAGCAGTTGTACGCAACAGATACGAAAAAGCTTGCAGGCAGACGGTTGCCTGCACCGACTTTACAGCCGAGAAGGGTCGCTTCCCCGCCAAAGCCCATTGTGCCGATTCCGAGCGTATTTGCTTTCTCGAGCACGTAGTCCTCCAAATGGGCAAGGTTTTCATTCGGATTTACGTCATCCACTTTACGGAATAGCTGCTCTTTAGCAAGGGCGTAGCTTGAGATGCGGTCTCCGCCGATGCCGACGCCGATAAAGCCGGCGCTGCAGCCTTGTCCCTGTGCCTGGTAGACAGAGTGAAGGATACATTTACGGATGCCGTCAAGGTCACGACCAGCGCGGCCGAGTCCTTCAATTTCCGCTGGAAGGCTGTACTGAATGTTTTTATTTTCACATCCCCCGCCTTTCATAATGAGGCGGACGTCAATCTCGTCTTTTTCCCACTGGGTGAAGTGGATAATCGGTGTACCTTCGCCGATGTTGTCCCCGCTGTTTTCACCCGTAAGTGAGTCTACGGAGTTCGGACGCAGCTTTCCATCGGCTGTGGCCTGCCTTACAGCCTCATGGATCTGCTTTTTCATTTCAATCTGGTCGGCGCCGACAGGGACTTTTGCTTCAAACGTCAGCATCCCTGTGTCCTGGCAAATTGGCAGGACGTGGTCGTCTGCCATACCGATGTTTTGTGTAATGGTTGCTAACGACAGTGCGGCTCTTGTCCCGGCATTCTCTTTTTGTTTTGCTCGGTCAATCGCCCGTCTTACGTCGTGTGGTAAGTTTGTTGATGTTTCAACAATCAGGTTGTACATGCTTTCTTTGAATTCCTTCACAGTCAACACTCCTCGTCCGCTGATAAAAATTCCAGATGTTTATTCAAACCCGATTATACTATGAAACCCTTTTCAATTGGCGGATTTTGTGGAGAAAAATCAGAAAGATTGAGAGAACGGTGGTATATTATGGTATATAAATTGTTGAAGGAGCCTTGACGATGGACAAAGAAAAGCAGGATTGTGCCGCTGATGGTGAACAGCGGATAATTGATTATGGAAAAATTCATATTATCGGGTCCGTGGGAAGCGGGAAAACGACACTTGCAAAAAAGCTGGCAAAAAAGACAGGGATTCCACATTTTGAGCTGGATAATGTGGTCTGGGAGCGGCATCCGTCCGGGGACCGGAGACGCTCAGAAGCGGAACGAATCAAACGGCTCGGGGAAATTGTGCAGGGAGACCGGTGGATCGTGGAAGGTGTACATAATGAACTGTGGGTGGATGAAAGTTTTGAGCGGGCTGATGTGATTCTTTTTCTGGATCCTCCGTATCGGGTCCGGACGTATCGTATCGTCAAGCGATACATGAGGCAGAAGCTAGGTTTGGAAACGTCTCATTATAAACCTGCGTTTGCCGTTTTTCGCAGCATGTTTAAGTGGAACCGGCATTTTGAAAATAAGGGAAAGCCTCATTTTTTTCAGCGGTACGGGACGTATGAACAGAAGATCCGGATTATTAAAGGACATCTTAAAGGAGGTTTCAAATGACGATTAAAGGACTGAATCATTTTTTATTTTCTGTATCGGACTTGGACGAGTCGATTTCATTTTACGAAAACGTGTTTGACGGGAATCTTCTTGTGAGGGGAAATAAGACGGCGTATTTTGATGTGGGTGGCATGTGGTTGGCCCTGAATGAGGAGGCGGATGTACCAAGGAATGAGACCTACACCCATATCGCCTTTTCCATCGAAGAAGATGATTTTGATTTCATGCTGGCAAAACTGAAGAAGCTGGGGGTAAATATCCTTCCGGGACGCAGGAGAGATGAACGAGACAAAAGGTCGGTCTACTTTACCGATCCAGACGGTCATAAGTTCGAGTTCCATACGGGAACCCTCAGGGACAGACTGGATTATTACAGGGAGTCAAAGAACCATATGACTTTTTATGAGTAAAAGGTGCCCCCTTACACTTTTGGGGAGACCTTCTCATTACTTTTTACTTCGACTTTCCATCCAGCTCGATCTTACTCCTCACTGCCACTCCGTTTAACGCCTGGGATGCGAGGTGATCGGCTTCCTGGTTCTTTTTACGGGAGACCACTTCGTAGGCCGGATCGATGCCCAGTTTCTTTAATTTATCCTCAATCCGGTCAGCCCAGCTGTTCAGGGCTTTTTCCATTGTGGGCCACTCGCCGCTGAGCTGATTAATGACCACTTGGGAATCTCCCGTAAAGGTAACGGGTAAATGGTGGGCGCCGAGCTCTTCCAGCTCTTGGACAGCCAGGTCGAGAGCCGCGTATTCCGCTTCGTTATTCGAATCCAGAGCCTCCATTTTTGCATTTTTCCTTAAACGGAAAGATTTCCCGTTCTGCTCATAATAGATCGCACAGCCAAGACCGGATACTTTTGTCTGTAGATCGAATCCGCCGTCAAAATAAACCGTAATGTGATGGGGCTCTGTTTCAATTTCTGCAACGAGTTTCTTGAGCTGTTTTAATGTCCACGTCTGTTCCCGGTGGTCTACAAACGTAATGTTCTTAAGGCGTCCGGTCCGTTCGAGATCTCCTGCAATGGCAATCGCTTCTTCTACACGCATATCTGCGGAGCTGAAGGTGGTTTCCAGTCCCTTTGGGGTTTTGTATGTGATATCAAGCCTTACGTCCATTTTTGTTCCTCCCGTTTGTCAGCTATCCGTAGTGTATGTGAACCGTGGACATTTAACGCTGTCCTGAAAATAAAACCTTTGGGCCTCGCGCCTATTCAGCAATAATCTCAGCTTTATTGAATGGAAGATGCTCCCCTTCCGCGGACTCGCGCCGTGCATTCCTTGGGGTTTGCCGAAATATCTGCAATGCTCTGTTAACACTTAAAAATCAAAAAGTGTCACAAGCGGTGATTTTTTTGAGGAGATCTTCTTTTTATCCGGTCAGTTCTCCTGTTAAAGAAAACTAGATGAATCATCGACTCTCCACCTCCTCCAGGTCTTCCCTTGCCCATCTAGTCACTTTCGGTTCACATTCACTTAATACTTCTATCTGATCATTGGCTGTATAGTAACTATGGTGTTCAACCCTATCAATGCTAAGAACTTGCTGATTTAAGGGTGCCGTTTCATTAAACCACTTTAAATACTTTGAATGGATCATTTTTGAAAAAGGGTATTCCTTAACGACCTCATGGCTTTCACCATCAATGTAGGGAATTCCCGAATGGTCTGTTCCTGAATCAGGAACAAACCTGAAAGACCAGACAGGACTGTGACCGAGACCGCAATTTTCATAAGTGAATTGATATTCATACTCTTCATCAAAGCACGAAATGACTAAATTAAACCCTTCTCCGTTATAAGATAAATTCCTCAGGACAAGCATTCCCTTGCACTCTGTTAACTTCCAGACTTTTAGTCTTTGTTCCTGGCTCAAAAACTCACTTCCTCTCTGAATTGATTTATTCTTTTTTCTCTGCTTTTTCATTGGCGAAAACAATCATGGCAAGCCCGCCTGCCATACCCATCACCAGTCCGATTAACACGGCGTCCAGCATGTCATCCATTAGAGGCATGCCTGTATACAGGTTTTGATGCCCCGGTAAAGAACCGATCCCATCATCCCTCCGGCTGTCATCAGAAAAATCGTTTCTTCTTTTTTCATTGCTTTTCGCCTCTCGTAAAACACGTTTAGCAAGCACCTGTTCTTTTACTTCTCCGGCTTAAAATGTTCCTTTGAAGGGGCACGCCGCCCATACTAACTGTTGTTTCATAAAACTGATATGGTTCTACGTCTGCAATAAACCTGCGGCAACCATCCGACGTTACATCACTCCCCCACGTTTAAGCTCTATATGTATGGCGTTTCTATGTTCCTTAAAGTCCGTATAGCGGTCTTCGAAATCAATCACAATATGGCCTTTACGGTACCCCGGCAACCAGTTGAAGAAATACAATAACCTGCAGCCCCGATCAGTCCGAGTACAACTACAAGTACCTCGATCCTCTCCCGTCCTATTGATGTATAACCTGTCTATGGCGGGACCAGGAGAAGGTTTCACTACACCTCAAAGAATCATGTATTTTAAGAAATCATCAATCGACATCCCTGTATTTTTAAGGTAATATCAAAATTAGAGAATAAATTGGTAATAGCGGGAGGCCATCATGCACAGAAATAATAATTTGTATCAGTTTTTAATGGACAATGCAGACAGGATCACTGATGAATGGTATGAATTGGCCAGTAAAAACAGTTCAGACGGTGTATACGCATCAAGTGATCCTGACATTATCCAGAACATTAAACGACAAAACAATGAGTTTCATAAGCGGTTTTTTTCGGTGTTTATTCAAAGTGAATCTGCCTTTTTGGAAGAGATCGAAGAATGGGTTCATGAGATCGCGCAGGACGAAGAGCACCATAACACCCCCCTGCACTTGATTCTGGGAGAGTTTAACCGGACACATGAACAGTACGGGAAAATCATTGAAGAATTTGTAGAAACTGTTGAAAATGACCACAGTATTCACGAGATTATCAGATGGTACCGTGTTCTTGACCGCATGTTCAGTGAAATTACTGTCTGGTTTGTCGAAGAGCATACCAACTATTCTAAAAAAAGAATAGAAGCACAGCAGGAACTGATTAGTAAATTAAGCTCCCCGGTCATTACCTTAAATGAAGAGGTTGCCCTCCTTCCTATCGTAGGTGACATCGATTCTGCCAGATCCAAAATCATTATGGAAAAAACACTTGAACGCTGTTCGACACAGGGTGTCAATTACCTGCTCATGGACCTGTCGGGGGTAGTAACAATTGATCAAAACGTGGCTGAAGAGCTGATGAACCTGATCGACGCCCTCCAGCTGATCGGCGTTTCAACGACCCTGTCAGGAATGAGACCTGAAATGGCCCAGGCCACTGTAAAGCTCGGCCTGTCTTTCGGTCATGTGTCCATCAAGCCGACTCTCGCAGAAGCGATACGGTTCAGAGAATTCCCATTGAAATAACGAGAGCTCCCCTGATTATTGGGGGAGCTTTTTTGTGATGCCTGTTTTGTCGTGCCTGTCACTCCCCTAATTTCGATGCTTATTTTTATAAAATCATACATCGCATAAACAAGCAGACATACAAAGCCTGCAAATGGAAGCATGGAAGTAAACACACACGGTCCCCGTTTCTCTCTTTTGTCATATTTTAGCACGTATGACAAAACACCGGCATCGTTCTTTTCCACAAAAAAACCAGAGCTTAGGAGAACCGCCCTGGTTATACTTTATTCACATCCGTCATGTCCCCATTACTCCGGCGCTTTTCCGTCCAGATAATACGGTGCACCGCTTACGTCATTGTCCTTTGAAACCGGATAGGACCAGCCGCCGATCACTTCTCCCCCAATAATCATGACGGTTGCCTTTGTTTTCCCCATGCCAAACGCGTTGTCCAGTGGATGCTCCTGAACCGTGAAGGTAATGGTAATGATCCTTTGACCATAGAAAGATTCAGCTTCACGTTCCTGAACCACCCAGATCTCTTCATGAGGCTGAGCCCGCTGTTTGGAAGCCAGGTCTTCCTCTGTAACCGTGTATGTCCCTTCTTGATCCATTGACAGGACCTTGAATCCCATTCCTTCAAGATGTGTTTGTGCAATGAGAGCATTGTCACTGAGAAGAGCCTGGCTGCTGCAGCCTGAGACAAACAGGATGAGTAGAGCTGCTGCTATTGTTGCGATGCGGATCATTGTCATTCCTCCTTTTGAGGTGCCTGTCACTCCCCGAATCCTCAGGTCTTTTCCCTATGCTTTTTTTTTGCAATAAAGTACTTTGGGTACGACAAATTTTGGGTGGTGACAGGCACCATTTGACGTTTTGGACGTTTTTAATACGCTTTGTTGTGGTAGGTACTAGAGTGAGAGTTTTTTAAAGGAGGGTAACCGATGAAGCCTGAGATTTCACATAAAAAAGACTTCTTAGACGTCAAAGCAGGCCGTTTCCGGTTGTATTTCAGAAAAAGATATCGGCTCATCACCACGGTGAACGATCTTCTGATCGGTCTTTTCTTTGTTACAGGAAGTATATTGAACTTCTTTTCATCTGCAGAAGTTTTTGGTATGGTTCTGTACCTGTGCGGAAGTCTCCTGCTTGGAAGCCGGCCTGTGCTAAGGATTATGCATGATGCGGAGCTCCGTAACGAAATGAAAGAGTCGAGTAACTATAATCCTGCGAAAAAGCAGGAGTAGCCGTCCTCATGGATTCAGGAGTGGGATCATTCCTGAATCCATGGCAAGACCGATAGCAAACCCTTCCCTCTATCATTTCTTCTTTTATATAAGTAAACCTTCCCGCTTGGAATATTAATAGATTTTCATAGAATTTATTCGGGGAAATTTAAAATTTATCCGGTGTTTTCCACCATTTAACCGGTCTTTTTTACCCCAGCCCACCCGATCACCCGGCCACCTGTTCACGCTTGTGACTCCAGTAAAGAAGAACGGTGACCCCAACCGTAATTAATGCAGATAAACAGATGAGAATAGTATGGTACAATACCGGAATGCCAAACACGTTGTATGCCTCAAACGTTTGAAACAGGCGCTCTGTGCGTATCAGTTCCATATAGCTGAATGCAGTGACGTACTCCATCATCCCGTGCTCCAGCCCCAGCTGCCTGATCACATAAGGCGCCGCCAGAACACAGCCACTGATAAAAAATGCGACCATGGCATTTCTCGTAAGCTGGGAGCATACAAGAACCAGCACACCGAAAACGAGACTTCCGAAGAATTGAACGGTCAAAGTGGCACCCCAAAATTCAAGAACGTTCCAAGCAAACGGGGACTGACCATAAGGACTCCACCAGGCAAACATGGACGGCCACAGGCTCTGGATCGGAGCGTCCCACCCTCCCAGACCGCCAAATTTGACTACATGGATAACGGTATTTACCACATGCAGGGAAACAAAAATCGTTGCAATATACGTGATTCCGGCCAGAAGCTTTGCAGTAACCAGTTTCTTTCTTCCATGCTTCGTTGCCAAAAGTAAGCCAGCCATTCTTTTCCCATGCTCGTCTGCGAAAACGGGAGAAAGCCCCACCAGAATAAGAACAGCGAGCAGTATGACACTGAAAAAAGGTTCAAGAAAATCAAACATCCCCCGCCACCCTTCAACAATGAAAAAACCATGGGCTTCTCCTACTTTTTCGTACATCTCCTGCTCTTTTGAAGTGACACGCCAGGCATATGATGAAGGAGTAAGCTCCTCTTTCTTCATCTGCAGATCGGCTTTTCGTTCTTTCATTGTTTCTTTATTTCCCCAAGCACTTGCGATTGAAAAATGCACGTTGCCTTCAATAGGATGGAGGTTGTCAGGACTCTCTCCACTGTCCTGCATGACCATCTCTTCCCTGACGATGTCATTCATTTCTTCCGTTACCGGTCCTCCCCAACGCTCAATCAGTTCCTCATGACTCTCATCGAAGACCGGTTCCGGAGGTATAGATTGTTCTCCCCACAGAAGGAGGCCTGTAATGAGGGCAAACACGAGATAGATGCTTGGCTTTGAGAAGATTTTAAAACATTCATGCTTATACACCGGCATCCGCCTCCTCACCAAAGAAATGAACATACACATCTTCCAAAGTGGGTTCTGTATTTCCAGCACGGACATGGGGTTTTTCTTCACTTATGATTCGAAGTGTATTGCCCGCGGCCGTCCGCATTATATTGCTCACCTGATAACGAGCCTGAATCACCTTGGCTTCTTTTTCATCCACAACCGTACGCCACACTTTCCCGGTCATTTCTTCAAGAAGTACCTCTACCGGACTCTGTCTCACCAGCGCTCCCTCTTTCATGAGCAGTACCTCTTTGGCAACCGACTCGATATCAGACACAATATGGGTGGAAAGGAGCACAATTCTGTCCTGGGAAATTTCAGAAAGAAGGTTCCGGAAGCGGATCCGTTCTTTTGGGTCGAGCCCCGCTGTCGGTTCGTCAACAATGAGCACCTTCGGATCGTTGAGGAGCGCCTGAGCAATGCCGAGCCTTCGTTTCATTCCCCCTGAGAACCGGCCGGCTTTTCGTTTCCTGTCACCTTGAAGGTTCACAAGGGTCAGCAGTTCATCAATTTTTTCCTCAGCTTCTTTTTTCCCAAGCCCTTTCAGGCTGGCAAAATAACGGAGAAACCGCTCGGCGGTGAAGTTTTTGTACACACCGAATTCCTGAGGCATGTAGCCCAATACATCACGGTAAGCGTCATCAAGGGTCGCAATGTCCCTGCCGTCGAGGAGAATCCTCCCGGAGGTTGGCCTTAATATCGAGGTCATCATCCGCATGAGCGTGGATTTCCCGGAACCGTTTGGACCGAGGAGGGCATACACACCTTCTTGAAGATCTGCTGAAAAATGATCTACTGCTTTTTTATCTTTGTATGTTTTTGAGACACGGTCAACGGTCAGATTCAATGTACTCTTCCTCCTCAAACGTAGAAAACCTTTTTGCCAGTTGTTTTGCCTGCATTAAAAACAAACCCACTCCTGTTACAAGTACAGCCCCCTGAAGGAACAGACTTCCGTGAACATACTTCTCAATCCAGGTATAGTTGCTTGCAAGAGCCACCATTGTGACAAACCAGATCGAGATGATCGTGATTGGAGCGTTTCTCCCTCTCAGGCGGGATAATACCGCTAATGAGACAGCCGCAAAAATCGTAAACGCTGTTAATGATACGAGAATCATCTCCCACAGTGAAACACGGGCATTCACTGGGACAAAACCGATGATCAGCACGCCATTTAACAGGACATTGTAAGCACCGATAATGAACAACCGCGAAAGTATGACTTCATGTGAGGAATGCCTGCAGCTCATCTCCATTTCCAGCATCCCTTGTTCACGTCCTTTCACAACCTCGGAAACACCTATGATAAAAGGCAGAGATCCGAGTACAATAAACATTGTCAAAGGTGCATCGGTAGAAACCGTCGTCATGGCGTACCCAAACACAAAAAGGAGAACACTCAGCACCCAGTAGGCCGGGCTGATGAGAGATACTTCTGCTGCCGACCGCTTTACAAGCGCGCGCAGACGCTCCATGGACCGGACACGGCCCTTTTGGGGAACATACTGGCGGAGCGTACTGATGGTGGCATCGATCTGTTCTTCGTCCGGATACTTAACAAGAAACTGGTCGAGCTCTTCCTTCAATTCCTTATCGTCCAAATGCCACATGCCGTCCGTTTCATTATCCTTCACGTCTCTCCTCATCTCGGTTCCCTCCTTGTAACAATGCCTTTAACTTCCCCACACCCTGTTTGAGTCTTGATTTCACTGTTGCTTCTTTTGAATCTGTAATCGTAGCGATCTCTTTAATTTTCATCTCGTGATAGTATTTTAGAATGATTGCTTCCCGTTGCATTTCCGGGAGCTCTTTGATCGCAGTCTTCACCTTTTCGCTGTCTTCTTTTTTGCTGAGCATGTCCCAGACGTTTTGTTTGTGATCATGAATGAGCGGGTTAAGCTCGTTTTCCCGGTTCTGCTGCTTGTATGGCCGGCTTCTGAAGTAATCCCGGCAGTGATTCACCGCAATTCGTGACAGCCAGTGGGTAAACTTCCCGTCATTCTTGTACTGGTCCAGGGCTTTCATCATTTTCACGAACACGTCCTGGGTCAGGTCGTAAGCAAGATGATGATCACCAATTTTGCGGTATATGTAGGCAAACACTGTTTTGTAATGCTTCTTGACGAGCACTTCCATGGCCGCCTGACTGCCGTCTTTTATTTCTTTAATGAGTTCTTCATCTGTAGGCATCATTTTGCTGCGGCGCCCTGCCACTCCCGGGGTATTGTCGACATAAAAGCGGGCACCTCTTTCACCACCTCTACTAATAGTAACGAATTTTATTTGGAAATGGTTTTATGAATTTGGAAAAAAGAGTAGATTTGGATAAAAAAAGAGCCCGGGCTTCTGGCTCGGGCTTGGAGGTGAGGAGAGGATTCATGATAAACCGGACAAATTCATGATATTCTTCTACGGATTCATGATAAATTGCCAGAATTCATGATAAACTCCTGCGGATTAAAGAAAGATCTAATAAATTTATGTTAAACCACCGTCCCCGCTCACTCCGGTCAGAATATGCCCTTCGCATCCCGGGGCAGTTCCCGCACACGCTCCAGATACACGGTCATATTCCGGTCGTCCTCCTCCGGATATTCATAGGACAAGTTCTCTGCGACCTCTCTTGCAAGCGTCCGGAACAATTCGCATGCGGCGAACACCGCTTCCCACGATTCCTCCACACCAGGCCCTGCATACGTCTTTTTATACAGATCCCAATAATGCTCCGGAAGGTACGTCTTAAAGTACTTTCCCATCTTCCCCGGCGACATGACGAAATCTTGTTGCATGCTGATCCACCAGGAAACGATCTGATCCAGCGGCCTTCGTACCACCTGCTCAAACATCCCTTTCGCGTAGGGAAGTTCATCACGCCACAGCCCTTTCCCGACGTTTTGCATGCACCACCAGAACTCATTGCATGCACCATCGAATCTCGCTTTTTCAGGCCGCGTCACATGATAATCAACGTCCGTCGACTCTGGAATGGCAGGCAGAACAGCATCTTTATCCAAAAGCGGTATCGTAAGTGAATCCTGACCATACTCTTCTCTCATGACCTCTTCTGTCTGAATGTGAAGATCAATCCGGTTCCCGTCCTTAAACAGCATCAGATAGCAGTAGGAACGGTTCAGGTTCACATCCATGCCGAGCAGCTTGTCATTTTTGTCCGGCTCCTGAATCATAAGCAGGTCACCAAACACAGAGATCCATTCTTCATCCTGGATAAAGCTCATTGTCTCTGTCACCACATAAACAATATCGTAATCCTGGAAAGTATCTTTCGGCACATTGGGATTTGTACGCGACCCGTTCATATAAACCGCCCGGATCCGTTCGTCCTCTTTTGCCACAGTTAAAATCACATCCAGCATTTCCTGTTCCTTACGCAAGTATCGTCCCTCCTAGTCTTCCCTTCCTCCGGTGCCACCCTTTTTTATAGCCAGCTTAAGTTTTAACGTGATTGTTTCTTTAAAAACACCGGACGGGTCAATCATCATAAGGGCCTCTCTCATATGCCCTTCAAATGCTTCCACTTTTTCTCCTAAAAATGCTTTTCTCCCATAAGACGTGGAATACAGGTAGCCGATAATAACATCCACGGTCCAGCTGACCTGAAAGGGAGGCAGCTCGTGAACCTCCAGGGTAAACCGCGAGTCTTCGATTACTTCTTCATGACTCACCTCTGGATGGGAATACGTCGTCTTCCCTGCACGCCTGTTACTGCCGTACCATTCTTCAACCACGTCATTGACCGTCCCCTTCCACAAAGGACGGCTTTTGGGCGGGGCTTCATCAATGATGATCACCCCGCCTCCCGGGGAAACCTTCGGGTACAGCGAATCCAGCAAAGCACGACGGTCCATCCAGTGAAAGGCTTTTGCGATGATAACAAGCCTGAACGATGAAGGAGCGGTCTTAACAAACGTTTCCGCATCACTGTGAATCCACTCCGCATTGTCCACTCTGTTCTCTTTACTTAGGCGGCTCGCTTCATCAATCATTTCCTCCTCTGTATCGATCCCGGTTATCGTTTCAAACCAATCGGAGAACCGGCATGCAAGCTGACCGGGACCACACCCGGCATCAAGCATCCGGCCGGTACCATCAAGACCAAAGCGCTTCACAGCAAAACGGACGAGCGAGGCCGGATACAAAGGACGGCAGCGGGAATAGTAGCTTGCTGTTCCTTTAAACAAAGTGCTTCCATATTCCATCACACAGATCCTCCTCTGATCATTCTTCTTTGACCATTTTAACATCTTTTTTCCATTCTCTTGCGATAAAAAATACCAGCAACTTTCCACAATGTATGCGGTATCCTGTTGCTAAATGTGATTGTAATAGTTCTCTTCAATTCCAGCTTTTTGTTCACTCACTTTTTCATTGAGTAGAGCTTCTTTCGTACGTGCGCTCCATCTCTTGCAGCACACCTCCACCTGTCTTATACCGAACCATCTGAGCAACCGGCTGTTTCTTATCATATCGTATCCTCCTCATGTAACTGTCTCTCTTACATAAAGAATATGCGCTGACAGCTTCCGCTTCCCCGGAGCACCGGTTGAACTTTTCTAAGACTGCAGGTGGAGTTTTTACCGGTTAAAACAGCAGTTCCCCTTTGAAAAACGGTACGGTCACTATGTATAAAGCTCCGGCAAAACCAACCCAGAAAGAAATGGACCTGATCCTTTTACGGTAAAATTCATTGCTTTTTACGAAAACAAATTTGGCAGCCAGCGAATACACCGCAAACAAGAGAAACGATACAGCGAACCAGGTCACCCATGTGTTACCTAGAAACATGATTTCAAAGCCTTCGTAAATGTCCCTCAGTACCAGGAGTGTGACAACAAGTCCGAGTGCCAGGAATATGAATGCTTCTGTGTACCTGATCATCTCCTTTTTCCACAAGACCATTTTGATCACCACCTTTACTAGAACAAATGCAGTAAACCGAGCTTCGCGATTCCACTGCAAATGTAACCTTCCTCCTGTTTGTTCTTATCACCTGAAAAAACAGCAAAGTCAGTCGAATACTTTCATTATCCAATACAAGTTCGGTTACGACTAAAAGAGCCTTGCGTTTCATATAAAAGTAAAAGTTTTACAGATCATGCTATAGTAAAATCAATTCAAGGATTTGGAAGGAGTTTCGTTACTTATGAATAAACAAAGACTAATCTGGCTTACCCTGCTTTCGGCTTGCTGCTTTGTCTGCTTCATGATCGCCGCTTCGTTATCCCCACTCAGCAGCACAGGACCCAATGCAAACGAGTACGGCTCTCCGGGTATGTGGGCAGCTGTCTTTTTCGTTGCTGTTCTTTACACAGTCCCTCTTGCTTTATACACGCTCGGCATCGGCTGGATGAAAAAAGTGATGACTGTGTTATGTATCGGAGGCATTTTGACATTAGCGGTTGCCAGTATCGTTATTGCTGGATACAGCTTCTTTTTCGTTACCTTTTCGTCACCAATGATCTGGACACTGATCTTTTCGTTAATGACGGTTTTCGTGAATGCTGTATGGTTAACTACCGCATTCCGTCCTGTGCATTTGGCACCTTCATAAAAACAACCGTTATTCCCTGCCTCCTTTTTTATATGACTTAAATGTTGTAACCTCTGTAGTAATCTCTGGTATTGTTCGGACAAAATGTCCGTTCGGCCTGAGAAATGGATTCTTGAAGCTTCAAAATATTAATGCCGTAAGTAGTACCCCCTTTTATCTCTGCAAGTACCGAGCGCTATATAATCGCTCCCTTCCCACGGTTATCAGTGGGCTTCTCTAAAAAACACTGCGGTCTATCCTTAACCTGTTTTCGATTCGAAATATTTTACAAATGATTCAACATTTCTTAAATTGACCCCATAATCAATCAAAGTAAAACGATAAGACGGTTTACTCTCTATCCAAACCTTCGTTGTTATTTCCGATAAAGCTTCAGCCTTACATTCCAGCTTCTCACCAAATGAATAGACCGACGTTTCTTTCTCCCCTCGAATCACGCCTTCCTCTTCATTTACGTATGTGAGCTTTGTTTCTTCCATCACAGATAAAGCCTCTTTACATAAGGAGAATGTTTCTTTATAAGGCATCGAAATAACCATTTCTCTTCTTTGCTTAAGTCTTCCGTCCGCCTTTCTTACGTCTTTATGCATTAAAATATTCATTGATCCCAGAAAAACAGCCATTATACCGCCAAAGGAAAGGCCGGTTATGAGTGCGATTTGAACAGAAAAAAAGTAATAGTACATGCCTGCTCCAAAAAAAACAGACATTATCACAAACACGAGAAACATTCGTATCATAATATCCCCTCTCTTTCTTAATTACTCGTTCCAATTCTACTAATCTACCTCTTTTCAAGAAACCGTTTTATTCTACTTAACTAATGGGAAGAGGTTTGTAAGGAGGGGATTGACCATGAATCCGTATGCGAAGTTCTTAGGGGTAAAAAAAGAAAAGGACCGGCACACGGGATTCCGGCTTCTTGATTATTTTTGCTATGCCGCTTTTATCCTGCTTCTGGCAGCCATTAACACCCCGTTTACCTTGTTCCCCGAAGAGGTTTATTATGTGCCTGCTGTTTTTCTCCTCTTCACTCTTTACCTGGGTGGAAAGACCATTGAAGGCTTTGTGGATGGCCTGCTCCGAGTTGTGTTTATTTTTGGCATGCCTGCTGCGATATCGCTCGTAACAACCATCGTGTTGTTCCTTGCAGTCTGACAGCTCTTTTTTCATTCAACCGGCAGTAACATTCAGCGGGATCCCGGGCTTCTTATCCCCAGGGGACGTAAACCTTACATCCGATTTTTTCCGGATGGTCTTTTACATAACACTTTTTAGAGCACCTTCTTATTTCTTTTACAATCATCAAGTCCCCGAGGGATGCGAGTGTCATAAACACCCCGATGAGAAAAAGAAACGGACTGCCGGTAAAAAAAAGCATATGTAAGAGGAACCACCCCGAGAATAACAGGAAGAAAAACGGCCATCCGGTAATGATTAATTCGAAGCGGTACCCTGCAGTGAGCATAGGGCATAAACTGCTTCCAAATTATGCCGAACTTCACATCCCTCCACGACGCTTTCCCGATATAAACATACCCTGCCGCGTGCAGAAACTCGTGAACAACGATCAACACAATAAATGCAACACCCAGAGGGAATAATATTTCAAATCCGAACCTTCAACTCCCCAAATGAGGGAGAAGAGAACAAAAAAGAAGAAGTAGCATCCAACGCCCCAAAGGAAGGCGTATTTTTTTACTTTTTTGGGGCTGATGGTCCGGTCCTCTATCACGTAATCCTCATTATTCACCTGCATCATCCTCCACCTGCTTTCCCCGGAAAAATGAGCACCGACGAATGCCAGCGTTGCAGCACCGCCAATAATGATTCTCATGGAAACTTCCTAAGTGTGAACGTTTATTTGCGCTCCTCATCATCCAGATCCCTATCCAGAAACGATTCTTCCTCTTCTTTGATCCCGTGCTTTTCTTCTAAATACCTGCCTATATTTGAGCGGTTAATGCCTTTTCGAACTTCAATGACCAGGAACAGAATAAGCATGAATACGGAGAAATAGAAGATGGTAAATAAAATATCCATAGTTCCCTCCTGGAATTTGCCGTGCTCAAAGCCTATCGAACATCCGGAGATTTACCATTTCAGTCTCCAAAGGGGAGAAGACGAAACTCCCAATCTATTTAAATGTACCCGGAAAGATAATTATACACAGCTTTTCCTACTTTTCTTATGTACTCCTGTCCCTCAATGTTTGTTTCCAGTTTAACCGTCATCATTGTCACATAAGCCGTTTTCCCATTGAGACAAATCATTCCTCCGTTATGTTCCATGCCGATGTCATCTCCGGTTTTATGGGCAACACGCACGGTTGGAGGCAGTCCGTCGGAGAACAAGTACGGAAGCTTATGATTAATCTGCTGCCCGGTCAGACTTGAGAGAATAAATTCCCTGTTTTCTTCAGTGAGGTTTTTTCCCTGATTGATTGCCATTAAAATGCGGTTGAAATCCCGTGCTGACATAATGTTGTTTAAGGGCTGGGTGTTCGGGTCCGTGTGAATGATTTTTCGTTTGATCCAAGACGAATCGCACCCTGCAGAAACCATCGTTTTTTGAATATAAGGGATGCCAATCCGGTCAATAATGACATTGGTCGCCGTGTTGTCAGAGACCGTAATCATAAGGGAGAGGAGCTGCCGGTTCGTAATCCGGACCTCCCCCGGCATATGGAAAAGCACACCGGTTCCTCCTATTTTCTGTTCCGCTGAAACGATTGTTTCTTCGTCCAATTCAAATGTCCCTTCCTGACTCTTAAGCACCGCTGCGTACACACACGGCACTTTGATCAGACTTGCTGCGATCAGGGGAGTCTCCGAGCCGTATCCGATCTCCCCTTCCTCTGTGTGGATGTGAAGGGAAACGTCCCCGTTTACTTTTTTACTAAGGGTTTGAACGGTGTGGCCAAGTGTCTCAAAATCCAAGTGATTTCTCTCCTTTATTATGCAGCATTTATTACGACCACACACTTTCGAAAAAGAACCTGATCCCTGCGTCGGGCATCGGCTTACTGGATTTATTCAGCCGTCACCAGCAGTTCTTTGACATGATTGATATCATAATCGCCCCTGATAATATGAGTCGACTGGCTCGAAGGGGTTGTACGGTCGGCAACTTCAAGGTAACCGTCCTCATAAAACGTGAGTGTTGCTACAGGTACGGAAGACGACCGGAGTAGCTGCACATTGACATTTTCACGGGGATGGACATACGTGCTTCCTGGCTTTCTTAAGCTGATTTCACCCAGGGACTCAAGCACTTCATTGATCTTTTCTTCCTCTTCAATAACGGTTTCTTCAACCACGTGGTAATGGTCATTATAATGAGTAATGCTGATCGTACTTACATGATCCCGCTCCAAATCATCAAGGACCGCCTGCTGGACGGAGGTGAGTGTACTGATATAAAACCCGCCAGCCACAGCGGCGGCAGTGAGACTGAAACCTATGAGAACCAGATATGTTTTCTTAATGAAAATCCCTCCCGTACAATGAACGAATCTACCCTACTTTATACCCTCTCAGCTTAAAATAAATCTGCATTACCGGTGAGGAATGGACCACTTTACTTCGTGATGATTTTCCCCTGCTTTTTCACCATCATAAAGCAGGTTCATGATCTCACCCGGACCGGTATAGATAAATAATGACGTCTCCACTTTCTCACCCAGCTGGAGTTCCCCGATAAACACGTCAAAAGGAAACAAATCAAGGTCCATTCGGGCGAGATGCTCTCTGCCTGTGACCTCATCATCCACAAGAATCGCAAACCTCCCATAGTAAAAGTCCCGATCGATGATGACTGGTGTCTCCGAACGGTTTGCCGCTTCAAACTCAATGATTGCAACCTGTCCAAACTCGGTTACTTCGAACTTCTCGATTTGATTATCGTAGGTTCCATTCTGAAAGGTTAACGGTGTGACATGAACCGATGATTGGTCGGCCGTTTCTCCCCAGGCAAGCTCAGAATTCTCTGAACCGGTGCAGCCGATCATAAGTAAAAAGAAGAATAGTGTTAGCATGTTTTTCAAAATGGCTCCCCCTCTGCTCTCACTGTTTTACGGCTGAAAAGGGTGAGAGGTTTCGCTTTTTTTAGAAGATGCTGGTAAAAAAGGGCCAGGTGGTGCACCACAGAAAAACGCCGGTCCCTAAATGGATCCGGCGTTCGGAGTTGCTCTATTCATTTTTCGAATAAAGTCCTATGGTTTCGACAAAATCTGGGTGGTGACAGGCACCAACCATCAAGATGCAGGGTTTTTGATCCGGTTCGGCTGATCGGCAATGTCTGCGAGTAAATAACTGTTGCCGTCCTTAAAGCACGGGGCCAGGTATTTCTCCAGGATATCGATAGAATCTTCGGTTTTAATGAGGTAAACCGAATCGTGGATACGTTTGATGTCATAAAGCTTCCCGGGCCGCTCCCGTATGCATTCTTTTTCCTGATTATGAAGCGCGTTGTCGTATATAGATTTTACTGACCATCATCTTCGCCCCTATCCATTTGCCGTGTCAGGTCCGCCACCGTTTCAGCCGTATCTTTCCCGTTTTGAATACACGCCCCGATGCCGACGCCGTAATAGGAGCATCCGGCAAGGATCACATTCGGATACAGTGACGCCATCTTGGCTTCCAGCGCCGCTACTGATTCCGTATGCTTCTTATGATAGTTCGGCATGAGGTTATCCCAGTTTGTGACTTCCACTGTGGTCGGCGCTTCCTGAATGCCGAGGCTTTTCTCAATGTCTTTACGGGCAAACGCGGCAAAGGTCTCATCATCCATTTTTTTAAGCTCCGGGTAGGACAAGTTTGTGCTTTTATAAAACAGCCTCACAAGTAGTTTCCCGTCCCTGGAGGTGTGGGCCCATTTTTTGCTCGTCCATGTGCACGCATCACAGTGGATGTCGTTTTCACCCGAAACGATAAAACCCGTACCGTCAGCCGGCAGTCTGTCTGCCGGGATGTCATAGCCGAGGTAGACGGTTTTGATTGAAGAGTTCTTTAACTCGTTAAAATTCACATCCACTTCAGGGCTTCCGAGGAGGCGCTGGGTCACGTCATGAGGAGTACTTAAAACAACCCCGTCAACGGTGAGCTCATTGCTGTTTGACAATTCCAGCCTGTACATTCCGTTTTCTTTATCAATCTTGGACACGTGGACACCTTTAAGGATCTTGTGATCACCGAGCTTCTCTTCCATCCGGTCAATGATGGTGGAAAGCCCACCCTTAAACGAAAGGAACTTCCTGCTCGATCCGGCCTTAAACTGTTCTTTATGGGCTTCCAGTCCTTTTATGATGGAACCGTACTTTTCCTTATACTCGATTAAAAAAGGCAGTGTTGCGCCTACTGTGAGCTTATCGAGCGTTCCTGAAAAGACTCCGGATAACACCGGCGCAATCTGTTTTTCCACCAGCTCTCCGCCTAAAAAGAACGTAAGGAAGTCCCCCACAGAGCTTTCCTTTGTAAACCCTTCGTTTGGCGTTTCAAGGTCTTTTAAAGCGGCCTTTTTTCCCGCTTCAGATACGAGGGTACTTTCATACAACGATTCCACACTCGTTGGAATGCCGAAAATCGTATCCACAGGGATCGGAAAAAGCGTATTGTCTGTGTAAATGAATGAAACACCCGAGGAGTTGTAAACAACGTCGTCCTTTAACCCCAGGTCTTCAATCAGCGGCATTACACTTTCGTGCCGGGCCACGATGGAGTCTGCCCCTGTTTCCATAATAAAGCCGTCACGCTCGACTGTATGTATTTTCCCGCCGAGGTGATCGTTCGCTTCGATCATCACAAGCTCTGTGTCCGTCCCACGTTCTTTCATTTTCCTATTTAAATAGTACATGGCTGTGAGGCCTGTCATGCCTCCGCCGATAATCGCAATCTTCTTCATCGTCATCACACCTACACTGATTTGTCTACCTTCACTTTACCATAACCAAGCTGTGGAAAAAATGAACATACCAAGGACATTTGCGGTCACTCAGACAAAAAAATACCGGATTCCAAGGAAGGAACCGGTATTCAAACATCTATAAAAGTCCTATGAATTCGACAAAATCCGGGTGTTGACAGGCACCATTTAGTACAGCACCGTTGTGGTTTTCAGGTCCTTCTCCCGCTCAAGATGATTGGTCCGGTTCACAAAGTGAAACTTTACCTGCTCATCCGAGCGCCACTCGACCTTTGTAATCCCCGTGTTTCCGATCATAAACGGACGTGTCAGCTCCTGCCACTTCGGTCCGGCAATTAAATACATAAGGAAAATACTAATAAATCCGCCGTGAGACACAATCACAACTTTCTTGTTGTCGTACCCTGCACGAAGTTGTTCAAGAACATATTCGCAGCGAGCAGTAATTTCTTCGACTGTTTCTGAGCCTTCAATACCCGATGTCAAAAGAGATTTTGTTTCAAGATCGGGAAAAGCGGCTTTCATTTCCGCCCGGGTCTTTCCTTCAAGGGGACCGAGCCCAACTTCCCGCACTTTGTCCCAGGTGTGAACCTCAAGTGGGTGGTGCTTGGCGATCGCTTCTGCCGTCTTTTTTGCCCGCCCCAAATCACTTGTGAAAATAGCGTCGAGGTGTTCAACTTGAAATGCCTCTCCTGTAAGGGCCGCCTGTTCTTTTCCCAGGTCGGATAAAGGGAACTCTGCGTGCCCTTGAATGATGCCCTTCAGGTTGGCTTCAGACTGTCCGTGCCGGACCAGATAAAGGATCATTGGCCGTCCCAGCTCTTACGGTATTGTTTTGCCTTGTTTTCAAGTTCATCAAGCATTTCAATAATGCGGTCGATATCTTCAACGCCCGCTTCTTCCGGGTCAATGCCATCAAGCATCGTCATGAGAAGCTCAATACGCTGGTGAAGATATTTCATTTGTTCCTGCCTGTCATTAATTGCTCCGCCCATAAATTACGGATCTCCTTTCGAATAAAAACCGTAGTTCTAACAGTAGTTAATTGTAACAAAGGCAGAACAGAAAACTCAATACTCCACGCTGTTTTTCGACAAATTTCTATTCATTCGTTAACCTGCCTTCATTGGCAATCTGCAATATTTCCATATTGGTCAGTTGTGTAGGTTTCTTCTTTATTCCAATACTGACGAAGCATTTCTTTAAGAAACACATTCTCATGACGATTTTAATTATCGACATTGTTGTTCGGATTGCTTTCTTCATGTCTGGTTACTCAAACACCATGGTTGTTATGGCATTTCTGACGGTGACGATGGTTCTGTATACAGCAACCGGCCCGCTGATCTCCACGATGCTTGCTGAAACAATTGAATTTACCGAGCTTAGAACCGGTCAGCGTTCTGAAGCTGTGACGTTCTCCGGACAGACATTCACGGGGAAATTATCCGTGGCCATCGCAGGTGGTGCAACAGGGGTCATCTTAACCATTATCAACTATGTGCCGAATCAGGCCCAAAGCCCCGCTACGTTACAAGGTCTGTTCTTTGTGATCGCCTTACTTCCTGCAGTCGGGTCCCTTATCCGTCTGATCATCATGTACTTCTACAGATTCACGGAAGACAAGTACAAAAACGTAGTTGCAGAGATTCATGCCAAAAAAGAAAACTGATTTTTCTTCTAAGGAGCCTGGGACAGAAGTGTTTTAGTCAACGAGAATCCGAACGAATAATATGCGGTGCAAAAAATCGCTCCTGAAATATACTTCGCTTTCCGCGGGAAGCGGGTTACCCTTCTCCAACATACCTGCTTCTTCCTCTGCCAGCTAACCTTTGCAGCTGTCTGCGTCGAAGCAACTCGTCGCATTGTCATGAAGTAAATCGTCACTGTGGGGGCTCACCTTTGCTTTTTATCCCGCAGGAGCATTCCTGTTAGTAGGTGAAGTGGCCTCTTGCACAAAAAAAGGTCCTCCGTTATGATGCAGGTTGCGAACCCAATACACCAAGAGGAGGACCTTTTGATGCATCATAATCGAAATTACAAA
>NZ_JAFEUX010000012.1:0-92634 GCF_016901055.1 Alteribacter salitolerans | reverse complement strand
TATAATAGTAGGCAGTAGCGGAAGACGGCGACTCCAGCGGGAAAAGCAACAGCTGAAGACCCCGCAACGGAGTGAGGAGGCTGAAGCGTTGCCCGCGGAAAGCGTCCGTCTGAAGCGGATGCAGGATCTCTGCTTTTATGTGCAATTCATACTAGATCCTTTATTATTAGTGTACTATAAATATCTGAATAGTTGGATTATTAAACACAAAAAGAAAAGGCTGTTGAGAAAAGACTTTCTCAACAGCCTGAGCACCCGCTTATAGCGGGTGCTTTTTGCAGTGAATCCGGCTCGGGTCATTATAAGAAATTCGTCCCTTTCCTTATGCACGAAGGCACTGATAAAGTTCGATCTTTAACTTTTTCCAGTGCCTTCTAAGCAATGAGCGTAACGGTTGCATTTTTTATCAGTGGCCTTATGCACTATCGGAAGGTCAGGATTTCTCAGTCCATTATCTCACTTGACTTAATCTATTTAATAATCAAAACCATCGTCATCTACAGACATATACCCCATATGCGACATGCCGCTTCGCTGGTTCATTCCCTGCTGTGTTGACCCCATTTGCCCCCCGCTCCCTGGCATTATCGGCATTCCGGTTCCATTCTGGCCGTTTTCGGGCATCCCATGATGAGGGTTGCCCATCATCTCATTGGGACCTCCCGGCATCTGGCCCATTCCCATTACGTTCGGGCCCCCCGGCATCTGACCCATTCCCATTGCGTTTGGACCTCCGGGCATCTGACCCATTCCCATTGCGTTCGGGCCCCCCGGCATCTGACCCATTCCCATTGCGTTCGGTCCTCCCGGCATCTGACCCATTCCCATCACGTTCGGGCCCCCGGGCATCTGGCCCATTCCCATCACGTTCGGACCTCCCGGCATCTGGCCCATTCCCATCACGTTCGGTCCTCCCGGCATCTGGCCCATCCCCATCACGTTTGGTCCTCCCGGCATCTGGCCCATCCCCATTGCGTTCGGTCCGCCAGGCATCTGGCCCATCCCCATTGCGTTCGGTCCGCCAGGCATCTGACCCATTCCCATCACGTTCGGTCCCCCTGGCATCTGGCCCATTCCCATCACGTTCGGTCCCCCTGGCATCTGGCCCATTCCCATCACGTTCGGTCCCCCTGGCATCTGGCCCATCCCCATCACGTTCGGGCCCCCTGGCATCTGGCCCATCCCCATCACGTTCGGGCCGCCAGGCATCTGGCCCATTCCCATTACGTTTGGACCTCCGGGTATCTGACCCATCCCCATTACGTTCGGGCCGCCAGTCATCTGGCCCATTCCCATCACGTTTGGACCTCCTGGTATCTGACCCATTCCCATTGCGTTCGGACCTCCCGGCATCTGACCCATTCCCATTACGTTCGGGCCCCCGGGCATCTGGCCCATTCCCATCATTTTGTTTTTCCCACAGTTGCAGCTCATCCAAGCACTCTCCTTTTTATTTGTGTAAGTCGATATTACAGAATTCACACCCTTTTCATCGTATGAACAGAAGTGTCACTCGTGATAACCACTAAAGGTCCAACAGTTTTGTTCCGGAAGTCACCGTTTTTTATCCATATCATAATGTAGAAGCAACGTCATACACTTTGGAGGACAACTATGGCCTATATTCAGCCAGGTGTATATGAAATGAAAAACGGTGAGTCTGTTAAGATCAGAACGGCTCACACATCTGACGCAACAGAAATGAGAAAGCTGACAAGAGAAGTCATTAAAGAAGATGTCGGACTAATTTTAACGGAAGACGAGTACACATTTACGGTCAGAGAACAGGCCCAGCGGGTTCACAATTCTCTTTATTCGCCCCATCACCTCCTTATAACTGCTCTTCACGGTGGAACGCTCTGTGGAATTGCTTCTTTCGAGCCGGAACAACCCATTAAGAAAATGAGGCATCACGGACATATAGGTCTTATCGTCGCTAAGCCTTACCGCTCCCTTGGTGTGGGCCGGTATCTTATGGAAACAATCGTTGACTGGGCGAAAACACAGGAAACCATTCATAAAGTCAGTCTTGAAGTTCTCTCCAACAATGAACCGGCGATTACTCTATACCTTAATATGGGCTTTGAACCCGTCGGCTGTTTTCACAATCACATCCTTCAGTCAGACGGCACTTACGCCGATGTTTACCGTATGGAATTAATCACCTCCACCCCAGCGTTCCAGCCCGGAGACAAGTGATTTATCTCGAGGAAAATGGTATGATAGGGCAACATGAATAAAAACCTGGAGGATCACAAAATGAACGTAGTGCTCACTACCCTTAATGCTAAATATATTCATACCTGCCTGGCCCTTCGCCTGTTAAAAAAATATGCAGAACCTGAATTTAATGCAGATATTTTGGAATTTACAATAAAAGATCCAGCGATGCACATAGTTTCTGATCTTTACAGCAGGAAACCGGATGTCATCGGTTTCAGCTGTTACATATGGAATATTGAACAAACCATTCACGTGATCAGAATGTTAAAAAAGGTCCTTCCTGAAACGAAGATCGTTCTCGGCGGACCTGAGGTTTCCTATGACACTGAGTATTGGCTTGAACGAATACCTGAAGTTGATTTTATCGTTATCGGAGAAGGAGAAGAAACGTTCAAGCACCTGTTGAAAGAAGTGGAGGCAGGCAGCAACGGATACCATTTTGTATTCGGTCTCGGTTACCGGAAAAAAGAAGAGATTGTCATTAATCCCGGACGGGGAAAACTCGATTTAAACACCATTCCCTCTCCATATCGTCTGCACGAAGACCTAGCATCCCTGGGGAAACGGGTGACATATTTTGAGACAAGCCGTGGTTGCCCGTTCAGCTGCCAGTTCTGTCTTTCCTCCATTGAGGTAGGGGTTCGTTACTTTGATATTGAACGTGTAAAGGAAGATCTGCTCTACCTTGTAAGGAATGGAGCAAAAATGATTAAGTTTATTGACCGGACGTTTAACATCAAACGGGATTATGCACTTGAGATTTTTGATTTTTTGATTAAAAACCACGGAGGCTGCGAATTCCAGTTTGAAATTACTGCAGACATTATGAGACCGGAAGTGCTTGAATTTCTTAACGAAAATGCGCCGCCCGGCATCTTCCGCTTTGAAATTGGCGTCCAGTCTACAAATGATGCTACAAACGATCTGATTCAACGGCGTCAGAACTTTAAAAAGCTTGCCAGGACGGTCACACTCGTTAAAGACGGCCAAAAAATTGATCAGCACCTTGACCTTATTGCCGGACTTCCAGAAGAGGATTACGATTCATTTAAACAGACATTTAACGATGTATTTGCCCTGCGCCCGGAAGAGCTTCAGCTTGGCTTTTTAAAAATGCTCAGAGGAACGGGAATGAGGGCAATGGCCGAACGGTTTGGATACCGGTTTATGGACAATGCACCTTATGAGATTCTATCCAACAACATCCTCTCCTTTGATGATATTGTCAAAATGAAGCGGGTAGAAGATATTCTTGAGAAGTATTGGAATGACCACCGGATGGACAACACGATGAAAAGACTTACAGATCACACTTTTGCCACCCCGTTTGACTTTTTCCAGGAGTACGGAAATGTCTGGGATGCCCAGGGCTGGTCCCGGATCGGTCATCAATTTGAGGATTTATTTACCAGGCTTGATTATTTCCTCGAAAAAACAAATGCCCCTGACATCTACATTGTACGGGGTCTGATGAAACTTGATTATTTACTGCACCATAAGCATAAACCGAGAAAGCGCTGGTGGACTCCTGATTTTGATAAAGAGGAGCAAACCCAGGTACGGGAATACATTTGTGAGCACCCGGCAATCGTTTCAGATGCGTTTGCAGACCTCAATCTCTCAGACAAGGAAATTCATAAACATGTGGTCATTGAAAAGATTGACTTCAATCTGGACAGCTATCTTAAAAACGGGACGGTTCGAAACGGAGCATATCACCTGATTATTTATTACAACCCTAAAACCCTTCAAGCTGTTCCGTTTACCGTACCGGAGAATGCAGCTTCCGATTTAAAAGAAAAAACGAGTTAAGAGAAGGAGGGCCGCACATGCTTAAATGGGCATTTTTTCTGATTATAGCCGGTGCCGCTCTTTGGGGAACGATCGGTATCTTTGTCCAGGGTCTGTACGATCTTGGCTTTACCCCGATTGAAGTTGTGGCTATTCGTGTCGTTGTTGCGCTTATCGTCATGACACTCATTGTTCTGGCTAAAAGCCCGGCGCTGTTCCGTGTAAAGCCAGCGCACATGCCGTTGTTTTTCGGTACAGGCATTTGCAGTATTGTCTTTTTTAACTGGGCTTACTTTACAACCATACAGGAAATCAATTTATCAGTAGCTGCTGTCCTTCTTTATACCGGACCGGCATTTGTTACCATTCTCAGCAGGATCTTTTTCAAGGAATGGATTACACCGCAAAAAATAGCAGCCCTTTTTGTAACCTTGGCGGGCTGTACTCTTGTTATAGGACTGTTCCCGTTAAACGCAGACCAGCTCTCTTTTTACGGCGTTCTTGTAGGTGTGGGATCCGGGTTTGGCTACGCCCTTTACAGTATTTTCGGAAAAAAAGCTTCCAAATCATATTCCTCACTGACCATTACGTTTTATACGTTTTTATTCGCTTCTGCCGCCCTGATTCCGGTAATAGGAATCGCAGATATATCACAACGGCTCGCTTCATTGGAAGGTTTACTATTGGCTCTGGGACTCGGGACGATACCGACTGTATTTGCCTATCTTTTCTATACAGCCGGGCTCAACCACGTCGAGTCCAGCAAAGCCTCCATTGCGGCTACTGTGGAACCCGTTGTGGCCGCCATTATCGGTGTGTTTGTATTTCACGATCAACTCACCTTCTGGCAGGGAGCCGGCATGATTTGTGTGCTTTTCGCTGTATTTATCATTCAACAGGGGCGTAAGGTTAAAAAGACCCGACAGCCTCATGCCGTAAATGGATAAACCTTTGTGTTTAAAGCTGTTTTTCTTAGGGAAACAGTGATGTAAGAACATAAAGGAGGAGAATTATTGTGGCAGATAAAAATGTAGATGTGGACAAAAGAAATGAAGATGTAGAAAAGAAACACGACAGCAGTCGCGTCGCTTCCACCTTTATTAAGTACGCAGCTTACCTGATTATCTTTTTCGGTATCCTGTGGTTTCTCATTAATTACATCCTACCGCAATTTTAAATCTGTTATTTTAGAGGCTGTGTTTGGAGGATATGATCAACCATACCTTTTACAGTCATAAAAAAACGTGAGCCCGGGCTCACGTTTTTTTTCGTGGGGTTATCTCCAGCCCTTCTAAATAGAGGACATGATGAATAGCCTGCTGGTATTGAGAAAAGGTCCTTTCTTCGACTTTTACCTTGTTTTTTGTAAAGAGTTTAACCAGTTCTGAAGAAAAACCACAAAAGAACGTGTGGGCCCCCAATAGCTGAACAGTAGCCCTGAGTTTTTCAAATTCATCAACAAGCAGTTCGTTTTCAACCACCGTCACACCTGAGAAATCAAAAATCAGGTAGTCTGCTCCACTCTTCACACACTCAGTAAGCACCCGTTCCCTGAGGTGATCAAACCGTCTTTCGTCAAAAGTCCCGATCAATGGCGCGAACAAGGCATTGTTAAGAACAACAGGTAAAATCGGTGTTGACATTTCCTCGATCATTTTTTCACTTTTTATACGCTGCTGCTCCTCTTTGGTTACATCCCGCCAGACAAGAATATAACCATTCATGTCTCCATTCTGGTCAAAGAGTTCATTTACAAAAAGATCTGCCGTATATCCAAAAATCGGAACCTTCGATTTGTGCGGAAAGTTTTTCTTTTTCATCACTTTAAAAAAATTGGACTTTTGACCATGAATCTCATGTAAAGACATGCCGATCAGGTCATCCGGATGAGCGATCGCAGGAAGATAAGGCAAGAGCTCGGTTACGAGATTTCTCGCTTCTTCATTGATCCAGATCAGTTTCATGTTTTTGTCAGCGATAAAGATATTGTCTGACATCGTTTCCATAAGTTTGAATGTATCTATTGAAAATTCATTTACTTTCATCATATGATTATCTCCCCCGCTACCCCGTTTTATGAACCGTGCATCCATGAACCTGCCAGTTCTTTTACACGTTCGATCATTTTCTCTCTCTCATGGTCCTTACAGATCAGGACACCCCCAAAGTATTCATGAAAAGCAGGCTCAAGCCCGCAGAAACGAAAAATGGCTTCATCAAACAAACGATTCATTGTTTGATGCATTCCACTGGCGGCGTATTCTTCAGACGGAGCCCCCGTTGTGCAGATTATCGCTGCTTTTTTTCCTGTAAGCAGCGGGATGGGTTTTTCTCCATCCAATCCATAAGCAACACCATAGGATAAAACACGGTCGAGATAGCCTTTACCGGCAGCCGGAAAGCTTCCCCACCATAAAGGAAAGAGAAATGTAATGGCATCAGCCCAAAGAAAATAACGATGTTCTGTTTTAACGTCTTCTTTATAAACACCTTTAAATGAATCTTTGTACTCCTCCCTGGAGAGGAGCGGCTGGAAATCCATTTCATATAGAGAACGAACCTCAACCTGGTGTCCCTGATTTTTTAACGTACCTGCATATGCTTTTAGTAGACTTCCGTTGAAACTGTCTTTTGAGGGATGCATATAAACAAGTAAATGATTCACAAAAAACCCACTTCTTTCTATATGTAATCAAAACCTCTAATTAATTTCCCCTCTATCTTATGCTTCCAAACCTCTTTTTCTCAGTTTCAATCTATCCCCCCAATTTGAACATAATTGTACGGGGTCTGTCCCCTGAACAATTGTGTAAAAGAGGTTGCCCAAAAGGTCGGTTTTTACCTTTTGACTCAACCTCTAAGCAATGAGCAGAGCCGCTGTCTCCTTAATAGAGTCCTGCAGCAAGGGGTTTTCCTGCCGGGCGAGCAACTTGCGGAGACATTGCCATTAAATTTTGCCCTTTTGTGAAACCTTCTTTTTTATATGGAGGTTTAAGCTGCTTTTTCATTTTCGTTTGTATTACGGCTTGTTTCATAGAGACGCAGTTTCACAAAGAGGTACGGAGCTCCCAGAAGTCCCCACAAACCGATCAGACCGTACCGTAAAGCATCAGCTCCAAGGCTTGTACCAAGGACGATCTTGCCACCTTCCTGTAACAGGAACAATCCTGCAAGACCCACAAACAGAGCAACGGCTTTTTTTACCCAGCTTGACGGTATTTTCATTCGTATATGTTTCGCTTCCAAAAGATAACCGATTCCTGCTCCCAGAAGAAATCCGCTGTATTTCATGCCTTCGGATTCCGGGAAGATTCCTATAAGAATAAGAGGCAAAACGATCACGGCGATCCACTTTCTCTTTATTGACCAGCCGACTATCCATTTTTCAGTCTTTACATAGATCAAAAGGATCGTGGCTGCCACTGCCATGCCAGTGATAATGTCAGTTGGCCAGTGAAGTCCTGTATATAAACGGCTCATGGAAATCATCAGAACAAGGGCTGCCGCAAAGGTCCAGAATGCCCTGCTTTTAAGCCAGATGGCGGTCATCCCCCATAGTGTGGCTGAACCCTGGGCGTGACCGCTTGGAAAACTGTCATAAGGATAGTGGCTTCCAACCTCTGCCGAGGAGACATACAATGAGTTTACGCCTTCTATTCCAACCGGCCGCTGGACAGCAAACATGGCTTTCAGTAATGATTTAACATAGACAGACAGCAAAAACACATATACAAGTCTGATGCCAAAAGCTTTGGACAAACACCAGTAGACAAGGGGAATCATTAAAAAGTAAAAGAGTTCATTTCCTAAAAAAGTAAGTATGTAGGCCGCTGCGTTTCCCGCACCCGTCTGCAAATCAGTAAATACCTGCAAAACCCCAATCTCCCATTCTCTCACTATCATTCCTCCTCTTCCTTTTTTGTGAAATTAACAGGTTCTTCTATACTATTATACGTGAATCCATCGAGAGTCTGAAGATATAAAAAAAACAGACCCCCTGATGGAGATCTGCATTGTTATTTTACGTATTGCTTGAGAGGCGTTTCGGCCGGTTTTCCGAAGAAGTATCCCTGTCCAAGGTCGACCTTGGTTCGGAGATATGCCCATTCGTCTTCATTTTCAATTCCTTCTGCAAGGAGAGTGACCCCGATGTTCTGGGCTACTTGTGAAATGACCTGTATTTTCTTCTGCTTATTCTTGTCCAAATGACAGTCCTGGATGAGGTTTCGGTCCAGTTTTGCAAAGTCAGGGTTCAATTCGCTCATAACATCAAGAGTTGAGTAGCCTGATCCGAGATCATCGAGAGCAACCTTTACACCCGCGTTCTGATAATACCGAAATATCCGTTTTAGATGGTTCATATCTTCAATCTTCTCCGTCTCCACTACTTCGAACACGAGATCTTCAGGCCTGATCCGATATTCTTCCACCGCCCTGAATGTACTTTTAAGACAAAACTGAGGATCATAAATGGACGAGGGGAGAAAATTGATAAACCGCTTCATCCCGGCATCCAGCATCATGGAACTCGTTCGTATTGCATTCATACGTGCCTCACTGTCGAGCATGGAATGCATTCCGGATTGCCGGGAGAATTCAAAAAGCTCTCCAGGGTTAAAATCATAAAGCTGACTTCGCGGTCTTAATAAAAATTCGTATCCATAAATTTCTTCATCTTCAGCTCTTACAATGGGTTGTAAAAAAGAGCGGAAAAGCTTTTCCTGTATAATTTTTACCAGTCTGGGATTCATGATTTTCATATACATTTCAGAAAAAGGAATATAATCACTTGGTTCTTCGTGAAGGAGGGAGAGGCTGCATTTAACTTTGGTACTCTTTCTCAACGGGAGGGAGTCTTTTAAGTGATCCATCGTTTTCTGAAGAGCATGCCAGTCATGAAAAATCAGATCGAGCTTTCCTTTTCTGATTTTTGAGTCAAACCCTTTTGCTGTAATGATATCTTTCATATCAGAAAGGATATCAGATTGATTTGTATATATACTTAAAATTCCTTCTTTCGTTAAAGGAATTTTATTTGTGCATAAGTAACATCCGCTCATTTAATCACCTGCTTTCAAGTGTTGGAACTTTGTCAATCAGTGTCTAGTTATCAATACCCTCTGATAAGCCGTTAAAACCATAAAACCAAAAGATTCTCTCAAGCTGAAAATCTTTTTCTGACAGGGTCTCCCAGCCGTATTATTAAGAAAAGATTACAAGATGAATAAATAATAAATAGCTCTTTTCATGACGAAAATCATCTGCTATGATGTAACTAATTACAGTATTAAATCAGAATATTCACGCTATTTATCTGTAATTTTGAAGACTGCTGTCCTGTTTTGTCGGATTAATGGTAATTATTATGAAGGAGGCTCTACAATGACACTTACACAAGAAGAAGTTGTTGCAAATCTGGAGGATTCCGCAGGCTGGTCACTCGATGACGAGAACTTTATGAAAAAACAATTCACCCTCCCCTCTTTTAGCAAAGCAGTAGCATTCGTAAATGAAATTGCCAGGCTCGCAGAAGACCGCAATCATCATCCTCAGATTACAATCGATCATAAAACCGTAACCCTCCGCCTCTACACGATGGATGTAGGAGGTCTTACCCAAAAGGATTTTGAATCTGCCTATGCTTTTGATTACACAATGGCCAAGTATGTAAGCTGATATTAATGCGAAAAGGGCGAAAGATAGGTTGCAAAATACCTCATCTTTCGCCCTCATTTTATTTCCCCACTGTTGCGTCTACCCAATAGCTTGATCCGTCTGAATTCCGCTGCATGAAACCGTATTCTATTAAATACCTTCTCAGTGTGGCGAAGTCGTCATAATAGTTTTTTAATTCAGCACTGACCTCTTTTTCAGTATAGGTTTGACCCGGAGTGAATTTCCCTGTGAGGTATTTCAAAATAACAATCTTTCGTTTTTCTTTCCTAGGAAATTGTTTGATTCTCCCGGTTGTCTGATCGATATATGTGTCGAGAAACTTTGCTTCTTCTTTCTCATTTGTTACCCAGCGTTCGTCCACCATTTTTGCCCCCTTGTGAATGGTTGTCTTCCCCTCTTTTTCTTCAAATTTCTCCATCAGAGTGAGAAAGACTTTTGCCTGTTTAGCTTTTTCACGAAACTTAAACCGGTACTGTCTTACGGTTGAAACACTGCTGAACCCGAGCTTTTCTGCAATCTCCTCATCATCTGCTCCGCCCATTAATAAACCGAGGACATCTCGTTGAACATCGGATAATCCCGACTGCTTTTTACCAAGATTAAGTAAATGGTGTTCAATCGTCCCGTGTTCATTACTGAAATGATGAGCAACTGCTTTTACAGCCGTCATCAACTGTTCCCCTGATTTAAAAATTAGACCTTCCTCAAAATACCTGCCGCAGATGACACATTGAAAGCCCCCTTCTGTGTCAGAAAAGCCTCTTTTAAGCTCTTCTATCGTTGCATTCCAAAACGGTTCGTCCATTTATCATCACTCCTCTATTTATCATTATAATATGGTGTTTATAAATAAGTAAACATAATTATATTTCGTTTATTAAATAACCAACGTGTTTCATTGGCCTTTTTATTGTGATAAACTAAAGTTAATACATCTACGGAGGAATTTTCATGCGTTGGTTATATCTGTTTCTTGGAACTATTATGGCAGTGATCGCTCTTTACTATATTTTCACCCACAAGCAGCGAAACTCCACACAGGATTATGTCATTTACACACCTGAAAAAGATGATAAAAAGATTCATACCGGAACAAAACTTTACAAAGTGGCGCTTTATTTTTCATATGCCGTACTGCTTCTAACAATCCTTCTTTACGTTGAGATTTTCCGGAGTTTTGAGATGTCCACGCTGATCTTTGCCCTTCAGCTTCCACTAGGTATCGCGGTGCTCGTTAGCCTGGATAAGATCTTTGAAATTCGCGGGCATGGTATTGTTTTTGCAGGCTATCAGGCCAACTGGGGGAAAATCAGGCAGATCGGCTGGGGAAAAAAACGGCGGAACCGTACCCAGCTTATTATGGAGCTGGATAAGGGGACAAAGATTAAAACAACAATTGCCAATGAAGAAAAAGCACAGCTTGAGGAACTTCTTGAAAACTACGTGACATTTGATAAAGAACCTGCGGGCAAATAATAAAAACCTTCAGAACCCTGATTTAGGGCTGAAGGTTTTTTTATGGTATCTATGGCCTGGGAACCCTGTTTAATCACAGCAAACCCGCTTGCCTGCCTGCATAAGTTCATCCAACAGAGGCTGTGTGTCCGGGAGAGTATGAATAATATCTGTCACCTGACCGTACCAAGGGTTCTCCTTATTTAAACTGTAGAAGATCCACTGGCCGCTTCGTCGTTCATTTACGATCCCAGCCTGCTTTAATTTTCGCAGGTGCTGGCTGATGGACGGCTGACTCATTTGAAAAACCTCAACCAGTTCACACACACAGCAGTCATCTTTATACAGGATGGCAAGCATTTTAAGTCTTGTTTTATCCCCAATCAGCTTAAACAACTGAGCTGCGTCTTCAAACGTCCATTCTTTTGTTTGCACCGGGTCCACCTCCGTTTCATAAGCACTTACTTATGTATAGTTTACGGGCACTGCCTGGTCTTGTCAATTTACCTTGAGTCACGAATCGCTTCGATCATCAGTCGCAGTGCTTTCTCCTGAAGAGAAATGTCCATACTTGGCGCTCCTGAGGAAACGACCATCTCCGGTGTTGCAGGGACATGGACAAAGCCCGTTTTGATGAGATTTCCTTGTTTTTTCGCAAAAAGGGCCAGTTCATACAGCGTATTGTTGCATATGTATGTGCCTGCTGTGTTTGAAATGCGGGCAGGTATACCGGACTCTGTGAGCTTCCGGGCCATTTCTTCAATAGGGAGGGTTGAGAACAAACCGTCTGGACCTTCGGGAACCAATGGTTTGTTTGTTGGTTTATAGCCCGTATTATCCCCAAACTTCCCTTCTCCTTCCGTATGCTGGACGTTAATTCCGATTCTTTCAGGTGTGATGCCGGCACGTCCTACTGCCACCCCGAGAGATAGCACCACATCGGGTTTAATCCGGTTTACTTCTTCCAAAAGTCTTTCTGCGCACTCTTTATAAACAACAGGCAGGACTACTGTTGTAATGGTCACTCCTTCAATCTCCCACGTTGACGCGGCTTTCGCCAGTTCTTCAGTGGGGTTTTTCATTAAGTCTCCAAATGGCTCAAAGCCGCTGATTAAGATCTTCATTTCATCCCCTCCTCCTTCTGATTGTACCACGGTCTTTAATTCCTATCTTTCTTGAACTATTTAGTACTCAACACCAGCTTATTTCTAAAAATTACCAGGACGTTACTGACCTGATGGGCTGCAGTATGGTTTTGTACATCACATAATCCTGTTCGCTCCCCTCTCCCCCAGCGTCTATTCTTACTTTACCGCGGAAAAATTGAAGGAGGCGCCTCCGGTTTGGAGACCTTCACATGTACGACGCTGATTTCGAAGTTGTTTATGAAAAATATGAACCGCTGATTTTTTCCCTGTTAAAGAAGTTCAGGCTTCACTTTGACCAGGAGGAATATGTACAGATTGCACGTGTCGCCCTCTTTCATGCCTGGCGACGGTTTGATCCTGACATGGGGGCTTTCCCTGCGTTTGCAAAGCGTTACATTGAAGGATACCTGATCAGGGCCATCAAAAAGGATAGACGGTTGAACGACCATTGCCAGTTAATTGAACCGGTGCTCCTCGAGGATGTGGCCCCGCACTATAAAGAAGAGTCACTTCAGCCTGTTTACGAAATCATGAACGAGGCAGGACTCAGCTTTCGTCAGAAGACCTGGGTGGAAGAAGCTGTGATCTATGAATGTAAACCACGGGAAATTGCAGCCAGGTATAAGGTTAGTGTCGATACCGTTCACACCTGGCGGAAAGGGGCGCTCAAAAAACTTCGAAGTTTTTTTTCGTAAGGTACCCCGTTTTTGGCAGGGAGCGTTTACTTATTAGGTGAAAGGCGAAAGGAGGTGATGAGATGGGCGTTAGAGTGAATACACGGTTGGCACTGAGTTTTGTGACAGGTTTTACTCACGAGGGTGAGGAGATCGTTCGCGTCAGACAGTTTCAGAACATTAACCCGGCAGCAGAAAACAGCGGATTGTCAAAAACAGCAGAAGCACTTGCTTCCCTGCAGCAGCACGAACTGGTAAAAGTGGAACGCGGAAACACGTACGAACTGGCTGGAGAATAATCCTGCCCCATTAACCCTGCACGAAAGGAGGAAATCAAATGAGCAAACGACTTGAACTGTTATTTTCCAACATGGAAGGACGCTCTGTCACACTTGCTGTGGAAGATCCGATCGAGCCGGCAAACGCTGAACTAATCAACGAAGTGATGGACGAGATTCTTAATGAGAACATCTTCATGTCAACAGGCGGACCGCTCGTATCAAAGCGCGGCGCCCGTATCGTTGAACGTACTGTTGAACAGATTGATATTGATACTGAAGAGTAATATCAGGGGCTCTATTGCCGGGGGATCTGTCCCCGGCAGTCAACTCTTTGAAAAGTTTCATGAAGAAGACAGCGACTTTACACAATGCTTCAGAGAGGACGGCTCATAAGGTCAAAACACCTTGTGAACCGTTCTTTTTTTAGTAAAGGCTCTTTTTAAGTCAGGTGTTGATATACGCTCATTGCACTTTCCGCGGGGGCGCCGGTGAGCCGCCAGCAGGTTTATGCCCGCTTATTCGTGGTGTAACCGCTCGTTGCTCCCACAGGAGTATCACACATTCGCTGCAATCAATCATGCTCATTAACACAGCTTTAGTAAAAGGAGGTGACACCATTGGAATTGGACGTGTGGATTCGCGTCATTGGAGATTACGGTTTTCCTGCTGCAGTCACCTTTTACCTGCTTTACCGGATGGAGAAGAAGCTCGATCAGATAAACCAGTCTGTGCAGCTCCTCTATCAAAAGCAGATGGGTGTGCATGTGAAAACAGACCCCTCTCTTACGGCACTTCCACCAAGAAGTAAGAGAAACTGAAAAGCCCCATCCCTCCTACACCCTGTGTGACATCCTTCACGCAGGGTCTTCATGCAGGCCTTCCCAGAAGCTGAGTTAACAATGTCTGAGCCTCTTAGAAGTATCTTAGCAACTCCAGGAGGACGCTTTCCGCTGCCTTCTGTTACATAAGCAAGGGATATTTTCTCATATAAGGGTTCTCATGACTTTTAGCTCCTGTTTCTTAATAAAGAATTTCTTTGTAATGTCAATCAACGTCGATCATAGCCTATGAACGACTTCTCTTCTATTAAGCCTCTAACTTTGTTAATGAGAGTCGATGCAGTCGGAATGTCCTAAAGTCTCCTGCGGTAGCGGAGGCTCGCCGGCCACCTCCGAGGAAAGCGAAGGACATTCCGACTGCATCCGGCGTCTTAAGCTTTATCGGTCGTGCTGCTTTATAGCTATTTGGTCTGACCCTGTGTGAAATGCCTCACGTGGTGCCTGACCCTCTGTTATCTGCTTCACAAGATAAATCTAGCATATTGGGATGCTTTTTTTCATAGAGTGGAGCATGGGTTGTTTATTTAAAGCCTGGAGATTATACATTCACATTCGGGGGGCGATTTTAATGGAGAAGGTATTGTTTTTAGAGGAGCGCAAACGGAATATGGCCGAGAGACTGCCGGCAGGCCTGCAGGTATCATCTGAGAGTACTATCGTGTACGCAGAAGAAGACAAGTTGGTTAAAGGTCTCGACCGGCTGTCAAAAGGATTGTTCACGCTTCTTATCTGTTTAGGAGGGCCTTACTTTTTATTCGTGCTCATCGAAGCCTTTCTTCGGCTGCCTTAAACGGACGTGATCCTTTCTGCCCGGTGCTGAAATGACAGCGATACGGTCAAGCTTTTCCTGAAGTCTTGAAAGGTCCCAGTCCAGAAACGTATGATGCTCCATTCCCTCTATCACATATTCAGTAAAGGACCATACGTCTTTTTTTATCATATCGCTGCCATGGGTTGAAATTTCATAAAGGGAATCCAGGATTGCCGCGAGAATAGCAGAATCGCTGCTTCCGTAATGCCGGATCTGAAAGTAGCTCTGATACAGATAGTCCTTGAACTCATAAACTTTCTTAAGGACACGGACATTCCCTTTACTGTCGTGTACGTAATTTTCCAAATACGCTTTTCTACATAAAGCAGACAGCATATGGCCGAGATGCTTAATCCCTTCTATAGCAGTAAATGGATCATTTACTCCAGGTGACAGGGAGCGCACACTGATCTCCACCAGTTTCACAATGCCATAGCGGATGTCCTGAATGCTTTCTCTCTCTGTTCCGATAATCACAAGTTTGCTGTAACTCCCCTCGCTCACCTGTTTTTTATCTCCGTAAACATTCATCACCACGAGCCCGCCAGCCAGGTAATCCCCGTGAGAATAAAGGAGTTCCACGATCGTTTCGTCCTCTTCCGCCTGCTTTTTCAGCCCGTCAAGATCAATCCACTGAACATAGCCGGATTTTCTTGATTTCACCTGTGTACACGGCTTATCAAGGATCTCTTCTCCTTCCCAGTCCTCCCACGGATCATCGGGCTTAACATCGCCCTGATTTTCCCAGAACTTATCCATTACTTTGATTGTATCATCGTAAATGCTCTCGATCAGGTTCCTGATCTGAATCCATTTGGCGACGTGATGGACAAAAAATACAAAGAATCCAACAGAAATAATTGCAAGCAAAACAGCAATGACGGGAGAGATGAGTACATCCACATCCGTTATCCCTGCCTGTTGTTTGGTTAAAAGAAGGAGAACAATTGCGTATACAAATCCACTGATAAACACACCGAGGATCCGCTGTGTATGGGGATCAGTGATAAAGTTTTGCAGTGAGCGGGGTGAAAACTGCGTCACATAGGTGGTCATAACTACCAGAATGGACGAAAAGGAAATGGAAGTCATTGTTAAAATGGACGCGGCAATTGTACCTAAAAGCGTGTAGGCAAGGTCGAAATCGGACAGAAAGAGAGGTGGAATGCTGTCCAGTAATTGAGGATTTCCCCATAAGTACTGATCGATCTGGTGACTTAAAAATGCAAGAATAATTGCGATGATGCCGTAAATTGCCGGGATAAACCAGTAACTTGCTCTGATAAAAAGCCACACTCTTGTCAACACGCCCACCTCATGTTCCCTTTTGTTCAATAGTGTTGGCATTATAATGAAATTTAACCATTCAGAGGGTGAGGTGGCTTTTTAATGCTATCAGCCGCAGCCTTTAATTGAAGATGGTGATGCTGACATGGCTTTCGTATTTCACGGTGTGACAGTGGACCTCCATCATGCTTCCCACAGCCACTAAAAAACGCCGGAAAGGATTAGTTCCCCTTTCCGGCGTTATCATCGTGTTATACAGGCGTTACATACAGGAGAATGGAGAGAAAATGGGTCACCGAAGCTGCCAGAACAAAAAGATGCCATACAGCGTGGTGGTACTGAAACTTTCGCCAGATGTAAAAAAGTGTGCCTACAGTGTACAGAACACCACCTGTGACGAGAAGAACAATACCTCCCATTTCGACTGTTGTTGCAATCGGCTTTAAAACAAACACAATCATCCAGCCCATCGCAATGTAAAAGAGGGTTGATAAAAAAATAAACCGCTTCACAAAGAAGACTTTAAATACGATACCGACCGCTGCCATTGCCCATACAACAGACAACAGAATCCAGCCTGTTGCGCCGTCCACAACGATGACCATTAACGGTGTGTACGTTCCGGCGATAAACAGATAGATCGCCGAATGGTCAAGAATTTCGAACACATTTTTCGCCCTGCCCTGTCTGAGGCTGTGCAAGAGAGTGGAACAGACGTACATGAGCAGCAGGGTCACGCCGTAAATCGTAAAGCTGATCACGTGAGAGGCAGTTCCGTACATACTGGCGAAAACAATGAGCAGTGTCAGAGCAGCCACGCCAAATGCCGCTCCGATGCCATGGGTAATGGCGTTGGCAATTTCTTCCCGTTTCGTAAATGTGTGGGTCTGTTGCATGTGCAAAACTCCTCCGGTAAATTAGTTTGAGTGCGTTCAGTCAGGAGGACAGGTTTTGCAGGCCCTTTGAACCTTCTCTTTTACATTCTGTTTTGAATGGACGACACTTTCCAGGTGCCATCTTCTTTTTCGAATTCCAGTTCAACTACGCGTATAAGGTCGTTTTCTTCATGTTCAAAGGAATGGAGAGTATACAGAACGGAACAATGATCATTTTCACTATCATACTCAAAAGCCGTCTGCTGGAGAAAGTCCAATTCTGAAACATTCAAGCTCATGTAATGAAAGGAACCGATTACTTCTTTGTCACTCCGAACATGAATGACGTCATTCTCTTCGTCCGTTTCTACATGATCCGATGTGAGAAGGGACAAATGCTCGTGGTCCCTCTTGTGCATCGCTTCGAAAAAGGTCAGTGATATAGCATCGATTTCTTCCCGCAATGCCAGTTCTTCATCTTTTAAAGCTTCTGTATCATAAGCCTGTGTCTTATACGTAAGTATATCATTTTTAAGCCGGTCATTCTCTTCCTGAAGCTCATCAATTTGTTCCTGAAGGGTCTCAGCCTGTCCTGAATACTGTTCCAGTTGCTTAACGAGCCGCTCATTCGTATCGATGAGCTTTTCAATGTCTTCTGTTTCATCGAGTTCCTGAAGTTCCTCTGCCGACAATTGATCATCATTACCTGAACACCCGACGAGCAGCATGGCTGTAAAAAAGGGAACCAGCAGCTTTTTCATGTTTGTCACCCGCGTTCATCGTAGTTTAGATATCTCTATTATACAAAAATTCGATACAAGTAAAAGATTTCCTTTACCTAATTGGCTAAGTACCCATTTTACCCTACTAAAGAGCTATACCACAAGAGAATCTCCGGAATGTGAATCAAATCACCCAGTGCCTGACCCTCTGTGAACGGATTCACAGAGGGTCAGGCACTGGGTGATCTATTGAGCAATGCACAAAAAAAGAAGCCGGCCTCATAGTTTGAGGCTGGCCTGAAAGAACATCGCATTGGTCCCGTAACATTACCAGAATAATAGTGCTCCTAAAGCAAAACCGCTGATTGCGGCGAGGGCAACCGGGTAAACATAGGGACGATACCCATAGCTGCCATAATACCCATATCCAAATCCCCCGAATCCTCCCCGGGGGCCTCTTCCCTCAATATAAACAGTGCTGGGTGTGACCCGCACGATTCTGCCTGCATGCTGACGTCCGGAATGTTCTATAATTCGAACGTTACGACCTTGATTGCGACTGCATACGTTATAGTAGTGTGCACATCGTGACAACGCATCCACCTCCTCTTCATACACCAGTCACAATCAGTGTATTTTCAAAAAGAGGTTTGGTTTGTACAAACATCACGACTTGTATGTATTTTCATAGGAAAGTAGGTTGGCCTGTGCAAAATGAGTATACGTATACAGACATGCTTGCGTATTTCGGCGTAACCACCGCCCATCCAGGCGGGAAAAACATCACCGCCCGTGCAATTGATCTGCTGCCCATCGTCAACGGAATGAAAATTGCTGAATTAGGCTGCGGCCTCGGGGACACTGCCCACTTTCTTGCAACAGAAAAAGGAGCGAACGTTTACGGCATTGACGCCCACCCAGTGATGATCCAAAAAGCTCGCGAACGTCACAAAGATGCTTTTGACGGAAAGAAACTTCACTTTCTCCACACCGATGCTGCCAGCATTCCCTTTCCCGATGAATCCATAGACGGGATTATCGCTGAAAGTGTACTGAGCTTTTCCAACGTCCACGATGTGTTAAAAGAATGCAGACGGCTTCTCAGGCCCGGGGGGTTTTTCGCTTCTCTGGACCTCGTATGCGACCCGGCATTTCCTATTGTCGAAAAAAAAGAGTACAGTTCCTTTTACGGTATGAAGCAACTCTACACAATGAATGAATGGCATGACCTTTTAAAAAGCTATAATATGCACGTACAGCACACCATTGAGGAGAACCCTGCAAACCTGCCTGCTGGCGATATTCCTGAACTTCTTCTCAGCGATGACGTTCCCCTTAAGTGCTATGAAATCATGGAAAATCACATCACCATGCTCGAAAAGAACCAGCCCTTCACCCGCTACGCCTACTTCATCTGCAAAAAAGACGACCAAATGAACCTCATCTAAGTTCTCGAAAGTTCGGGGGAAAGTTCGGGGGTCTGTCCCCGCACAATTTGCGGTGTTCGGTTGACAAAATGAAAAGAGGTTGATCCAAAAGGTCGGTTTTAACCTTTTGGATCAACCTCGAAGCAATGAGCGGAGCCATTGCAAATCTGCTTTTGGACTTTTGAGTCAGATTTTTTTCCTATTCGTGCCCTGACACGCAGGTCACTTTTTAACGCGAACTTAGTTCACGCTGCCTTGTGTGGTTTATTTAAGATCGAAACGATCTGCGTTCATGACCTTCACCCAGGCAGCGATAAAATCGTTCACAAACTTCTCCTGGCTGTCGTCCTGGGCATACACTTCGGCATGAGCACGAAGGATGGAGTGTGAACCGAAGACGAGGTCCACTCTCGTTGCGGTACGCTTGACTTCACCTGTCTTACGATCGCGTCCTTCGTAGATCCCCCCGTCTACTGGATTCCACTCTAACCCCATATCAAGAAGGTTTACAAAGAAGTCATTCGTAAGTGTACCGACACGATCCGTGAAGACACCATGCTCAGTGCCACTGTGGTTTGCACCAAGAACACGCATCCCGCCGATCAGCACCGTCATTTCGGTGGCAGTCAGATCCAGCAGCTGTGCCTTGTCCACCATCAGGTCTTCCGGTTTTATACTATACTCTTTCTTCTGGTAGTTGCGGAAAGCATCCGCCGGCGGTTCAAGTACTTCAAAGTTTTCTACGTCCGTCTGTTCCTGTTCAGCGTCTCCGCGACCCGGTGTAAACGGAACCGTTACATCAAAGCCCGCATCTCTTGCCGCTTTTTCCACAGCTGCACTACCGCCAAGGACAATCAGATCAGCCAGGCTCACATTTTTATCCAGGTCTTTTTGAAATTCTTCAAATGCCGACAGCACTTTTGAAAGCTGTTCAGGTTCGTTGGCATCCCAGTCCTTCTGTGGCTCAAGGCGGATGCGGGCACCATTCGCGCCCCCCCGCTTATCTGAGTTGCGGAACGTGCTTGCGGAAGCCCAGGCTGTTTTGACGAGTTCGCTTACAGAAAGACCTGTTTCGAGAATCTTCCCTTTTAGCTCTTCGATTTCCGAATCCGATAATGTGTAATCCACCTTTGGTACCGGATCCTGCCAGATAAACTCCTCTTCCGGAACTTCCGGACCGAGGTACCTGTCACGAGGACCCATATCACGGTGAAGAAGCTTGAACCACGCACGGGCAAAGGCATCAGCGAACTCGTCCGGATTTTCGTAGAAACGTCGGGAGATCTTGTTGTATTCCGGATCTTCACGCATTGCCATGTCCGCTGTCGTCATCATTGTCTTCACCTTTTTAGACGCATCGTGTGCATCAGGTGCCAGATGTTCCCCGTCCGGATTCACAGGCTCCCACTGATACGCACCGGCCGGGCTCTTAGTGAGCTCCCACTCGTATCCGAACAAAAGATCAAAGTAGCTCATATCCCATTTCGTAGGCGTCGGTGTCCATGCTCCTTCAATTCCGCTTGTGATTGTAAACGCACCATGACCTGTTTCGTGGGTGCTTTTCCACCCGAAGCCCTGGTGTTCAACAAGTGAGCCTTCCGGTTCTTCAGATACATGCTCTTCCGGGTCTCCTGCGCCATGAGCCTTACCAAATGTATGACCGCCGGCAGTGAGTGCCACGGTTTCTTCGTCGTTCATTCCCATACGCTTAAACGTATCGCGGATGTCGTAGGCACTTTTACGAGGATCCGGTTCCCCGTCCGGCCCTTCCGGATTTACATAAATTAAACCCATTTGTACAGCAGCAAGAGGATTCTCCAGGTCACGCTCACCGGAGTATCGGTTATTCCCGAGCCATTCTTCTTCAGGACCCCAGTTTACGTCTTCCTCAGGATGCCAGATATCTTCCCGGCCTCCCCCAAATCCAATGGTCTTTCCACCCATGGATTCAATCGCCACATTTCCTGCGAAAACGAGGAGATCTGCCCAGGAAAGCTTGTTTCCATATTTTTGTTTTATCGGCCAAAGGAGGCGGCGTGCTTTGTCCAGGTTCCCGTTGTCCGGCCAGCTGTTAAGAGGAGCAAAGCGCTGTGAACCGCTTCCCCCGCCACCGCGGCCGTCTGCCATACGGTATGTACCTGCTGCATGCCAGGACATACGAATAAAGAACGGGCCATAATGACCGTAGTCCGCAGGCCACCAATCCTGACTATCTGTCATGAGATTAAGAAGGTCCTTCTTTAAGCCTTCATAATCAAGTTTTTTAAATTCTTCTGCATAATTAAAATCTTCTCCCAGTGGATTCGTCTTCGTGTCATGCTGATGAAGAACATTCAATTCAAGCTGGTTTGGCCACCAGTCTTTGTTTGATGTCCCTCTGGAAGATTTACCAGAACCACCTTCACCCGTAAACGGGCACTTGCCAACGTTTTCATTGTCCATACGTATTTCCCCTTTCTGTTTTGAGAAGAGTAAGTAGCAAACAAACTTGCCTTTCATCGTACAAACTAAAACTGGAGACAATATACGTTCTTACATTGTAATTATATTAAATGATCACCAAAATAAAAAGTAATATGCAGAAGATTGTAAAAATAGTAAATATATTTAGAGGTTTACTAGTATTTGAGCACTAAAGCTCACGAAAAAGTTCGGGGGTCAAGTTCGGGGGTCTGTCCCCGTACAATTGGCGGTGTTCTCTTGACAAAAATGAAGAAGTCCCCAAAAGCGCGTCTGCTTTTGGGGACTTCTCCCATGTGATGAACCATTGTAACGCCTAATCAATCTTCCGAGGCTGTGCGTCTCAGTTCGGCCGCTCTTTGCTTTACTTTTTTCGTCGCCCGTACAGTACTGATAATGAAAAGGCTCATAAACACAATGTAGAAGCCAAAACCAATTCCCTCTCTTTCGCCCACGGCCACCTGGATGCTCCCCCACTGAATATAGAGAAAGAGTGCCATAGCATAAGCCATTATCACCAACAGATACGGGCCCAGGATGTCTTTCATCTGTTCTCTTTCTTCAAATGTTAATTTCACAGGAAGGTTGATCCCCTGAGGATAAAAATAAAACGGAAGTGTGCTCCCCAAAAGGAAGATACCTATTGCGGGCAAGAGAAATATAAACGCTTTACTTCCATACGACCGCACTTCACCGGTGATACCAAAGTTACTTGGGATACGGTCAGGCAATACATTCCAGTACCCGCTTGAAAGACTGAACATCACTGCAATGATCACACAGCTGACTGCAAGTAAAAAAATATCTCTCTTTTTCATAAAAGACCCTTTCTCCTAAACTTGATTCTATTGGACTTTTACATTGATAGTGAGGGGACGGCAACCCTGCAATACCTTATACTCTCAATCAAACACAATAGCTTCCAGCAATAGTACCCTGCCGAAGAACCTATTGAAAAACTAAAGAGTCAGTTTTCCCGTCCAAACAGTAAGAAAGGAAGCTCCCATCTCTTTCGGGAGCCTCCTTTCATAATACCTTACTTGTTATAGTACTCCGACCACTTTTCATTTCCGAGGTGATAGACTTCTCTCCATCTGTCGATCCCTTCATTGTAGGCATTCGACCAGTTTTCAACTCCGGTATTGTAACCGTAGCTCCAAATATCATTTTTGCGGTTGTAAAATTCGCTCCACAGGTCTCTTCGTACTGAGGATTCAATCTGCTCTTCTTCAACCAGTCTGTCAATAATGACCTGTGCATTGGCAAATTCACCCTCGGACTTATCCATAATGGAGTCTTTCAACTCATTTGCCTGGTCTTTAAGCTCGGCACTACGTTCATTTACTTCGTCCATGGCTGCTCGCTTCCACTCATCCCAGGCATCCATCATTCTGCGGTATTCTTCTTCCCAATAGTCTTCGAGTTCCTGCTTGGAATCTACGAACGTGAACTCGCCGTTCCCTGCTTCCGCTACATCAATCAGACTCTGGTAATCATCGTCTTCCACCTGAAAACCAATGATATTTATGATCGGCTCAATATCCTGATCGACCAGTTCCTCCGCAGCTTTTACAGGATCACCTCCGCATGTTTCAATCCCGTCACTTACGATATAGACAATAACGTCTGTTGCATCTTCCGGTATATCTTCCTGGGAATCTTCAATCGCCTGTGCAATCGGCGTCCACCCAACTGCATCCACATCATCAAGGACCTCACTCAATGCATCTGCATCGGTCTCTCCATGATAAATCGTTTCTGTGGAACTGCAGGACAGTTCTTTACCCGCATTGGTGTTGTCACCTTCATGTCCGTAAACACGCAGGGATGTGGTGCTGTTTTCAGGCAGTGTTCCGACAAAAGCTTCAATTGCTTCTTTTGCTTCATCCATCCGCGTCCCGTTCTGGTTTCTGGCGTTCATACTTCCACTTGCATCAAGCAGAATGGAGAAGTGGGACGTTGAAGGAAGTTCATCCTCCGGTGCCTCTTCTTCCGGTGTTTCAGAATCGACTTCAATTTCCGGGTTAAAAGCAATAACCTGTTCCACGTCTTCATAATAAGGCTCGTGAATGAGGCTCAAAATCGCTTCGAATGCCTCATCCTCGCTCGTGTTTTCATCGATGTGAGAAAGCTCCTCCATTACAGCGTCAGCATCAAAATCATCACCGTGGTAAGGGCCCGGCATTCTCATCAACTTTTCTTCAATATCTGTCAGTTCCCGGGACAAGTCTTCGATTTCATAATACTCCGGCTCTTCAGGTTCATTCGCCTCTCTTTCAGCGGCAGCTTCTTCCTGATTGGCCTCATCGCTCTCTTCTTCTTCAACAGCCGTATTTTCTTCCTCTGTTGCTCCATCCTCCACGACTTCCTGATCCGCGTCTGATGAGCAGGCACTTAACAGCACTATCAGTCCCGCGGCTAAAAAACGATACTTCATCCGCCATTCCCCCAGCTATGTAATTTTCATCAAGGCATTTTATCGTTCATTATTGGTTTCAATCCGCGTTCTCTAAAAAAGACCCGCCCGGCTTTACAAGCTATGCCGCCCTCTGACGCTTCACCTTTGAATGAACAACAGCCTTTTATAAAATGGTTAACAAAAATGATACTAACATAAATATCCAAAAACTTCGTGAGTGAATCTGACTATTCGCCTGCTGTAAAATGCGTCATTTCAATAGAAAGGGGCTAATTCACAGGTCACTCCTGTCCAAAAGACCCACAAAATTTTTGTCTTAATCTCACTAAATACCCATTACCCTTCTTTTTACTTTTTCCACCATCAAAATTACAAAATCTCACAAAAAAGTTTAGGGGTCTGTCCCCGCACAATTGGCGGTGTTCTATTGACAATAAAAAAAGGCTTGAGCACGGGGTTCTCAGGCCTTCTAGCATTATTCTTTTAATGTTTTTCGCAGTCGGTTTATTTCGCTAATGATACGTTCTTCATCAATGGTGAGGCACTCACCGTTTTTTACAATCTGACGGCCATCAATGAACACATCACTCACGTCCCGGCCGCCGGCGGCGTATAGGAGGTGAGACTTCGCTTCACTAACAGGCTGCAGATGTGGTTTATCCGCTGGATCAATGGTGATAAAATCCGCCTGCTTTCCTTTTTCCAGTGATCCTGTATGATTCATGCCGAGCACCTGCGCACCTGTTTTTGTAGCCAGACGCAGTACCGTTTCTGTCGGCAGAATGGTGGTGTTTTTCCGCGTTCCTTTTTGCAGCAGAGCTGTAATCCTCATTTCCTCGAACATATCGAAGTTATTATTGGACGCTACCCCGTCTGTGGCAATCCCCACTTTAATGCCTGCATCCAATAGACCTGCCACATCAGCCACTCCGGACCCAAGCTTCAGGTTACTCACCGGGTTATGGGCTACTCTCACGTCTTTTTCCCTCAAGAATTCCCTTTCTTCATCATTTAACACTACTCCGTGAGCCATGACGGCCGGCCCGTTGAACAAACCGGTCCTGCTTATATGTTCAACAGGTCTTGCGCCATAACGACTGACGATCTCTTCAATTTCCCCTTCCGTTTCCGAAACGTGGATGTGAGCCATCACCCCATACTCCCTTGCTATCCGGGCGCACTCCTCAAGTGCCTGTGGACTGCATGTGTACGGGCTGTGAGGCGCAACCATCGTTGTCAGCCTTCCATCTGCAACATTTCTGTACGTTTTTGCAAAACGCTCCGCTTCCCTCAGGTTCTGCCTCTGCTCACCTTCTGATCCGAAACTAAACACCGTATGGGAAAAAGCCCCGCGAATACCTGTCTCACTTAGGGCTTCCATAATCGCATCGCTGTCAATACCTGTCGGGTTAAACATATCCGAAAAGGTCGTCGTTCCGGATTTGAGCATTTCCAGTACGCCCAGTAGTGCACTCGTCTTACCGATTTCAGGTGTAAACTGCTGTTCCAGTGGCCAGATTTTCCGCTCCAGCCACGGCTTTAACAGCATGTCATCCCCGATCCCCCGAAGAATTGTCATCACGATATGGGAGTGCGTGTTTACCAAACCTGGCAAAACCCATTTCCCATGCAGGTCCACAACCTCGTCTGCTTTCTCCCGTTCCTGTTGATCGTACTCCCCTATATAGGTAATCAACTTACCCTCAACTACGAGCATGCCATTTTCATATACATCGTAATTATCATTTACCGTAAAAAAAAGACCGTTTATGTAAGCTGTTTTCACACTGATCCCCCCTATCTTTTACCTATCCTTAGTATTCAGTCATGCCGGAAAGTTATTCCTTTTCCTTTTTTCGCATAAAGTAAGGTAACCGTTTGGGGCACCTGCAAAATGGGGAATACTTAAGAGATGGGAATTAATGTTACCATCTGAAGCGATAAGGAGAGAAAACCATGACCTTTCTTATTCCTGTCTGGCTTTACATTGTGATGCGGCTGGGATTAATCGTCATTTTAGCACTTTCATTCAGCATGATCTGGACCTATGTTTTCTATAAATTAACCGGAAACCCCCGCGGCTGGAGACCCGTTACTGCCATTTGGATTTGCACGTTCATAAGCCTTGTTTTGATCCAAAGCCAGTTCGAGCAGCATTATGTGGCTTCGGATGAAGTCGTGTTGAGCGGAAAAGGGAACATCCTTGAGCCAAAGAGGGAAAATGACATTGTTGTCACGAGCGATGAAAATACGGTGATTCTTGTTTCCCGAAGACTCGATCAATCAAAAGAATATGAGTTTCAGACGAGTGATGCCCTCACTGTGGCCATGCAGCTTTCCTTTCAGGCTGACCGCCATCCTGTTGATAACCTCAGTTCCATGCATACAGACTGGGCAATTGAAGGCATTGAGCTCGCCGGCCCTTACTTTTCATCAACGACCTTCTTTCGTGACGTATTTGAAAAACAAGCGGAAAGCCGCTTAACCGAAGCCTTATCATCCACTTCCACTGCAGACCTGACCAACGATACTATTGAAACGATAATACAAGATATCAAGTCCTCCCTTCCACACGGAGACACATTCAACATCAACCTCACAGCCTGGGAAATTCTCGAATAACCCGGGTTTTTATCTTCCACAGTTTGTGAAAGACCACACACAGGGTCAGACCCTGTGTGTGGTCTTTCACAAATAGTTGATCAGTTTACAGATAGTCATGTTAAAATCAGGGAAGTGAAGGTGATTTTAACTAGGTTGAGGTGATAGGCGTGACTTTTCAGATTCCTGGATTTTTATATCCGTTTCTTCAAACGGGATTTTTGTTTGTTTTCGGAATTTTGTTCTTTTTTATAGCTAAGAAATTGATCGATGGGACCACAACCAAGTTCAAAAGAATCTTAGTTAACAGCATTGCAGGTCTCCTTACAATCGTATGTTATGTCCTATTAGAGGGGCTGTATGACCACTATTACATTTATGAAGACCAATCTGTTTTTTCAGGAACAAATGAAGAGATATTAATCTCTCACTATAATAATATATTAATTACAACCGATGATAAACTTCTTATAACCTCAACTGAACGAACTGAGGACAAATTGAGGTGGAAGGGAAAGCTGCAAAACGGTAAAGCTATCTATCTGAAAGGCACTCTTACTATGAATGAAGCTGATATAGTTACGATCAGGGAACTTCAAACAGAATGGCAGAAACAGAACCCTGATGAATTTGATTCCCACAGATTCTATCCTTTCTATGGTTTTTGGGATGTCTATGAAGACATAGAAGAAGTGTTCCTATCAAGAGTAAGTGTGCTCGAAGAAGATGACATTACCATCTCAAAACTGTCACAAATCCTGACTGAGATCAAAGACTCAAAAACACCTGAATACGAAAAAGAGTTAATTAACATGTCAGTAACAGATTATTATATACAGAAATAGCTGACAAAGGCTGCACAGCTTTTGTGCACCCTTTCACGAAGGGTCAGACCCTACTTTCTACCTATACCATGAGGGGATGGTTTTCGTGAATCCGTTATGGTCATCGATGACTTCCAGAGAGTATTTATGAAATTTGTCAAACTGATCGGGTGTATGTTTTACACACCAGACGAGTGCAGACACAAGGTGCATCGCACTGTACAAGGCATAAAGCTCCCAGAAGAATGTATCATCGCCCCAGTCTTCCAGGTACCCGTCCACTCCCCCCCGTGAAAACGGAACACTCACCTGCTTGGAAAAAAAGCCGGTCTTATAGAGATCATGAACGGGGTCCCCCCAGTCCATCCGCTGAAAATCAATAATTCCCGAGAACGAGTGGTTGTGAATCAAAAGATTCGAAGGATGAAAATCATCGTGCTGAAAACGGTTCGGCCGCCCCTGTATCAGAAACTCGTTCTCTTTTATGTAAGTCGCCAGCATTTCCTTCAGTTCTTCCGCCACGGGGATTGTTTTTAACTCCTCAAGGTAGCGGTCGCTCTTTTTTTTCTTCACCTTTTCCCAAGGTGCAATGTGATCTGGCACGTTCAGTTTGTGCAGCTTCTTCAGTTCTTTCCCCGCATCAAACCCGATTTGATACTGCTCTTTATCCGACAGACACGGCAGTGCCGCCTCCCCATCTACCCCCTGAAGGTACGATAACACCATGTACCCTTCACCCGTTTTGTTCAAAAAGCCATATTCAATTGCCTCGGGCACTCTCGCTGAGTGAGCAGAGAGAGCCTTAATTGTTTCGAACTCTTTCTTCCTCGCATCGCTCCCTTCCTCAGCGGAAAAAATCCTTACGAGATATTTCTCGTCGATCACCAGCTTTTTATCATGGGAAAACCCCTTTGTAACCTCCCTGACCGTTTTTGCTTTCGTAAAATACGGAATGTCTTTCATATCCATATTTCTACCTCCTCAAGTAAAATCACTTTCTTGGCATACAAGATAAAAATGCGTAGATTTCGAAAAAGCCGTACCTTTTTTAAATCCACATGATATATAGAACTTATCCGCCTCCGGAGTATCCGTAAACAATGTAAAGGCATGAAAATGCTCTTTCCCGTGCCTAATCAGTTCGTTTAGAAGCAGCCTCCCGATTCCCCGGCCGCGCCATTCAGAAGACACATAAAATCTTCTGATCCTGCCGACAGCCTGATCACCTGAAAAAGGATCGCGATTTAATCCGCCAATGGCCACCAGCTGTCCGGAACCTGAATATACTCCTAAAAGGATCTCATCGAGTTCATTAAATCTGTTTGACCCTGTGTCATAGTCATCTGCCAGCCTCCGTAAAAACCTGAAGCCCTCTTTTTCACTTTCCTCCAGCAGGTGGTTCATGTCTGACAATGACACCATTTCCTTAACAACCACCGGGCTACACCTCACTCTTCGGAATGAAAAATTCCGTCAGCTTTTTTGCAGTCACCAAGGCAAGAGGAACTACCACAAGGAAAAGGACAAATAAACTAATCATACTTGAAACACTCCCCGCCCCAACATGAAACAGACGGTTCAAGACAATATTGTAAACAAAGTTCATCACATAGAAAACATTACAAAACAAGATGAAAAATAAAATTGTACTCCGTTTCAACTCTCCAATCCCCCTAGCATAATTGTGAAATATTTAACAAGATCCTCTTTTTTCAACGGATATTTATCATAACATTCCTGCTTTTTATTTTGGATTAATTATGTAAATAATGTAAGCCGTTCAATCCACGAATGATCTGGCTGATGTATCTGTAACGCTTTTTTAAGCTAACTTTTTTCTTCGGTTGCCACAATGCCTGCAAGTGCATTAAAATCGTCTTCATCTTTCTGCCGGGGATTCTTTGCTTTATATAAGAGAACAATCTCCGGGGTTAAATAAGGTACCGCCTTCATTGCATTTCCACACTTCTGTTACCGGGCCCTCCTGAATGTCCAAACCCCATCCTTTGATTCATTCAGAAGAATCTCCACTTCTTCATTCTCCCGGTTTCTCCCATGAATTTCGTGAACCGGCAATTGCAGATCCTCCTCTTCATACCAGGGAAGGAACTGTCCTTTTACTAACTTTCTTAAACCCCCAGTCACTCAAATAGTTTCTCACAGCCCTCTGATCTTCTCTGAAAACAGCAACCTCAACATCATGATGCTCCGTGGTCCGCCTTCCCAAGTGAAGATCCACTGCCCAGCCCCCAGCTACAAACTATGGACGCTTAAAATCTGACAGTAACGAAGCAACCTTTCGCACTGTTTAAATGAAGCCATTAACCATCCCACTCCCCACTCAATAAAACCAACTTCTATAAGTTCCACATCAACACCACACTCACCTGCAACAGTATGTGAAGAACGTAACACAGGCTCAGACCGGTCTTACCCTCCGTGAAGTATTAATTGACAGACAGACATGCATCTATTATAGTTATATACATAACTATATAACCATATAGGAGTCACTGACAGACATGTACTTACGAATAGGTGGTGATGGTGGATTTGCGGAAGTCATTTGATGATAAAAAGCCGATTTTTTTACAGATCAAGGACCGGATAACGGACCAAATTGTTAATGATCAATTGAAAGAGCACGACCAGATTCCTTCGACGAACCAGCTGGTTCAGTTTTACAAGGTCAACCATATTACGGTTTCAAAGGGGATTAACCTTCTGGTGGACGAAGAAATTGTATACAAAAAGAGAGGTGTAGGGATGTTTGTAGCAGAAGGAGCGAAAGAAAGGCTCATAGAGCAGCGAAAAAGAGCATTTGCAGATGATTTTGTTCTTCCTATGATTGAGGAAGCAAAAAAGCTTCGTCTGTCTGATGAAGATATAACACATTTAATCCAAGATTTAAAAGGACGTGATCGTAATGACCATTAATGTTCAGGCGCAGGGTGTTTCGGTTCAAAATAAAGAATTTTCAGCTTTGAGTAATGTTTCTTTCAGCCTGGACCCGGGTAAAATCTATGGTTTGATCGGACGAAACGGTGCAGGTAAAACCACCCTTCTTTCCCTGCTGGCATCCTATCAGGAGCCGGATAGGGGAAAAATCAAAATTGACGGTGAAAATCCATTTGAAAATGAAAAGATTATGCCTCAGGTAACCTTTATTTATAATACAAAAGATAACGACCATGAATACGATACCGGTAGAGAATATCTTGAGTTAGCGACGCTATTCCGCCCTGATTTTGACATGGATTATGCAAATGAACTGGCAGCGCTCTTTAAACTGCCCCTGGATAAACCTCTTGGAAAACTGTCGAGCGGGATGCAGTCAGCTTTAAATGTCACAATCGGACTGGCAAGCCGGTCTCCCGTTACCATTTTTGATGAAGCGTATCTTGGTATGGATGCACCGACCCGGGACCTCTTTTACAAGGAAGTACTTGAAGAGCAGGCCCGGCACCAGAGGATTATCATTTTGTCCACTCACTTAGTGTCTGAAATGGAATACCTGTTTGATGAAGTCCTGATTCTGCATAAAGGAAAGCTCATTGCTCATGAACCGATCGAAGACCTTATAAGCAAAGGTTTTTCAGTTACCGGAGCTTCCGAAAACATAGATGTTTTTGTTAAAGACCTGAAAACCTTAAGCACACAGCGACTTGGCGGGACAAAGTCTGTCATGATTTACGGTTCTTTATCCGAACAGCAGCTTGCAAATGCACAAAGAGCAGGTCTTGAAATAGGGTCCGTCTCCCTTCACGATCTGTTTATTCAACTTACCAAAGATGAGGAGGGAAAATAAATGAATGACACAATTAAGAAAGCCTCAACTGCCCTTTATTCGACTCAGATGAAATGGGCTGCCTGGTACCTGCCGATCGTTTATATTGTTTATATACTTGTGATTTCATTTGTTCCAGAACCTGAAGTAAAAGAAATGTCCCTTCTTACCTTTGTGTTTCAAACAGCTACAATCTTTATGCTCGTCTGCGGGATTCTCTCTTGTTTTGCATTCCTCACATTATTTGTAAAACAGGGGCTTACTAGAAGAACTTATTTCCTGGCCACTTCTCTTTCAGGCATCGCACTTGCCGTATCCATTATAATCATCACCGCAGTCGTTACATGGCTTCTTGCCTTTACAGAGCGGTTCACCACTCTGTTTGATAATGTCACCTTATCAACTATTGGAGGAACAGAACCGCAATGGGTGTTAACAGTCATTTCCTACATTCTCGTCATCTTCATATACTTTCTTGCCGGGTGGCTGATCAGTGCAGGATTTTACGGATACGGTGCTTCAGGCGGGTTTGCCACTATAGCAGCTGCTCTGATTCTCGTTTTTGTAACCGACTTTTTCTGGAATTTCAATACTCCACAGCCAGTCGCAGGATTACTTCCTGTCGAATTCCAAGGCGCATCAGTAATAGTCAGCCTTGCATCATCGATCATACTCATCACCCTGATCCTCTTTGCCATCCGCAAACTAACAAAACGCATTCGTATAAAAATGTACTAAGATACAATGCTTGTGAAAAACGTAACAGAGGGTCAGACCCCGGGAAATAATTTCCCGGGGTCTGACCCTCTGTTCACCTATGAGCGTGCAAACTCTTTCTTCTTTTCATTTCGATAGACAAGATAGAGATAGACTGCGATCCCAGTTATACTAACAATCCACCCTGAAATGAGTGCTGTTTCATCTCCAACAGAAGTCAATCGAAGAAGAAGACCCGGGGTAAACAGCATGATCGGTATGACAATACCTGCCCAGGTTTTCGTCCAAATGGCGAATACGATAAACGTCAGAACACTGATGATGCCTGCAATCACATTACCTGTCCTTGAAAAGACCACGTCCGGCGCAGTTATAAACATCTCAACTGCCAGGATACCTATCATCAGAAATCCCGGTATTATTCCCAGAATTAAAAACACCGACATCCCCTGTTTTTTTGTTAATTTTTTAGAAGAAATATACTTCATTCCGGTAGCAACGATAAGCAGGTAGGCGAGTGCAGAAACCGGGTAACCGATGAGAGCAAAATAAGAATACGCTGCACCCCCGGTCAGCACATCGCCTAAAACAATATAAGCATCACACCGGCAAGAAAAAAGGATACAAGCTTGAGCATTCCCTTCCTGTCAAAACTCATCTCCCCCGCAAGCTCTTTCATATACTCCTTTGGACTTAGACCCGTAATATGAGACACATCTTTTCTGTTACGTTCAGCCTCCAGCAGATGATCCTCCAGTTCCTCAACAATCTCTTCCACTTCATTTTCCTTTTTGCCATTCATCGTGAGATACAGCTTTACGTTCTCCAAAAACCTCTTACTTTCCTGAGATAATACATCCACCTTACCCTTCCTCCTCCAATAGCTTTTCTACACTTCCCGACATCTCGATCCATCTTTTCTTAAAAGCGGCTAACTCCTCTTTTCCTTGACAGGTTAACGAGTAATACTTCCTTTTCGGACCTCCTGATGGAAGGGATTTCTGACTCGTCACGACAAGCCCTTCTTTTTTCATGCGCAAAAGAAGCGGATAAATACTCCCTTCACTGACCATGGTAAAGCCGTAACCATCAAGCTTCTCGATCATTTCGTATCCGTAGGTTTCTCCCTTGCCGATGATCGAAAGGAGACAGCCTTCAAGAATGCCCTTTAACATCTGACTCGAACTCAAGCGCCAACACTCCCTTGCTATACAAGGTAGAAAGACAAAAAAAGAAACCTCAACTACATTGTATTACAATATAGTTAAAGGTTACCACAAAATGGAATTTTCAGTCAAGAAATACTTTTCTCTCTAAGCGGCACGCCTCATCCGCCAGTTTAACAACCAGTGACAAAGGAAGGTCATACCAAGGCCGGTCCAAAAAATCACCATCGTTGACAGCAAGCTTTCCCCTGTAGAAAGCACATAAATTTGATCCAAAAATAATAAACATAAAAGCACGTAAAAACCAAAAATCACAGCGTTCCTCCAACTCTCCTGTTCCCCGGCATTCATCTTTTTAAAAAGCATTGTCCCCAGCCTCTCTTCTCCAATGTTCAATGATCCTGCACATATAATCTAAGTTACACCCGGATTTCATCTGATACAGCTCCCGCACCTTGAAAAAACACCTGACCCTCTTCCTCACCAACAGGCCCGCTATAGATAGACAATATACCGATCAAAATCAACCCGCCTAAAATACAGCCAAACACAATTAAAAACATCTTCAACATACGCTCCATTCTCCCATGCCCCTCTCTCATTTTTGTGAATTCAATCACACAGGGTCAGACCCCTTGTGAAAAAAATCACAATAACCCTTTCCCAAACTCTTCTCTCTACCTTCCGGACTGATTCTGATAGTTTCTGACTACCATCCCGTGTGATCGCTGCATGCCGAGACGTTCATAGTAAGGCTGCAGTTCCGGATCACACATGAGGTCAATCATATACAGGCCATCCAACTCCTCCACCATTTTCTTGACGAGCGTCTCTCCAATCCCTCTTCCCTGATAGTCTGGAAGCACCTCCAGAAAAGGGATATATGCACTGAGGACACCATCTGAAACAGCTGTAATAAACCCAACTGCCACTCCGCGCTCCCGCTCCAGCGCAACGACACGCTTATCACTGCTCTCCAGCAGCCTAAGGTGCGTCCCTTTACTCGGTGCATCGGGCCAGCCAACAAAAAAACCATCCAGCATCTCTTCCGTAATACCTTCCAAATCCGTTTTGTATTCAATCATTTTTTAACAGCTCCCCTCGCCCCGCATACTAAAACCCGTCATATAAATAAAGATCATTAGAATAAAAGCTCCAATTCACCTGCTAAAACAAAGGCTCATCCTTATCAGTAAAGTCATAAGCAAAAGGGGAAAAAGACAGGATGACAGCTAGTAAAACCACCCCGGCCAGCAAGCTTTGCCACACATTCAGACTGAACCCGTTCATCAAAACAAACATAAGAACAACCACAAGCGGCCCAAAAACACCACTCCGCTTTCTGGCTTTAGCCGTCACAAACTGCTCCTTTTCACAGTTCGGGCACTTTATTCTGAACCCTGTGACGAGCAATTCCTTCCACAAAAACGAATAATCACACGACCAGCACCTCGGCAGCTTCACGATTCATTCCCACCTCCCCCTCTGAAAGTCTCTCATCTACTTCATCTTCCTTTTTACTGCCCATTCAATCACAGCCCAGGGCAAAACACTCTTCAGCCAAATGCCTAGCCCGACTCCTTTTCCGACCTGATAGCGAAATTTCGGCTTTTCAGACCCGCAGATTCTCTCAATTACCTTCACCACATCCAGCGGATCGGCAGCCTTCTCCACCGTCTTCTCGGCATTTACATATAACTTACTTATGTATTGTTCATAATCCTTCTCAACCGTAACGTTTGCCATTCCCTTTTCCCAAATCCGGGTTTTAAACGAACCGGCTTCGATCAGGCTTACATAAATACCGAACGGCAGCAGTTCCAGCCTCAACGACTCGCTGAAACCACCAAGAGCATGCTTTGAAGTTACGTAGGGAGCAAGGCCCGGAAACCCAAACCTTCCGCTTATGCTTCCTAGATTAATAATTTTTCCTTTTCTCCGCTCCCGCATCATCGGCAGGAACGCTTTCGTAATACCTACCACGCCTAAAACGTTGGTCTCAATCTGCCCGCGCCACTCATTCATGTCCACAAGCTCCGTCATTCCACCTAGACTGTAGCCTGCATTATTAATCAGCACGTCCACTTTCCCATAACGCTTTTTAACTTCATCCCTCACGTCATTCACTTGTCTGAAATCGGTCACATCGAGTGGTAAAACTGCCAGACAATCTCCGCAGCCCCGGCTCTCCGCTTCCCTCAGAAGTCTCTGTTTACTTTCCTCATCCCGGACCGTCCCGACTACACAGTATCCCCTTTCTGCCAGGGCGAGTGCAGTCAGATACCCGAAGCCGCTGCTCGTTCCAGTGATCACTGCTACCTGCCTGTCCAAAGCCATTATCCCCTTTTCGTTTCTTCCGTTTTTACTTTTTTCCACTCACTGATATTACCTAAAGTACCGAGCACTCCCACAACCACAAAGACAACCGCGATAATTTGCAAGCCTCCGTCTACACCTTCAAACGCCAGCCTGTAAATTCCAACGCCCAAAACCAACAGACTGCCTATAAAACTGAGAACTATCCTCGTTTTATTGCTCATGTTTTTTCCCCCTTTCTCAATGAACGAACTAAAAAGAATCCAATGATCCCAAAAGTTCCACCAATTCCACCGATCATAACGGGTAAAAAACCCCGGTTCAAACCGCCATCCGCAGCTGATTTTACAATTACCCATGTCAGACAGCAAAAAAAGACAACGATAAAATTCTTCATCACATTTACCTGCATAAGCATGTTCTCATATTGAAATCTCATGTTTTCCCGGGTCAAATGCAGATAATTAAATGTATGAGGATACTTTTCCAAAACTGTCATCCCAAGCCACAGTCCCGCCGTAATCAACGGTAAAATAAATAACGTACCGGGGCTTCCCCAGCCATCCGATTCTCCTTGCAGGTTAAAATGAATGGGAATAGTGTCAGGCAGGGCTTTCCACATAACGATTACATATACGACGGTGAAGGCTAGAACCAATAAACTACCCACATCAACCCTTTTCTCCATCACCGTTTTTGGAATATCCAGTTTTGGCTGTTCCAGAGTTTCACCTAATTTTTGTTATATGAATGTTGGAAAGTCTGGCAAACTGCCTCTCTAAATATTAACATATTTTTCTAATATTAAGAGCAACAAAAAGTGCCCAGGATATGTGTATCCTGAGCATCTGTATCGATCAATTATCTCTTTTCTGTCTTGTTAATAGAATCCACTGCCAGCTGGTTAATTGTCATATCATCCATCGGGGGATTATGAAGCCCGGCTCTTACATCCCGGTAATATCGTTGAAGTGGATTTGTTTCCGACAGGCTTTTTGCTCCGACAATACGCATCGCCAAGTCAACAATCTCCATCGCCTTGTTTACAACTGATAATTTAACAGCACCTAATTCAGCTTTCATACTTTGCCTGACATTGAGGTCACTTCGGTCCCATTTTTCCGCCACTGAATATAAGAAGTGCCGGCTTTCTAAAACGAGCAGCTCCATCTGCCCAATCTTCTGTATCACATTAGGAAGATCTGCTATCGTTCCTTCTATACTATTAGGTGAGTAATTTTTAGCAAAGTCTGTTGCGTACCTCTGCGCTGCTCTTGCAATCCCAATATAGCAGGCAGGAATATGAAGCAGCCAGCCCGCCGGCTCTTTCCTGCCAGGTGAAATATACTCAACTAAATCTGATTCATTTACGACAACATCATGCAGCACCAGGTCGTGGCTTCCTGTTGCTTTCATCGCAACTGAATCCCATGTATCCTCAATATCAACACCATCATATTCTCTTCTAATAAGAAAATTCCCTATCCGGTCAGAACCCTCGATTGATGCACTTACCACAAAGTAGGTAAGGATTGGGGCCATGGTAGTAAAGTTCTTTCTACCATTGATAATCCATCTATCCCCGTCTTTTACTGCTCTTGTTTCCGGCTTCCCTCCTCGGGTTGGGCTCCCAGTAGCCGGCTCTGAGGCGGCATTATTCAATAATGCACCATGGTAAAAAACATCATCTGCAAACGCTTTGTAGGTTTTATTATCCCATATTCGATTCTCACCCAGATGCTTTGTGATCCCCATATGCCATCCAATGGAGAGCGCGGTGGGGCCATCCGCTCTTGCAATTGTTTCCTGATGCTGAAGCATCTCCGTAAGTGAAATCCCCGCTCCTCCAAAATTCTCGGGAACCGTCCAGGAAGGATAGCCTATCCTGATTAATTCGTTTATATTGTCAAAAGGAAAAGTTCTTTCCCGGTCATGCCTTTCAGCGTTAATCTCAAATGAATGAACGACTTCACCAAGTTGTTTCTGGCGATCTTCAATTTCTTTTTGTTTGTTTAAAGTCATACAAATCCCCCTGTTTATCTTTTTTACAACTTTTTAAATGTATACTTTGAACTCCAAGTCCCCCTGACCTTCATACTCGATCCATAAAGCTAATAAACCACAACATCCGGCATGAGCATTCTCGGTAAAAACATGAACAAGTCGGGAACTAATAATCCAATAATAATGATTCCAAGTGTAATGCCAATTAAAGGAAGTATCGCTAAGAAAGCTTTAGGCGTACTCACTTCCCCAATCTGTGTAGCAATCAACAGACAAATTCCATATGGAGGTGTAACCATACCTAACGACAACGTCAAAATCACAATAATACCAAGGTGAAGAGGATGAGCCCCGGCTACCTGCCCTAACTCCTGAATGATCGGCATAAAGATAATTACGCTTGTAACCGGACTTAAAAAGGTGCCAATCACAAGTAAGAAAAGAACAATGAGCAAATACACGGCTGTCTGGTTTGTGGTTATTCCTGTTATAAAACCTGCAATTATCTCCGGTGCACCTAACATGGCGATTAACCATCCCATGATTCCAGCGCTTGCCACTGCCATCATCGGCAACGAATAATTCACAACAGAATCTGCCAGAATTCCGGGGAGTTTTCTAAAGTTTATGGAACGGTAAAAAATCATTAATATAAATCCATAAGCCACAGCGACTGCAGCTGCTTCAGTAGCTGTAAAAATTCCACCTGTGATCCCTGCGATGATGATGATTGGCAAAAGCAGGACGGGCAATGCTTTCCACAGGTCCATTCCCTTTTGCCGGACACTCGTTTTAGGGGAAGCAGGAAAACCCTTTCTTACTGCCAGGACGTATGTATAGACCATCTGCATAACAGCGATTAAAATCCCGGGTACGACTCCCGCAAGGAACAATGCTCCGATACTCACCTGGGCAACTGCCCCATAAATAACCATTAATATGCTTGGTGGAATGATGACACCCAGTGTAGACGAAACAGCTGTGAGGGCTACTGCAAAGGCTGGATCAAACTTCGCTTTCTTCATAGCAGGAATCATCATTGCTCCCACTCCTGCCGTATCTGCTGCTGCAGACCCCGATAATCCTGCAAACATCATACTTACTGTCACGTTAATGTGTCCAAGTCCGCCACGAATGTGACCGACCAGAGAACTGGATAAGTTCACAAGCCTGTCTGTAATTCCCCCATCATTCATCAGCCGTCCTAATAATAGAAATAACGGGACTGCCAGCAACGGGAATGAATTTACGCTGGAATACATTTGATTCACAATGGTCGTAAAAGGGAGCCCAAGTGTATAGATCGTCAGCATGGATGACAGTCCAAGGGCAAAAGCAATCGGAACTCTCAGGATGATTAAAACAAAAAAACTTAACAGCAAGATGATTAACGGATCCATTGCAATCAGTCAGCCCCCTTTTTAAACAGTGCCCTTACATCATTTGAAATAAGCTCGATAATAAACAGGAACATCACTAATCCGGACACAGGAATACTGGCAAACAAATATGCCTGAGGAATCTCCAGCGCATTTGATAACCTCGTTAATCCCATTCTCGCAAAATCGTATCCTCCGGTAATTAGCACATAGACAAAAAATAAGATTAACACGTGGGCCACTAATGAAAGGCTGTGATTTGTCTTTTCCATCTTTTTTGGAAATGCTTCTACTAAATAATGCCTGCGTTGCCGGAGGCCAATCGCAGCACCAAGGAAAATTGTCCATAAAAAACAGAAGATCGCTACTTCCTGAGCCCACAAAACAGGTAAGTGTAAATAATTTCTTGAAACCACCTGAAGTAAAATTAAACTGATATAAATGATAAATAACAAAACTGATAATGATATCAGTCCCTTTTCTACCCAGTCATTGAATGTTTTAATTACTTTCATCTGATGACTTCTCCTTTAACGGTCATTGGTGATTCAGGTTTTGTATCATATCAAGCAATTCTGACGCACCAATATCTTCAGCTAATTCCTCATGCAGTGGTTGCAGGATTTCAATAAAGGCATCTTTGTTAACTTCATTCACTTCCATTCCAAGACTTTCCAGCTCATCAAGAATCTCCTCATCATACTCGATTCCATTCTCCGTCCCAATATACCCGCTTTCTACCGCAACCTGTTCTATGATCTCTGCATACTCTTCAGGTAGCTGTTCATAGGTGAGGGTGCTCATGGAAAAGTGCGATACCATAAACTGATGCTCAGAAACACTTAAATAATCAGTAACCTCATTTAAATTACTTCCTTTAAAGCCGCTCAATGTACTTTCAAAGCCATCAACCACACCTGTCTGTACAGCAGAATAAATCTCATTCCAAGGAAGACTTGTAGGCACTGCACCTAATTCTGACCATATTTTACTTTCTAATGGGGAATCAGGTAAACGTAACTGGAGCCCTGCTATATCTTCCGGTTCTTCAATCGGGCCAATGCTATTAGCCAGATTCCTCGTTCCTCCACCTGCAAAAGCAAGAAGTTTAAACCCTAAGTCCCTTTCATCATGGAGATTTCTAAACTCTTCTGTCAGTTCGCTGTCATGAGCGATGGCTTCCTGAAAATGACCCATATCTTCAAATAAATAGCTCAGACTGAACAGCTGATACTCTCTGAGAAAAGGCGCAGCGTTTTGTGTCCCGCCAATTACAAAATCCACCGTTCCGAGCCTCATTTCATCAATGCTCCCTTCGTCATCTCCCAGGGTACCTGTATGGTGGATTCTGACCTCCACATCTCCCCCTGTTTTCTCCTCTACCTCTTCTGCAAAATACTCTGCCATATCAATCCATGGATGAGGTGCAGTAACCACAGTAGCCAGGTCCAGAACGTGGGGCGTACCATCTCCCTCTTCACTTCCTGATGCAGCCTCCTCATTTCCACACCCCACGATGATCCATGTTAAAGCTATGCCGCTAATTGTACCCAAAAACGTTTTTTTCATTATGTATCTTCCTCTCACAAAATATATTGTATAATCCTTATGGGTTTACTCGGATTAAAATACATTATACTTACTTATCAGAAAATTACAAGATAAATTCCTAAAAAAAACGCAGGCCCCATTCCGGGACCCGCGCTGAGTTATCTATTCATCATCTCTTCGTTTGTTGCGTTTTACAAAGGTGTCGAGCATATCCAGAAACTCATCGTTTGACATGTTGTCGAGACGGTGACGGTCTTTACGGGAAGGAAATTTCGGCGGATTGTCCGGGTCATAAATGAAACGGTCATCCTGTTTTTCTCCGTTCCTGTCAACCTCACGGAATTCAGCCTCCCGCACATCCTTTGGCTCATCGAGATAAGCTGACTCACGGGAATCAATTTCTTTTTCCCGGTAAAACTCCTGGAAGTCAAGTTCTTCCTGCTCTTTCTTCCCATCAGCAATCATCTGCTGACGGCTTCTCCCCTGGTCATTGGTATACCGCTCATCAAGGAGATAAGCCGGTACGAGCTGACCATCAGGTGTCACATACTTCTTATTCAGATTACGTGTTTCTTTATCAAAGAAGCTGTAGATAACCGGGATAAAGAACAGCGTCAGGAACGTTCCACTGATCAGACCGCTGATAACTGTAATCGCAAGCGGCTGCTGGAGCTCGGTTCCTTCACCAAATCCCAGTGCCAGTGGTACAAGACCCAGGATCGTTGTTGCTGCTGTCATAAAGATCGGACGGGCACGGTCTTTCACCCCTTCAACGATCGCATCATAGCTTCTGAGGCCTGCCTCTTTACGTTTGTTAATATAATCCACCAGTACAATCGCATTGTTGACGACAATACCGGCCAGAACAATAAAGCCGATAAAGCCCATCACACTTACTGGTGTCTGCGTTACCGTAAGTCCAATCGCTACCCCGATTAAAACAAGAGGCACACTGAACATAATGACCAGTGGATAACGAAGAGACTCAAACTGGGCAGCCATGACCAGGTAAACAAACACAATCGCCAGTATCAAGGCCAAGACCAGATCACCAAGGGCATCATCGAGAAGCTCCTGGTCACCGGTAACAGCAACCGTCGTTTCTTCATCCAGGTCCAGATCGTCGATGGTCGATTGGATGAGCTGGCCAATGTCCCCCAGGTTATACTGTGTACCGTATTGAAGGGTAAACTGAACCGCTTCTTCCTGGTTGATCCGGTTGATTTGTACCGGACCGTCACCTTCTTCAATTTCAGTAATATCACTAAGAGCTACGTACTCCCCTTCATTGTTGCGGATAAGGAGATCCTCAAGTGCCTCCAGGTCTTCTATGAATTCTTCTTGATACTGAACACGCACCTCATAGACATCATTATCACCCGTTACAATCTGCGTAGCTGTGGTCCCACGCATGATGGAGTTCACAGCATTCGCAATCTGTGCAGGAGTGAAGCCTTCTTCACGGGCGGCTTCATCATCAATTGAAATCTGCACTTCACGCACGGTATCTGTACGATCGTTGTTCACTTCCTGGAATTCGCTCATTCCGGACAATTCTTCATAAATCTCCTCAACTGCCTCATCGAGCCGGTTCGGATTCGTATCACTTACATTGAATGTGTACGTATTAGGATTGCCCCCAAAGGAAGCTTCAAGCTGAATCGACACCTCTTCAGCGTCTTCAGCTGCCCGTTCGATGTCACGGCGGAGGGATTCTGCAAACTCCATCGTTGTGACGTTACGGTCTGCAGTCGAAACCATAGACACATAGATAAACCCTTCGTCTGAGCCCCCGCTGCCCATAACGTTGTCTTCCTGACCGCCAGAGCCAGTCACACTCGTGTAATCCTTGATGAGCGACTCCCCATCGAGTACTTCTTCTACGCTTTCAATAACAGCAAATGTATCTTCAAGGGGCGTCCCGTTTTCCATTTCAATTTCCACCTGGAAGAATCCTTCGTCTGTTGCAGGCAGGAATTCTGTGCCGACAGTCGTTACCCCCACGCCTCCTCCAATAAGCAGAAGGAGAGTGATAAACAACACACCTAACCTGTGGCGGAGGGACCACCGCGCTGAACGGTCAAACATCATCACAAAGCGTGAGTTCCGGCGTTTTTCCTCTTCGTTTTCTTTCGGTTCCTTTAACCATCTTGCCGCAAGCATCGGTACGACTGTGAGTGCTACGGCAAGTGAGGCAAACAGGCTGAATGATACGGTGAGGGCAAACTCACGGAACAAGTTCCCTACAATTCCGGTAATAAAAATAACCGGTAAAAATACAGAAACGGTCGTAAGGGTAGATGCCGTAATCGCTCCGGCAACCTCTTTGGCTCCGTCCCGGGCAGCCTGAGCCGGGTCTTTCTTCATACTAAGATGCCTGTAGATGTTTTCAATAACAACAATCGAGTTGTCCACAAGCATCCCGATACCAAGGGCGAGTCCCCCGAGGGTCATAATATTTAACGAGAAGTTTGTAAAGTAAAGAAGAACGAATGTCACAATAACCGAAAACGGAATGGCGATTCCGATCAGCAACGGTGTTTTAAAGCTGCGCAGGAAAATGAAAAGAACGAGCATGGCAAACACACCACCGGCAATGAGTGCCATCGATACGTTAGAAATCGCCTCTTCTATAAATTCCCCCTGGTCAAACAACATGGCCGTGTCAATATCCTGGTAGCGGTCACCTTCCAGCAGTTCCTCAAGGCGTTCATTAAACGCCCTTGAAACCTCAGCCGTATTGGCATCGGACTGTTGCTGCACACTCAGGAGAATCGAAGCATCCTGGTTCGTACGTGTCACAACATCGCTCGCTTCAGGCGTAAGTTCAACGGTTCCAATATCCGAAACAGTCACATCATCTCCACTCTCAAGATCCTGTGTGACAACAACATTTTCGATATCTTCTACACTTGTGAGTTCAAACAATACACGGGTCGTCAGTTCAAAATCACCGCTTCTTACATTCCCCCCCGGTTGCGTCACATTGTGAGCCTGCAGGGCAGAAACCACTTCGTCCTGGGTAAGGCCGTACTCTTCCAGGTCATCCTGGTTTAAACTGATGCGAATTTCATCGACAACATCACCTAATGTATCAATGGAACCAACACCGTCAATTTTGAGAAGCTCCTGTTCAAGGTCTCCTACAAGTTCACCCAGTTCAGAGGCATCGCCTGTAACAGAAGACAAAGACATCTGGATGATCGGAAACTGAGAGGGGTCAAACTTTAAGAACCTTGGATCGGACGCATCATCAGGAAGGGGCGTCTGATTCATGTTTGTCAAAATATCATTTTCCACATCATCAATAGAAGTGGCCCATGAAAACTCAAGCAAGGTGAGTGATGAGCCTTCCATTGAAATGGAACTGATATTATTCAATCCTGGCAGCGTCGACAGGCTTTCTTCCATCGGTTCAGAAACCTGTGAAGCTACTTCCTGAGGCGAAGCATCAGGGTAGCTTGTTACTACTGCTCCGATCGGCGGATCAATATCCGGGATGAGCTTTAATGGTATGTTTATGAGTGAAATGAGTCCGAGCAGCAAAAACAGCGTCATTGCTACCAAGGTAAAGACTGGTCTCCGTATTGAAAAATTCGTTATTTTCATTCCTTACTCCCCTCTTTCTCCTCTAACATGATGTCTCTGAGTTTTTTATACACATCACGGAAATGAGCCAAATCATCTTCCGGTATCTTCGTTAAGTATTTGGTCATGATCGTCTGCCTCGTTCTTTCCATATGCTCAAGAAGCACAATGCCCTCGTCGTCCAGCTCAAAGGGAACCGTACGGCGGTTTTCTTCGTTGGGCTTTCGTTTAACAAGCTCCATCTGCTCAAGTTTTGAAAGCATTTGACTGACTGCACTCGGCGACACATTCAAGTGATGGGAAAGATCTTTTACATACTTCACTTCGTGGCGGCCGATTAAATACAGCAGCACCTGCTGATTTGAAGACAGACGGTTGTCATATTCTGTACCAAATTCATGCTGGATCATCATCATAACGTCTACAACCAGCTGCTCAATTTCAAGCACTGTATCTTCTATTTTCATTTCAATCGTCCCTTCTCAGACAAAAAAATGACGCCCTTTTCGTAAAAATCGCTCCTCTTACAATGGGTAATTCCGCTACAGGCGTATGCTTTCCGCAGGCAACACTTCAGCCTCCTAGGGAAGTTGGCTTCTGCTTTTTCCTACTCACTTAGTCTTCGAAGTATCTGCGTCGAAGCAATTCGGAGCTAATACATGGTGTAACCGCTCGTAGTCGATGCTATTCCCGCCGGAGTCGCCGCCTTTCGCTCCATTTTTAACAAGTTATCCGAAAAACAGCTAAAAATTAAGAAAGTTAACCGTTAACTTTCTTAACTATAATCTCCCGACCTTTTCAAAGTCAAACAATCGAGTGTGAACAAAATGTGAACTGTTGTCGCACTTCAGTTTTCTATGTAAATAAAGCTGAAGGCAGCTTGTTCTTTCCTTTCTACACTTTAGAGAACAGGATTATGATGATCTATTTGCACCATTACGGATGAAAACAGGCATGGGTTCTTTTTTAGGATGAGTTATCTTATCCCTACAACGCCTTGTGCGGAGTTGAACAGAATACGCGAGACTCCTGCGGAAGTGCGAAACAGATGAGCCCCCGCAATGGCATAGGCCTGAGAGGGCTCCTCTCAAGGCCGCGGAAAGGGAGCGGATTCCGTTCCATGAAGCTGAGTTTGAACTCTTTTTCAGTCAGTTTTGCAAACCATGCCTAAAGTAAAAGTCCCATTCATTCTGTATAATCATTGCCTCATCTATACTCCGGTCCGTCATACCCTCCAGGTCACCCCTCATCATATACATATTAAACAAAAAGCCATCCAAAAAGGCTTTGTCTGCCCTTTGGGATGGCTTACTCATTTTCCTGTATAGACCGTTTCGAGAAAGCCCCGCCCCTTTTCGGTCATTTTTGAGCCGAGACGACCTCTTGATTTCTCCACAAACCCACGCTCCTGCAGAAGGTCCATCCGGTACCTCACTTGCTGCTCTGAGAGGGGAAGACTGGAGTTCCGGCTGAACTCGGAGATTCGCTGGCGGCTGATGGCCAGCCCCTTCTGTTCAATCTCTCTGATGAATTGCAGAACGGTAACGAGCTCCTTTTCTTCTATAGAAGAGCCCGTGTCCGGATATTTAGAATAGGCATGCTGCTTTTCCCCACGTTCATTTGTTCCGAACCGCTTTGACTGAAAAAAGCTCTCGTTCGGAATATCTTTTATACGGATGACATGATCCTCACAGACGGCAAGCATGTAATCAATTGTGTTCTTAAGCTCACGAATGTTGCCGTACCAATGATACCGCTTAAGCTGATCAAGAACTTCAGCCTCAATTTTCACATCCATCCGCCCGGACTGGTGCATGAAATACCGGATCAGCGCCTCCATGTCGTCTTTTCGCTTCCGGAGCTCCGGCAATTGGATAAACAGCACCTTTAACCGGTGATACAGATCTTCCCGGAACTCTCCTTTCTCAATGAGTTCAAGGAGGTTCCTGTTCGTTGCTGCAACGACTCTTACATCCACAGGAATAATTTCACTTCCCCCAATTCTCAGGAGTTCTTTTTCCTGAAGGACCCGAAGCAGACGGGCTTGCACTTTCAAGCTGATGTCCCCTATTTCATCGAGAAAAAGCGTTCCTCCATTCGCCTGTTCAAACAACCCTTTTCGTCCGCCTTTTTTCGCTCCCGTAAACGCTCCTTCTTCATAGCCGAACAGCTCGCTTTCAACCAGTTCTTCCGGGAGGGCACTGAAATTCACGGCCAAAAAAGGACCGTTATGGCGGTTCGAAGCGTGATGAATTGAGCTTGCAAACAGCTCTTTTCCAGTCCCGCTCTCCCCTTGTATTAAAATGGTCAACTGGGTTTTCGCCAGTTTCTCTGCGATCTCTTTTGTTTCCAACAGCTGTTTGTTCTGGCCGATAATGTCGTCGAAGGTGTATTTTGCATAATGGCCCCGCTTGACCAGTTCTCTTCTGAGCTTTCTTTCCATTTCGATCGTTTCCACCGCATTTTTAAACGTGGCAACAATGGTCCCGTCCGCCTCCATGGAAAAGCGGTGCACGATGACGTCGGCATATTCAACGGTAAAATAACAATTCGCTTCTTTTTCATCTTCAGCCATAATAAATGTGACCAGATCTTTATTCGAAATCACATCGGTAATGTTCTTTCCGATCACACGTTTTCCTTCAAAGCCGAGAAGCTTCTCGAGAATGCCGTTGAACACCGTAATTTTCCCTTTCCGATCCACTGCAAGGATCCCGTCATGGACCCCGTCTACGACCTTTTTCAAATGTTCACTTACCTGATTTGCTTCGCTCGTAGCTACGGCCAGACGCCGGCTCAGCTGAATAATCGTTTGTATGTAGCGGGTTGATACTTCCTCCTGCTTTTCCTCTAGGAGTCCGAGCTTATCGAGAACGGTAATGATCGTTGTCATGTCAATAAGACGCGGGCCAATGTTGATCACTTCTTTAATTGAGTCCGGCACAAGCTCCATCTCTCCCGGTGTTATCGCAAGAGATACGTCTTTGACCATCTTTTTTCCGGGGAAATAAGGATAAAGCTTGATGTGGTCGATACCGAGGTTCTTTAAAGACTCAATCGCTTCATTAACCGTTTCCGGGAAATCATTTACGTATAACGCTTCTGTGCCTTTAGAGACTGTAAACAACTGATCGATATTGTGAAAATTGACGATCCGTTTCGCTGTGATCAGGTGGCATCCTTTCCCGATAAAAGCAGCCACCTCTTCTTCTATTAAATATGAAGATAATAAGACGACCCGGTCCTGTATGACACGGCCGATCCCTTCATCCACGGCATAGCTTTCAATTTGCACGAATGTTCCGATAAATTCCGACAGCTGGGCCACAAGGGTCTTCCTCGTTTCCTCCGAGCCTGCCAAAACAACCAATTTCCGTTCTTTCATGTCCGACACCCCTCTGGTTAAAGTATAGCATAGTGTGATATTAAATGGGTTTATTGGGGAACGGGGAATAGCCATTTTTTATCTAGATGCGAATCGGGGGCTTTAAACGAGTTAGGAAAGGGTTTAATCAAGTTAAAAGTCGAATTAATCAAGTTACACGTCCACTTGATCCATTTAGCCTTCTCTTTAGTCAAGTTAGCACCGTTCATGCCTCCTCCAAAATGAAAACCCCGGCACCAGCCGGGGTTGCAACTCTCGTCTATTCAAATGTTCCTTTCATCAAATGCTCTTTGTCTTTCATCATCCACTGCCCCCGGGCCATGACGGATTCGATTTCCAGATCCGATTCATTCACGAGAAGCAAATCAGCGTCGGCGCCGACTGCCACCCGCCCTTTCCCGGTAAACTTGTACACATCAGCTACATTGGATGTGGCTACTTTAATGGCATCTTCAAAGGCGATGCCTTCCTCCAGGACAGCATCCCGGACTTCCTTGTACAAGCTCGTCACACGGCCAATCTTAAGGCCGGTCAGGTTCCCTTTTGCATCAAACTCCGGCAGACTTCCCTGGCCGTCTGATGTGAAGGTGATCTGTTCAACGGGGACACCGCTGTCGAGCATCTTCTTAAGGCCGCGGCTGCACTTCGTTTCGTCCCCTTCGAGAATTTCCTTTGTTGTGCTCGTCGTAAAGTCCACGTAGCCGCCTCTCTTTGCAAAAATGATACCGGCTTCGAGCAGCCCTTCGTTCCGGTTAATATGAGTCGGAACGAACTGGGTGATCGGTATATCGGTTGTTTCTACGACTTCTTCGATCAGTTTGAGCCGGTCGGGACTATCTCCGAGGTGAACGTTCACAACACCCGCTTTCCCGGACAGAATCCCACCCACCCTTGCATCGCTTGCAATACGGGCAAGCTCTGCCCGGGTCGGCTGTGAGGAGCGGTGATCGGAGATGGCAATCTCCCCTGCCCCGATGATCTCTTCAATTAAGATGATGTCCTGCTCGATGGAACCGGTTAAAGTTTTCACGGGAACCTGATACGAACCCGTTTGGCAATAACACGAGATCCCCTCTTCTTTAAGGGCTTTTGCTTTTGCAATCAAATTTGTCATCGTCCGGGTTGTTCCGTCGGTTCCGATGACGCCGACCAGCGTTGTAATTCCACCTGCGATGCAGTCGGACAGCATGAGTTCAGGGGTTCTTGTTTTAAAACTCCCTTCACCCCCGCCCCCGGTAATATGTACATGAGCATCGATCAGACCCGGCATTAACCGTTTCCCCGATCCGTCTATCACATCATACGATGACGGGTCCAGACTCTCAAGATTGATTTGGTCTTCAATTAGAGCGATTCGTCCGTCGGTAATGAGAACATCTTTTTTCCCTGAAAATTCCGGACGATAAACGCTTACATCTTTAATTATCTTAAGCACGTATTCCACCTCCTGAAATCAGTTGTGTGATAAGTCTATTGACCACACGCTTTTTCATCTCTTCAAACATAAGAGGGTCGTGATTGCGAGGCGCATAAACAGCAGCACCTGCTTTTTTCCCCGGCACCCATATGCCGGCGTATGTAACATGATCACTCCAAATCTGCCAGGGAGATATTCCAGCAGATACAGTATGTGGCCCGCAGCTCATTCCCATTACATGGCTGAGCTTGACGATGGCTCTTTTCAGGGAATGTTCCCTGACTTCCGTTACATCCCCCAGTGTACTAAACATTCTCGAAACACCCAATACAGAAAAACGCCCCATTTCACCGGACCACCGTGATAAGAGTTGTTCTGTCATTTGACTGACCGGATGCGTACGGCTGAAAACCCCTCGCCAGTCGTGCTGCAGGTACATGGCCAGACCTGCCTTTCCTGCATAAGATGCAGTTAAACTAGTGTGATCGTCAGTAAAAGCATAAAATTCATCCGGTTCAATTCCAAAGCGAAACAGCAGGGACAGCTCAATATCTTTTTGAAGACGTGAATCATACTGCACACCACAGCAGACAGCCAGCTCCCTGTCCGTTAACAGATACGCTTCCGCTGCACCGGTTGTCAAAAGGGGTAACGCGTAAAAAGGCTGAAGGAGGGAAGGAAGGTTCACTTCCACACCTCCATTCCCTTCTTTATACTGACAGCCATTCAAGGAGTGGTACACAGCCAGATGCCCCATCTGACCCGGCCCTTGTTCAATCGAATTCTTTACTGTCATACCACTCCCTCCTTTCTATTGCGGATCATACAAATGACAGGCTACATAATGGTCCTCGTCCATCTTCTGAAGATCCGGACGTTCCACCCCGCAACGTTCATGTGCTTTAGGGCACCGGCCGACGAAGGCACACCCTTTGGGAGGATCTACCGGAGAAGGGACATCCCCCTGGAGAATGATCCGTTCTTTCCGCTCTCGCGGGTTCGTAATCGGAATAGCCGAAAGAAGCGTCTGGGTGTAAGGGTGCAGCGGGTTTTCAAAGATTTTATCCGTATTGCCGATCTCCGCCATACGCCCGAGATACATGACCGCCACCCGGTCACACAGGTGACGGACGACACTCAGATCGTGGGAAATAAACAGGTAGGTGAGCCCGAAATCTTCCTGTAGATCTTTAAGTAAATTCAGAATCTGTGCCTGAATCGAGACGTCCAGGGCCGCTACAGGCTCATCAGCAATGATGAGCTTCGGGTTTAGAATAAGCGCCCGGGCAATACCGATCCTCTGACGCTGTCCTCCTGAAAATTCATGGGCATATCTTCGGATAAAATCCCGGTTTAATCCTACTACATCCATCATTTCTTCTATCCGCTTTTTGCGTTCCTGTTTATCTTTCACTCCGTGGGCCTTCAACGGCTCCGCAAGAATGTCTTCAACCGTAAGACGGGGATTCAGGGAGGCATAAGGATCCTGAAACACCATCTGCATATTTTTACGCTGCACACGAAGATCGGATTTGGAAAGGGAAGCAATATCTGTTCCTTCGTAAAGAACTTCACCGTCAGTCGTAGGAACAAGCTGGGTAATGCCACGTCCTGTAGTGGACTTTCCACACCCGGACTCTCCAACGAGCCCGAGAGTCTCCCCTTCATTTACGGAAAAAGAAATCCCGTCGACCGCCTTCACATAGGTGACGCGCTTTTTGATTACGCCCTTTTTCTGGGGAAAATGAATTTTAAGGTCTTTCACGTCCAAGAGTGGTCTGCCCATCTTTTGCTTCCTCCTTTCGTCCGTGTACGTCGTCATAAAGCCAGCAGCGGGCATGATGCCCGTCCTTCATTTTCAGAAGAGGCGGATCCTCCTGTGTACAATGAGGCATCACATGGTCACAACGCCCCGCAAAGCGGCATCCTTTTTCCACAGTACCGGGTGCCGGAACCTGACCGGATATGGAAAAGAGCCGGTCCTGTTTTTCATCTACTTTCGGCAGTGAGCCGAGAAGTCCGACCGTGTACGGGTGTTTGGGATCGTTAAAGAGCGTATCTACATCTGCTTCTTCTACAATTTCACCAGAATACATCACTACCACACGGTCGCACATTTCCGCCACTACACCAAGGTCGTGGGTAATGAACATAATCGCCGTATTCGTCTTTTCCTTCAGACCACGCATCAGATCGAGAATCTGAGCCTGAATTGTCACATCCAGAGCCGTCGTCGGTTCATCAGCAATGAGAAGACGCGGTTCACAGGCGAGACCGATGGCAATCATTACCCGCTGCCTCATGCCTCCCGACAGCTGGTAAGGGTGGCTGTCGTATATCTGCTCCGCCCGGGGAATACCTACAAGCTTCAGCATTTCTATTGATTTCTTTCTGGCTTCGGCATGGGTCATACGGTTATGAAGAAGCAGCACTTCATTGATCTGCTTGCCGATAGTGAAGACGGGATTTAACGACGTCATCGGTTCCTGAAAAATCATTGAAATATCATTTCCACGGATCTTACGCATTTCCCGCTCTTTTTTATCCAGGAGGTTTTCACCATCAAAGTGGATCTCCCCGCCGGAAATCCGTCCCGGCGGCGATGGGATCAGCCTCATGATGGATAGGGATGTAACACTTTTACCGCACCCCGACTCTCCTACCACGCCGACAGTTTCACCGGCTTTAATGGAAAAACTGATGCCGTTTACGACTTTCACATCTTTCCCGTCACTTTTAAAACTCACTTCGAGGTTTTTTATATCAAGTACATTTGCCATTTGTATCACCTATTCTTTCAGCTTCGGATCGAGGGCGTCACGAAGCCCGTCACCCAGAATATTGAAGCTCAGCACTGCAATGACAATGGCCAGTCCCGGAAAGAACGTAGCATGAAACACAGTACCACTGTTGTCTTTTGCAGCACTCAGCATTGATCCCCACTCCGGCGCCGTAATGTCTCCCCCGAGTCCAAGGAAACTGAGGGCGGCCCCGATCAAAATCGCCACCCCAATCCGCATTGTCAGATAAACCATCACAACAGAAAGGGTGCCTGGGAAGATATGCCGGAGAATAATAACCGGATCTTTTACCCCAATCGAGCGGGCTGCTTCTACATAGGTCATTTCTTTCAAAGCCAGCGTTGAACCACGGACAATACGGATAAATACAGGAATCGTAAAGACAGCCACGGCTAAAATGATGTTCGTAATGCCCGCACCGAGAAAGGCAATAACCGCAATGGCTAAAAGGATCCCCGGGAAAGCAAGAAGAACGTCTGTCATTCTCGTAACCACACTGTCCACCCAGCGGCCGTAGAATCCTGCCAAAAGACCAAGGGCGGTCCCGATAAACGCACCGATCGCCACAGAAACAAATCCGATTAAGAGTGTATCCTGCGTGCCGTGAATGACCCGGCTGAAGATATCACGGTTCTGGTGGTCTGTTCCAAAATAATGAATGGATGACGGGGGCTGATGCTTATACACATCGGTGAGCGTAACGTTGGGCTCACTGACGTTTAAGTAGGCAAGAACCGGCTCCGCCTGTTCCCCTGCCGCAATTTGAACAACGGAACTTACAGGACCCGTCTGAATACGGATCGCCCCGTCCCCTTCACCAGTTACGGTAACAACGCCCGTGTCACTTACCTCGGCCACATCCTCATCAAGTGAAGAAAAATGCAGCCCTTCAATGGCTTCGGCGTCACTTGCCGGAGCATTGAAGCCGCTAGGTACTTCTTCTGACTCTTCTGTTTCATACAAACGTAAAGCGAGTTCGTGAATGTCTGCATGTTCTGTGATCTCTTCTCCATCGGTCAAAATGGCCGTAACATTAAGTTGAAACTCATCTCCAGGAGAGAGGACACCCTCAGGCTGTGATGGGATCAGCTGTGAAATGACCGGCTCTTTTCCTTCCAGGAGAGACTCCCCTTCCACCACTACCTGGAATGACGAGCTCACATCCCCGCTTTCAATTGTGGCATTTGTAAAGCCCGACGTATTGCCGTTCACTAAAATGCCCCGCTGGGAACGGCGGATCGATGCAATTCTCCGGTTTTCCGAATCGGCCGTCAGCTGCGCAATCTCCGCTCCTTCAATGGTTGACCCGTCTGTGAGAACCCCTTCAATCGTAACCGACGCATTGGTAAGCTGATCCAGGTCTATGCCTTTACCAGGATACTGGGACGTAACCGGGCGGTGTGGATCGTATGGCGCCAGTAGCGATCCGAACAGGCCCACAAATAAAATCAGAATGACTACGGCAAAAGCGGCCACAGCCATCTTCTGCTTTAAAAACTTCGTAAGGAATTCCCTGAAAGGAGAATAGGGCTTCGTCTCATTCGTGTTCATAGGCTGTCTCCTTTCCATCAGTCATAGCGGATCTGCGGATTTAAGAATCCATAGCTGATATCCACCAGTAGATTTATAACTAAAAACTGCAGTGAGAATAATAGAATCAATGCCTGTATAACCGGATAGTCACGGGACAAAATGGAATCGATCAGATAAGACCCCAGCCCCGGCCAGGCGAAAACCTGTTCAACAACGACAGCTCCTCCAATGAGAAAGCCAAACTGCAGACCTGCCATGGTGACAACAGGAATGAGTGCGTTTCTCAGGACGTGACTCCAGATGACCACACGTTCCTTCTGCCCTTTTGCCCGGGCGGTCCGCACGTAATCTTCCCGCATCACTTCGAGGACACTGGAGCGGGTAAATCGTACAATGGTCGCTGCCACACCAAACCCGAGGGTAATCGACGGCAGCAAAATATGCAGTGGTGTTCCGGCTCCGCTTGTAGGAAACCAGCCAAGCTGAACAGCGAAAATCTGCATGAGCATCAGACCAAACCAGAATTCAGGGATACTGAGTGCTGTAATGGTCGACACCATCCCCGCTCTGTCCCAGATGGAGTTTCGTTTTGTTGCAGAGATAATACCTACAGAAACTCCGATTAAAATCGCCCAGAACATACTCAGTATCGTTAGGACAAAGGTATAGCCAAACCGGCGGATGACTTCTTCGGATACGTCTGCCCGTGTCCGGTACGATTGTCCGAGGTCCCCATGCACAAGCATATCTTTCATATAACGGCCGTATTGAACAGGAAGCGGATCGTTGAAGCCTTCACGCTCACGAAGCGTCTGATACGTCTCCTGGTCAATCTCCGCTCCATACATAATCCGGATCGGATCACCCGGTGTGAGGTGAACGAACAGGAAAGAAATGATTGTTATGATAAATAAGATCGGAATCATGCCTATGAGTCTTCTAAGTACAAATTGAAGCATGGTCTCACCTCTTTCTGAATGAAGGTTTTAGAGTTTTAAATCAGAGGATTCCGGCTGCACTCAAGGTAGATACTTTCACCACGGTAAGTGAATGTATCGAGCCTTCTTTGGGGTTTATCGACCCTTATTGCGAGTTTATAGACCCTTTTTATGGATTTATCGACCCTTATTGCGAATTTATCGACCTTTATTACGGATTTATCGACCCTTAATCAGAATATATCGGTCATTCGACAAAATCCGACCACAAGCGCCGCCATCGTCACACTGAGAAAAAAGGGGCTCCATCAACGAAGCCCCTCTTCTTTTTTACCGGACAATCAGCGGATTTCCGCCAGGTTTAAGTGAACAGCACCAGAAGGAAGTACGTAAATGCCGTGTACGTTTGTACCTTTGGCAATCAGTGCATCCGGAATGTGGAGGAATACCCACGGTGCGTCTTCGTAAATCACCTGCTGGATTTCAGCGTATGTTTCCATTGCTTCGTCTTCATCAGGAGTGGAGATGGCGTCATCAAACATGACATCAAGCTCTTCGTTAACATAGAATCCTGAGTTGTTGAAGTTAGGCGGGACCCGGTCAGAGGCGAAGTTCGGACGTAAACCATAGTCAGCTTCACCGGTACCAGGAGACCAGCGGCCGATCCACAGATCCGTGCCTTCACCAGCATCGAGCATGTCAAACAACGTACCAGATTCATAAGCTTCTACTTCCACATCGATGCCGATCTCAGCAAGCTGGATAGCCACGTACTCTGCAACACTGAGAAACTCGGTGCTGTTACGTGTCCAGAGGGTAGCTTCGAACCCGTCTTCATACCCTGCTTCATCCATCAGTTCCTGAGCAAGCTCAAGGTCATACTCGTAGACAGACTGCCCTGCGTACCCATATACGGCCGGAGCAATGGCAGAATCAGCAACCTGACCGTAGCCGTCAAGAACCTGGGCGATAAGACCATCTTTATCTACTGCATGGTTCATAGCCTGACGCACTTTAAGGTCATCGTAGTTTTCGTTTTGGAAGTTCATTCCGATATAGTAAAGATCCGTACTTGACCCTGTGTAAAGATCAAGATCCTCTTCATTTTCCAATTCAGCGGCATTTAAGGTTGGAATTGGTGTGATGACGTCCACTTCGCCTGTACGAAGCATGTTCACCCGCGTACTTGCTTCCTGAACAGGGCGGAAGGTAATGGCGTCCACTCTTGCTGCTTCCTCCTCATTCCAGTAGTCATCGAATTTCTCGACAACAACGTGCTCACTGTCACGCCACTCGACAAATTGGAAAGGTCCGGTACCAACAGCACCTTCACGGTCAAGGTTGTAATCCGGGTCCTCCAGCTTCTTATTCAGCTCTTCTACTGATTTAAATGCCGCAGAAGAGTGGGCCATGTAGGAGGCCATGGCAGAGTTTGGCTCATCAGCTACGATTGTAACTGTGTAGTCATCCTCCACGATGACTTCCTCTACAAATGAAAAGAAAGAAGACCTTGCCATCCCATTATCCGTATCACGGACAAAATCGATATTTTCTTTTACAGCCTCAGCGTTAAATTCTGTTCCATCGTGGAAGGTTACGCCTTCACGTAAGTAAAAGGTAATTTCGGTAGCGTCGTCACTATAGTCATAGTCTTCTGCAAGGACAGGAACGATTTCCATATTTTCATTGAATCTTAGCAGCCCTTCCATCATCGTACTCTGAATCGTAGCGGAGTTGCCGTCTGTCGTATTATGAGGATCCATCGAAGTAGGCTCGGCTTCGATACCTACAGTAAGGTCTCCCCCTGAAGCCGCTTCTCCCTCTCCTTCGTCACCTTCATCTTCCGTTTCTTCTGTTTGCGGTTCATCTGTGCCTGTGTCGTCTTCACCTGTATCTGCGGGTTCTTCACCGCCGCATGCTGCCAGTACCAGGACGGATGAAAGAGCAAGTGCCATCCAGGACGCTTTAACTTTTTTCAATGTTCATTTCCCCCTCAACATTAATTTCATATTCACACTATATACACTGCAATTTTGATGCCAAAGTTCTAAGTATTCTAAAAATAACCCCCTCCCCTTCTCATAAACTATCTATTTCAAAGGATTTTCACCCTTTGATTCAATCAATAACCTTTCTGAATCTTCAATCTTATTGGTTGTTTTGGTTTGTTTATTGGTTGAACCTGATTTTTATGCATAAACAATAATATAATCGTCCTTAGTGAATAAATCAACATGTTTTTTTATTAATATGCAAAAAAACATTAAATAAAAAGCCTTATCCAGTCAGGTAAATCCTGACTGGATAAGGCTTCTTAAGACATAATCATTTCCGGCATCCGGGATATTTATTCTTTCATCCAATCACCCCGTTAAAAAAGAACAACTGCGAGGATGATAAAGGCCGCTCCAAGTGCTGCGACAGCCCCGTTTCTTACTGCATTCTTTTTTACCACAAATGTAAACAGAGCCACAACACCGAGTAAGATGAGGAAAAAGATGATCCCATCGGCAATCGGATGAATAACGGTCCCTTGTACCGTCGTTTCCTGGTAAATCTGAAAGTTAACAATGAGGGCAATGGCCCATAAAAGGACGATTCCGCTAACACCTGTGATAATATAACGTGCCATATTAACCACTCCTTCTTAAAACAATAATGGCATATTCCTTATTTTTTGACAATTATCCCATAATTCCATTGTGTTACCACGCATTTATTCGTACAATAAAGGAAAGTTTTGGAGGTGGGAGGAGTCTTCATGAGTGTTTTTAAGGATTTTCTGCACAACCTGTTTTACATCCTGACTCCCATTTTTCTTTATGTAACCTTTTGGGGAGGCTTTGGTTTTCAGCGTAACCGGAAAATGACAAGAATATTCTTCTTTATCCTTTGTGTGAGCTCCATGGTCCTTTCCATGACCTTTCCTGTAGTATTAAACAACGGAATTACCTTTGACCTCCGGCATGTTCCCCTGATAATCGGAACACTTTACGGCGGCTGGGGTATGGGGCTTGCTTTACTTTTGTTCCAGAACGCTTATCGTGCCATCTGGATTGGAATGGAAAGCATATTGTTCGCCATTTATTTCAGTTCACTAGTATATCTCTTTTTTCTTGGTTTTTCAAAGTATTATCATTCCATTAAATTAACGAAAAAAATTCTTTATTATATGCTGGTTCTCCTGATCGTTGCCTCTCTTGCGACGGTGTTTCCTTCTACGATCTTTGCCGATACGAGAACTGAAATTGCGTATTACATGGTACAGTTCTTCTTTATCTACTCATGTGTATCGTTTCTTGTTATCTATACACTTGAAAAGATCCTTTTAAACGAACGTCTTAAAGGTGATTTAAGAAAAAGTGAACAGCTCCGCCTTGTCAGCGAGCTTGCTGCTTCTGTTGCACATGAAGTAAGAAATCCTATGACAGTGGCACGAGGCTTCATTCAGCTTCTTCAATCGAATGCCAACCTGACGGAAAACGAAAAGAAATACATGCAGCTTACCCTCTCTGAAATTGACAGGGCCCAGCTGATTATCAGTGACTATTTATCCCTCGCAAAGCCAAAAGATGTGGAACTTGAAACGATCAATGTTGCTTTTACGATGGATAAAGTAAGGCACACCATTCAGGCCTACGCCCTTATGAACAATGTTTCGGTCTATCTTGACGTTCCGTCTCATTTAAAAATCAGAGGCGATGAAAAAGAGCTCACCCAGGTTGTTTTAAATTTAGCCAAAAACGGTATCGAAGCGATGCCACAAGGGGGAAAGCTGTTTTTGTCTGCCGGCCATACCGGCCAGCACATCCGAATAAAAATTGCAGACACAGGCAGCGGGATGACAAAAGAAGAAGTCAAACAGCTGGGCACAGCGTATTATTCCACCAAGGAAAAAGGAACGGGCCTTGGATTAATGGTGTCATTCAGTATTATCCGCTCCTGGGGCGGACATATACAGGTCAACAGTAAGGTCGGAGAAGGAACAGAGTTTATCATCCAGCTTCCTGTCGTAATTGAAAAGCACGATACTCCTGAAAAAGAACCGACGATGTCAGTATAAACAGCAGTTTCTGCAGGAGTGTAGCGTATTCCCTGCAACCACCATATTTAATAAATCAGCAATGCTCTTTAACACAGCTATCAAACAGCTATCAAACCTAATTCATTCGCACCATAAAGCATGAAGATAAGCATACTGTCTTTTTTCAGCTGAGTTACCCAGTTCCTCTGATTTTTCAGCGCATCGTGCGGAGTTGAACGGAATACGCAAAATTCCTGCGGAAGTGAGAGACAGACGAGACCTTACATCTCACCGGGTAGACTCGGCGCGAGTGCGCGGAAAGGGAGTGTATTCCGTTCACCGAAGCTGAAAAGTTGTCTAACCCAATTAAAAAGAAGCTGCCCCTAAAGGTTTAATAACAAACCTCAAAGGTAGCTTCTTTTTTATGAATTATTCCTCACCAAGTACGATATCATCGTAGAACCATTCATATGTCGGCTGGTCTGCAGCACCGTATATCCGTTCCACTTCTTCACCATTCTCATAATGAATCAGCGTCGGTGTTCCATCAATGCCAAATTGACTGAACCCGTTGTCAAACTCGAGTAAATTAAATAAGTGCAGGTCAATATCTTTTTCATCTGCCATTGGAATAATAACAGGACTTACCTGGTTACAAGCCTGGCAGGCAGGGCTGAAATAATAAACAGTAAAATCCTCTTCATTCTCAATCTTTTCATCCAGCTCATCCGGAAGAATGATGTTGTCATAATTCGGGTCATCAAGGGTATCAATCGTTTCCTGATGAAGACGGTCTTTACCATATGGGTTTCCTTCAGATTGCTGCTGATTCTGATACGACGTGACAAATGCAAGTGCACCAAAAATAATCACAACGGCAACCCCGAAGATAATGATTTTCTTCATGTTGTTCACTCCTTCGATTTAGCCAGTACAACGATCAATAATACAGAAATTGCAGCAAAAGCAATAAAAGCAAGAAACGGAATCGTAATAAAGCCAAACACGTTAATGTATTGATAATTACAAGGTACGACGCCGCAAAAATCAGATGTTTGTGCCATAGCCGGCACTTTCTGTACCAAATAGTGATACAGAGAAATCAACATACCGATTACGCTGAGAGGCAGGGCATAAACAGCCTGTTTTGCGTCTTTCTTTACTGCTGCAATGGCAAGGGTAATCGCAAGCGGGTACATAAAAATCCGCTGAATCCAGCACAGTTCGCACGGAATGAACATTCTTATTTCTGAAAAATAAAGAGATCCGAGCGTTGCCGTAAATGCGATGGCCCATGCAGCAAAAAGTCCATATTCAACTGCTTTATTATCTTTCACGGATGCATCTCTCCTATTTTAACATATGGACTTATCATAATACGAAAGAGGCGATTCGTATAGGTTGTTCACGTGATTGTCAGAAACTGCAGCCTCACGAGAGAATCTGCCGTGCAGAACCGTCCAGAAGAAAAGGTGTAACCTCGTGTGGCGGAAGCGGCTTGCAGTACAAGTATCCCTGGACTTCATCGCAGTCATTTTCCTTTAAAAACGTAAGTACTTCACTGGACTCCACCCCTTCTGCAACCACTTTGACATTCATGTTACGTGCCAGCTTAATAACAGAGGTAACAATCACTTCGTCCTTTTCTTTAATAAGGACATCCCTGATAAATGACTGATCAATTTTCAATGAATCGACCGGAAAATTCTTCAGGTAGCTGAGCGTAGAGTATCCGGTTCCAAAGTCGTCTATGGATAAATGGACACCAAGTTCTTTTATTCCTTCAAGCACTTCCTGTCCATTCTGCAATTGAGACAGAAGAAAGCTCTCCGTGATTTCAAGACTTAACAACCATGGATTCATATCTGTTTTACGGATAATCTCCCCCAGTTGTTGAATGAATTCCCGATCCCTGCACTGGACTGCTGATATATTAACAGACATCCTTACAGGCAGACCTTCTTTTTTCCATAGAGAAGCCTGTCTGCATGCCTCTTCCAGGACCCAGAGACCAATGTCCTTAATCAGGCCTGTTTTTTCCGCAACTGGAATAAACGTGAGAGGAGCTACACATCCCAGCACTTCGTCATTCCAGCGAAGGAGTGCTTCCACCCCGATCACTTTTTCTTTATGGAGATCGACCTGGGGCTGATAAACCAGGGAAAGACTTTGATTATGTATCGCTTGTTTCAGCCTTTCCTCCATCATTTCTGCTTTGTTTTGCCCGGTATCATTTTTCTGCTTTGCTCTTTTCAAAAGTTCCTCGGTACCACTGGATGAATGTTCATTCACCACTGCTGTGAGAATACACTTGAAGGGGTTTAGACATTCTGTTATTTTTTCCTCTGCCTCTTGCTCACTCACCCTGCCTTTAACAAAACAGCAAAAGGTAAATTCATCGATTACGTAAATGCTTCTCTCATGAGATTGGGCGTTTTTTAACCCTTCTGCCCACCTGTCTTCTCTTTCAGTAAACCTGCCGTAAACGAGGGTGAACGGCTGTTTTTCGTGCTTCTTCATCACCTCAAGAAGTGCCCGTTTGTTCGGAAGGCCCGTCCTTTCGTCAATAAAGGAAGCCGTAATTTCCTCGCAGGGGTGTAAAACGAAGAACGAAAATGCCGGGTCAAGTGGATTGTATTTCGGCATTGTAAGTTTTGAGAACGTAAAGGAATGAAGTACGCCTTCTGCGCTTTTAACCATCGCTTTTTTCCCTCTCAGCAGGATTAGAAACCTCCGATGGTCTGTCCCAAGCACATGGTGGTGATGAAGTCCGGTAAAGTGAAAAAACGAATCGCTTGCATACCTGATCGTTTCCTTTCCATCAACCATAAAGTAAATAGCGTCTTCTTCAAGAGTCTGATTGAGACGTTCTATAAAATAAGCAAGGTTTTGTTTATTGAACTCGAGTCCCTTATACAAATTGTAGTCCTCCTCTTTCATGGCCAACTGCATAAAAATAGCCGACCTTAATAACACTAAGGTCGGTTGCACTACCAGCTCCTGATTGTCCAAGTGCCCACATAAAGACAATCACTCTCCGCTACCTTTGTAATGATATTGTAATATTCAGACAAAGAAAAGCACAAGGGTCTATCTCCCTTTTCTCTACATCATTTTTACATTATTCTCCTATACCACTCTGACTGTGTCCGTTTTCTTTTTAATATGTCGGGTATCTTAACAATAAGGACTTTTACCTTATATTACTCAAGGAGGCGTATAGTATGGAAATGGAATTTGTACAGGTCAATGATCAGCAGGTCAAGTCGCTGGCTTATGATGACATGAACCAGCAGCTCCATGTCAGGTATCAAAACGGAGAATATCTTGTATATTACGGTGTTAAAAAGGCCGATTATGTCGCACTGCAAGGTACCACAGACACAGCCGGTTTTATCGATTCAAAGATTGCCCTGGATTACCGCTCTGAGCGCATGAACTAGAGAAATGACCCAGAGGAAGATAATCCTTTATCCCCACTCTTGAAGCAGTATATTCTTTTAATTAGAGTGGGGAAATAAAAGGTGGAACAGTTGCCGGACTTTCGATAAAATGGAGGTGGCAAGTTTGACCATTTAACTGACTTACACAGTAACAGAGACGTTTAAGGAGGGTTTATCATGAAGATAGGGGTACCCGGTGAGATTAAGAATAACGAAAACAGAATTGCCTTGACACCTGGGGGTGTACTGCTTTTAAAGCAGGCCGGACATGATGTTTATGTTGAAAAGAATGCAGGAATTGGAAGCGGCTTCACAAATGAGGATTACCAGGAGGCAGGGGCAAAAATTCTGACTGAAGCCAAAGATGTTTGGAATCGTGCAGACATGGTGATGAAAGTAAAAGAGCCTCTCGAATCCGAATATCAATATTTCCGTGAAGGACTAGTCTTATTTACATATCTCCATTTGGCAGCAGTCCCTGAGCTTGCAAAAGCACTTACAGAGAGCAAAGTAACGGCCATTGCCTACGAAACGGTGGAAGTAAACCGTACGCTTCCTCTCCTTACACCAATGAGTGAGGTTGCCGGACGTATGGCTGCTCAGATCGGGGCCCAGTTCCTTGAAAAGCCAAAAGGCGGAAGCGGCGTGCTCCTCTCAGGTGTGCCGGGTGTTAAACGTGGAAAAGTTACCATTATTGGCGGCGGAGTTGTTGGAACAAACGCAGCCAAAATTGCCATGGGACTCGGCGCTGACGTTACGATTATTGATGTGAATCCGGAACGTCTCCGTCAGCTGGACGATATTTTCGGTACGGAAATCAACACACTTATGAGTAACCCGATTTCCATAGCTCAAGCGGTAAAAGAATCAGACCTTCTCATCGGGGCCGTATTAATTCCCGGAGCAAAGGCGCCTCGTCTTGTTACTGAGGATATGATTAAGGAAATGATGCCGGGCTCTGTTATTGTGGATGTTGCTATTGACCAGGGCGGAATCGTTGAGACAGTAGACCGTATTACGACTCACGATAACCCAACCTATACAAAGCACGGTGTCGTTCATTATGCTGTTGCGAATATGCCTGGTGCTGTTCCGCGAACGTCTACAATCGCACTTACAAACGTGACTGTGCCATATGCGGTACAGATCGCAAACAAAGGTGTTGTAAGAGCGATTCAGGAGAACCCTGCGTTAAAACCAGGCGTAAATACAGCGGGCGGTCATGTCACTTACGAAGCAGTGGCACGTGATCTTGGCTACGACTACATGCCTGTTGAGAATGTGCTTTAATTAGAGCCAAACAACAGAACCGTCCGTAACCAGTGCTTATCTGGATTACTGGACGGTTCTTTTTTATTCTCCTGCGGCTGCTTCTTCCAGGGTTTTTGTAATCGAGACTAGTTTGTCTATCTGTTCCAGTGTGTCTTCGATGGAAGCATACTGCTCTTCAACAGAAGCGAGTACTTCTTCGACTGCTGCACTGGACTGCTGTGTATAGCTGCTTACAGTGGCGGACTCATTTATAATCCGTTTTGTTTCATCATCCACTTCATTCATCTGCGCTTCCACTTCCTCACTCTTACAGGCTGTTTCATTTGCGTGCTTCATTAATTCATCAAAGCGGTTGCTTGCTTCGAACGTTTCAGTTAAGTTTGCAGCTACCAACTCGCGGTTCACATTCATATCTTCCTTTACCATAGCAATATCAGCTTCAATTTTTGTTAATTTATCACTGATTTTTTTCGTAGAGTCATTTGAGTCTTCTGCAAGCTTCCGTACTTCATTTGCAACCACAGCAAAACCTCTTCCTGACTCCCCGGCTCTGGCTGCTTCGATGGAGGCGTTCAGTGCCAGCAGGTGGGTCTGGTCGGATATTCCCTTGATTGCCTTTACCATGTTGCCGATTTCCCTGCTTTCCTGATAAAGCTGGTCCACAACGCTTGTCTGCTGCTCAAACCCACCATGGATTTCTTTCATTCTCGATGAGAGTGTATTCATTTTTTTATGACCTTCCTCAGTGGAAGAAGCCGTTTCATTGGAAAGGGTATACATCAATTTAGCTGCATCATTTACTCTCTTAACAGCAGATCCCGTATGTGACACGGACTGATGGATGTCTGTCATGCTCGCAGCCGAGCTTTCAATGCCTTTGGACATTTCTGTAAAAGATAGGGTAATCTCTTTGGAAATCGCCCCCGTGTGTTTCATCTGATCATTGACCCGGCTCGCAACCTTGGTGAGTACCTCAATTGAGCGGTTAATTTCACTCAGCATCCCTTCCACTCTCTCTTTTCCCGCAGCTATATGGTTTTGCTGGGTGGTCATATTCCGCTGCATATTCTCCCCCATTTTTGCCTGGGCAACAAGAGCAATCGTTGTAATGATAAAGAGAATATTCAGGGAAACGAGAATATCATTTCCAAGCCCCATAAACATTTCTTCCCTGAACGTGATAAAGAAATAGTTTGTAAGAGCAAGCCCACCGACAGCTGCCATGGCAATGGCCCGGAAGTTGTGATAGAGAGTCACAAAAGCCACACACACATAAACCATAATATAGTTGGATAGTTTCGGCGAGGTTGATACCATAAAGTAAATGAGTATTAAAAAGTTGAATACAACAATGTACTGAACGTAAGACGGAAACCAGCCCTTTAACGTTATAATCGTAATGACTCCTACAGCGAAAAATCCAACGGCCGCATATGTAATCAGCCCCCGGGCAGGTACCTGTGCTGCAAAATTGCTTAACAGCCCTATGGCATATGCGACCCATAACAGCTTCATCATCAGCCGGTTCCGTTTATCATGATGCTCTCTTTTCTCCCCCATGTGTAACACCCCTTGTTTTGTCTTTACAAAGAAATGTGTCTTTTGAATGATCATTCATTCAAAATTTTTCTATTTTTCGACACTTTCCATAATCATACAAAACAAATAGAGCGCTTTCAATTTAAATAAGAAATCAATACTAGGTCTTTTTTATTTGTTTGAGTAAATCGATACTTCGCCTCACTCTGACTCGTAGATGTTTTCATCGAGGTGACACCTTTTGAAAAAAGCGTTCTATTTCAAACTTCTGACGGGCCTCGTCGTTTTATTTCCGCAATTACCTATTTCTTTATCTTCAGCATGATAAATGTCACCTTTGCGGTTGGTGCAGCCGCTGCTCTCCTGACGTATGGTGGAACGAGCTCCTTTCCCCCGCCAGTGGTTAGTGAAGGGTATGCACCTGTGGATACGAGAGGGATGTATACCCCGGAATCACAGGATGGTATCTATCGCCTTGATCCTTATTTTCTTTCTTCCCTTTTAACATTTCTGTCAAGCTTTCTGATGTATTTTCTAATGTAATAGTGATGTGAAATCGTAATAAACAAATTAAAGAGCAGACCTCAACAGGCCTGCTCTTTTTAAAAACCCTTTATATCTTTACACTCTCCACCCAGTCCGTAATCCGTTTTACCTGGACGAGGTTGTCGTGCTCCATTGCCTGGCTGCTTCCGGAGATGTAGACCGCTTTCATTTCCTGCAAAAGGGCCGGTGCAATTTCGTTTATGAAGTTATCACCTACAGAAACCGTTTCTGAAGGCTTCACACCAAACTCTTTTGTAAGTTCATTAAAGTAATGATCGGTCAGGCTTGGCTTTTTCGCTGATGTAACGACTTTAGGAAAAACACCATCGAGCTCAAGCTCTTTAAACAGTCTGCTTACGTCATCTGCATCACTGTTTGTCATGAGAACAATATTTGTCTTTTCTTTTAATTGAAGCAAAAACTCCCGGAGTCCCGGAATCGGATCAAGCTGGAATTCGTCTGTCACCATGTATTCCTTTGTTTCACAATATCTTGTATAACAGTCTTTCACACCGTAGTGCTTGGCACAGGCAAAAGGCAGCCACCAGCCGTCACCAATGGCAACGATGGTTTCAAAATCAAACTCAAGGTTTCCTTTATATGTATCTTTCACTTTTTCCAAAGGCCATTCTGTTCCATCCCAGTTGTGCGCTTCCACTACTGAAAGGGTCATTGGATCGACAGTAAGAACCGCATCATGTTCCACGTCGTACGCCTTTCCTACTTCAAGGACGTGCTTTCCGTTTTTAGACTTTTCATAGTCTGCCCAGAAGGCTGCTTTATCCTTTTCTGCTACATCGATAGAAAGGCGCTTCGCATAATAATCAAAATGATCCGTTCCTTCATATAGCGTTCCGTCTAAATCAAAAATGTATAATTTCTCAACCTGCATTGCCACACTCTCCCCCGGAAAAATTCGTAAACACTACTTTTTAGAGTAATCGTTTTACGTCCCGAGCGCAAGGTTCTACAAGATTTTAGTAAAAAGGATTCGAGAGATGTCGAAATCAGCAAAAAATAAACGGATTTTGACTATTTCGTAAAGTTTGTAAAGGCTTTGTGGATTCTTGTAAAGGTTCGGTTAGGAAACGGTAAAAGCTATAGTATTCCAACCTCCCTTCCTGCATAATCGCATTTGTAAGTAAAAAACTTACATACTTTGAAAAAAAGAAAAGAGGGGTTTTGCAAGATGAAGAAGTTATTCACAGTTTTAATGTCTTCAGTGATCGTTGCAGGGTTGGTTGCCTGCGGAGAGTCTGAAGGAGCTCAGGAAGAAACAGCTTCCAATGAGACTGATACTGAAGAAACAACAGAAGACGATGATGCGTCTGAAGACGACGCTTCTGAAGAGGAAGAAGAAGCTGCTGACAGACCTGATTCCATTACAATGGGGTTCGTTCCATCTACTGATTCCGATCAAATTGCGGCGACTGTAGAGCCACTTGCAGAACGCCTTTCTGAAGAGCTTGGAATTGAAGTTGAAGGTACTGTTATGACAAACTACTCCGCTTTGGTTGAGGCAATGGGAAGCGGACAGGTTGAAGTAGGGTTTATCCCGGCATTTGCTTATGTACTGGCAAGTGAGCGTCATGATATCGAAGTTATTTTAAAGTCTATCCGTAACGGTGAAGACAGCTACCGCGCTCAATATTCTGTGAGAGCAGATTCCGGTATTGAGAGTCTTGAGGATCTCGAAGGTAAAGTTTGGACATTCCCTGATGTAGCTTCTACCAGTGGCTACCTTTTCCCTGCTACCCAGCTTCGTACTGAGCTTGGTGTAGACGAAGATGATTTCTTCGCTGACCTCCTTGAAGCAGGTTCCCACGATAACGCACTTATCACTGTACTCGAAGGTAATGCCGATGTAGCAACAACGTTTGAAGATGCCCGTGACGTTATTGCTGATGACTACCCTGAAGTATTTGATGAAGAAACAGGATTAATTCAGCTTGGATTTACGGATCCAATTCCAAACGATACGATCTCCGTTATTCCTGGCCTTGGAAGCTTTAAAGATGAAATCCAGCAGGCTTTCCTTTCTTTTAATGATGATGAGGAAATGATTGAAATCATGCAGGAAGTTTACCGTTGGGACGGTATTGCTGAAGCTGCAGACGAAGACTATGACATCGTCCGCGAAGCTTATGAGCTGTTCTCTGACGAAGTTGATCCGCTTAACTAATTAATCATTTGATGACAATAGGAAAAAGAGGTTGGGACATAAAGAGAGTGTTTAGCAGTAGTTCCGAACAATGTGCGAACATAGCGGATGAAAGATACGTAGACTCCTGCGGGATGAAAAGCGAAGATGAGACCCCACAGGGCAGGCTCAGCCGCTTCCCGGGGAAAGCGAAGTATCTTTCAGGAGCGATTTATATGCATTGCACATTGTTTGTTCGGATTCACTAAACCTTTCTGCCCTAGCCTCTTTTCTATGTCTATGAAAATAAAAAGGGGATTATTTCCACCTAACACTTTCCAGGGGGTACATACAACAATGATTGAATTCAAAAACACGTCACTTGTTTATCCAAATGGCACACAGGGACTAAAAGATGTAAACATTAAAATTAATGAAGGAGAGTTTGTCGTAATCGTCGGACTTTCAGGCGCAGGTAAGTCCACTCTCATCCGCAGTGTTAACCGCATGGTGACGCCGACTGACGGAGAACTCCTCGTCGATGGTGAGGATATTCTCTCCTACAACGGGCGTCAGCTCCGCGACCTCCGTACGAAAGTAGGAATGATCTTCCAAAACTACAATCTCGTTAAGCGATCTACTGTGATGAAAAATGTGATCGCCGGCCGGCTTGGCCATACGGGTACATTGCGAAGTGTGCTGAACCTGTATTCAAATGAAGACAAATCACTGGCTTACCAGAGTCTGCAGCGTGTCAACATCGACGAAAAAGTACACTCAAGAGCCGATCAGCTCAGTGGCGGGCAGCAGCAGCGTGTCAGTATTGCCCGCGTACTCACTCAGCAGCCTAAAGTCATCCTCGCCGATGAGCCGGTAGCAAGTCTTGATCCTCCGACTTCTCACCAGGTGATGACGTACCTTCGAAAAGTGAACAAAGAGGACAAGATCACGACTCTTGTAAACCTCCACTTTATTGATATGGCAATGGAGTATGCTGACCGCATTATCGGCATGCGCGCCGGTGAAGTTGTATTTGACGGCCCTGCAAGCACAGTAACTGAAAGGACATTTGAAGAGATTTATGGACGTAAGATCCGTGAAGAAGACATAGTAGGAGGAGATGAAGATGACGAAAACAACGGCTAATCCAGGCCAGGAATCATTCGACCCTTCAAATCCACCAGGCTTACGTACGCAGCAGGCCAAGTGGAAGCTTACGTTTGTATTTGCTGCTGTCGTTCTCGTATACATGTTTACTTCGTGGCAGACAAACTCCAGCCTCATTGATCTTTGGTTTGGGATGCCTGACGTCTGGCGTATGGTAGGCGAACTGTTCCCGCCAAACTGGGGTTATGCAACTGAGACGTGGGGCCGGCTGAGTGAAACGATTCAGATGGCGATTATTGCTACAACGGTCGCCGGAATTCTCTGTATTCCAATCAGTTTGATGGCGTCATCAAATATTGCTCCAAACAAATGGGTTTACAATATTACAAAGCAAATCATGAACATTCTCCGTACGATACCCGATCTGCTGCTTGCGGTTATTTTTGTCGGGATTTTCGGAATCGGAGCGTTTTCCGGTATCATTGCCTTAATTATTTTCTCTCTGGGAATTCTGGCAAAACTGCTCGCAGAGACGATCGAAGCGATTGACAAAAACCCACTGGAAGCCATTCGTGCCTCAGGTGGTAATACCCTTCAGGTGATTGTTTACGGAGTCATACCGCAAATCCTTCCACAATACACGTCATTTACACTATATGTATTTGAAATTAACGTCCGGGCGTCACTGGTACTCGGATTTGTAGGTGCAGGTGGTATTGGACAGCTTCTTCAGCGCTCGATCAGCTTTTTCCAATACGGTCGCGCTATGATAATCATCATTATCATTTTCGTTGCCGTTGTAATCATTGAATACATCAGCGGAAAAATCAGGGAGGAGATTCTCTAATGGAACAGACAACTACACTGCCACTGCCTCCGAAAAAGAAAATTCCGCGAAAAAAAGTCATCCGAAACTGGCTCATTGCGGCCTTTCTTGTTGCTATGTATGCATGGACGTTCTCAAGCATCGGCATTAACTGGGGACAGATTGTCAGCGAGCGTACACTCAATAACATGGGCCGGGTAATCCCACAGCTCTTTTCACCTGAGTGGGCTGTTGCACTTGACGCTCTCAGACTGATGGGCGAAACCCTTGCTATGGCTTATACAGGAACACTGATGGCCGCGCTGCTCGCTGTACCCTTTGGTTTTTTTGCCGCTAAAAACATGGTGGACAGCCGCATCGTCAACACTGCCGCTAAATGGGCACTTGATGGCATCCGTGCCTTTCCTGAAATCATGCTCGCTTTGATTTTTGTAGCTGCAATCGGACCATCAGCCTTCGCCGGGGTCCTCGCCATTGCCGTCGGGTCCATTGGAATGCTCGGGAAATTGTACTCTGAAGTGATTGAGTCCATCGACATGCACGTTGTTGAGTCACTCGAAGCAAACGGGGCAAATAAAGCGCAGATTCTTTTCTACGGAATCATTCCTCAGGTTATTCCTGAATTTCTCTCCTACGCTATTTACCGTTATGAAATCGATGTTCGTTCCTCAACGATTCTCGGTCTGATCGGAGCCGGCGGTATCGGTATGATGATCCAGATCTCTACCATGAACCGGAACTGGGATGAAGTGGGTATGGCCCTCCTTATCATTATCTTTGTCGTTACCGTCATTGACTACGTAAGCTCAGCTATTCGTAAGAGAATTGTTTGACACACCTAAACTAAAGGCTCTGTTAAACTCAGGTGTTGAATACCCTCATTGCAATCCCTTTCCGCGGAGGCGCAGGTGAGCCCCCTCGCAGAAGAAGTACACCTGCTTCTTCCTCTGCCAGTTATTCTTGGCAGCTTTCTGCGTCGAAGCCACTCGAAGCTCATTCATGATGTGAACGCTCATTGCTCCCGCAGGAGTGTCGTGCATTCGCTGCAATCAACGATTTTTAATCAACAATGATCTCCAACAATGCGAATGTATTCGCACTATAACTCATGAAATTAGGCATACTGCTTTTTTGAATGAATATCCTTTTTGTCTGATTTTCAAAGCGCATTGTGCCTAATTTAGCGGAATACGCGACACTACTGCGGGAGTGCGAGACAGGCGAGACCCCTTTAGGGCAAAGCTCTGAGGAGGCTCGGCGCGAGTCCGCGGAAAGGGAGCGTATTCCGTTCAACGAAGCTGAATTTCAATTCTTTTTCCCAAATAAAAGAAAGCAGCTGATTCTGCTGCTTTCTTTCTGCTTTAAGCCAGATCATGGAGCCCAGCTACCCAAAGCCGTCCCCCTCAGGTAACCATACCAGTTGACTAACCACTCTGATTTTCATCATCAACGCCTCCTTTTCTTTTTGGTAAAAAACGCGACTCCCCTTCTTACATCATGCGGAAAAATTCTGCCTGGCGGGCACGCTGCTTTTCAATTCGTCTGCACGCCCGTTCATAATGCTGTTCCCGTTCAAGCTCTTCGCTGCTGTAAGGCTGACGCGTGATTGATACTGTATAGTGAAACAATGTCAATAGCATATCTTATCACCTCCTTTTTTTACTCCATCATCAACGTATGTGAAAGATCGCTGTTCGATACGCCTTTTGTTACGGAAACCGAAATAATAAGTCAAAAGTCACCGCTCTTCATTTGGTCTTTGGTAAAAATGATGCACTGTCTTTTACCCTTTCCTTATACCCCATCAGGGTATTTTAGAGCGTACTAAAAAACACAGACCGGTCCGCTGGTCTGTGCACTGAATTTTACATAAAACAAAATACACAGACCAATCATCACCGGTCTGTGCATCATTTTGTCATTTGGTTAAAAAACCTTAACAAATTTATACGAGAAGTCGCCCGATGATACGTTATGAAGTTTTACAGTTGAAATCATTTTTACCTGCATCATGGGAACGACCTCCTTTCGTTAATGTTGGTTAATTTTGGTGCTACACTTTTTATCTTATAACACTATATGGAAAATGCAACAGATTTTGTGTGTGAAAATGTGTAATCTACATGAATCCCGCGTAACCTTTAGTGCTGGCAACGGTATTTTCTTTGATATTAAAAAGATCCTTCGATTTAACTTCCCTCTGGCATGCTGCACTTCTTTTTGCAGAATAAATTGGGTTTTTGATAGAATTAATTACTTTTTTGACAGAATAAAGTACCTTATCGATAGAATTAAACTGGTTTTTGATAAAATACCTTCTCCGCAACTTGGATTTTTCTAGCCAACTCTATTGGCAGAACTCCATTAATCAAATACCCGCCCCGGGGCAAAATGTGCCTAATTCTGAACAGAAAAAAAGACAGCCAGAATGACTGTCCCTCAAACCTATGCTACAAAATATCCGAAATAAATAACCACGATCGTTAAAATGGCAAACTGTACCCAGAAAATCATCTTCTGAGAACCGTGAAGCGTTCCTTTTTTCGTACCTGTCGTAACCTTCTCCATTGTAAAGATCAGCAGAACAGCCAGAATCCCTTTTACCGCTGTCGCCCAGTAAAAGTTCATGATAAGCAGTGTCGCGCCGGTAACCAGGACAAATACGTAGAACAAACGCAGCGTCATCTGAACAATTTTTGCCCCTTTTGGACGGTTTGATTTGAACAGCATCATTGTTACTGCAAACAAAATCAGCATCACAAACCATGCCAGGGTGTGAGTATGTATCATTCCATCGTACACGAGTCATAACCTCCTCAAACAAAATATCATGCTTTATGTAGTATATCGTTTTCTATCTTCCAGGTAAAGAAGATGAGTATGTATTCAAGAGATTGTCAAATTGATCAAAGCAAAAGACCAGCTTCTCTTCTGCTGGCCTCACTCTCACATTTCTATGAAGGCACGGACTCTTTCACTACGTTCATCATATACCCAATATTCCTTACCGTTTTAACATACGTTGGATTTCTCCTGTGAGGCTCGATCTTGTTTCTTATCCGGCTGATAAACACATCAATAATCCGCTCATCAAGTTCAACCTCATCGCCTGAAAGCTCCTGCATCAGTTTCTCCCGGGACAGCGCTCTGCCTTTATTTTTGGATAAATAGTACAACAATTCAAACTCTTTTCTCGTTAAATCAACCGGACGATCATTCTTGTAAACAAGAAAATGGTCCGGGTCGATGGTCAATTCACCATTTTTAATGATTCGGGAATGCTCGGAAGACCCATGATTCTGGTCTTCTTGACTACAGCACTTTGAACCCCGCCGGATCGTAGATTTTACTCTTGCAACGAGTTCCTTTAACCTCAGAGGCTTCGTCATGTAGTCGTCTGCTCCCAGCTCAAGTCCGAGTACGGCGTCAAGTTCTTCTCTTTTTTCAGATATTAAAACGATAGGTGTCCAGTCATTTTTAACAAACCGCAGCTCTCTGCAAATATCGAGACCACTGTAACCCGGCAGATCCAGCTCTGTAACGATGGCATCAGGCTGGATAATAGAAGCCTGCCTGAACCCTTCGTGTCCGTTTTTTGCTACATATGTTTCAAACCCTGACCTGGAAAAATAACTCTCGATCATGTCAATCGTTGGTTGATCCTGCTCAATAATTAACACCGAATGAGCCACAAAAACCCTCCTCCACAACTGCACTTCTTCCCAGTCCCTAAAATCAGTTCAAATCGAACCGCTGACCGTTTACCTCGTAGATAATCCACTCTGCAATGTTCGTGCAGTAATCAGCAATACGTTCAATGTAGCGAGAGATAAATGCCATCTGAGTGATCTGCTGAATGTCCTGATTCTCTGCAACCGCAACATTAAAAATAGACTTTACAAACTGACCGTATTCCCGGTCCACATCATCATCAAGAGAAGCAATCTGCTGTGCTTCAAGTACATCTCTGTTACGGTATGCTTTCAGCACTTCTTTCATCATATATTGAGCTTTAGAAGCAAGGTTCATCAGAGCTTCTTCATGCTTTGTAACGGAATCCGTTTTAGTCATTCGTTTCGCTGCTTTTGCCATATCCACAGCAAGGTCACCCATTCTTTCCAAGTCACTGGATACTTTTAAAGCAACAATGATCTGGCGAAGGTCAGAAGCTACAGGCTGCTGTTTAGCGATCATTAACGTTGCTCTCTCATTTATTTCAAGTTCCAGCTCATTAATATGCCGGTCCTGGAGTATGATATCCTCCATCTTTGTTTCATCATTGTCCTTAATGGCTGACATCATTTCTGTAAAGGAACGTTCAACCATGGCCCCCTGGAGCATAATTTCTTTTTTTAATTCTAGCAGCTGTGATTCAAAATTCACTCTTACTGACATTATTCTGACTCCCCTTTCGTTTATCCGAACCGGCCTGTAATATAATCTTCTGTTCTTTTGTCAGAAGGATTTGAAAAAATACGGTCTGTTTCATCATACTCAACCACTTCTCCATTAAGGAAGAAAGCCGTTTTGTCGGAAATTCGTGCAGCCTGCTGCATGTTGTGGGTGACGATGACAATCGAATAGTTTTGTTTTAATTCTTTGATCAATTCTTCAATTTTCATTGTGGACTTCGGATCCAGTGCAGAAGTAGGTTCGTCCATTAAGATCACATCCGGTTCAATCGCCAGACATCTGGCAATACAGATCCGCTGCTGCTGACCGCCTGACAGACCGTATGCATTTTCACCAAGACGATCCTTAACTTCCTCCCAGATAGCAGCTCCACGCAAGCTTTTCTCAACAATCTGCTTTAACATCTTTTTATCTCTGATTCCGTGAACACGGGGTCCATAAGCAACGTTGTCGAAAATGGACTTTGGAAACGGATTTGGTTTTTGAAAAACCATCCCTACCCGTGTACGAAGCTCTTCCACCCGGTAAGAGCGGTCAAAAATGTTTTTATCACGGTACATTACTTCTCCTGTGACTTTGACACCGGCAACCATCTCCACCATTCGGTTAAGGGTTTTAATGTAGGTTGATTTTCCACATCCGGAAGGTCCGATGATTGCTGTTACTTCGTTTTCACGGATTGGCAGATGAATATCTTTCAGTGCTTGCGTGTTGCCGTAGTAAAGATTTAAACCTTTCGTATTGTAAACAAGCTTTTTATTTTCTTTTTTATCAGGTTTATTAATTTCACCTAATTTAATTTCTTGTTTTTTGCTGGCTGGTGATGTTAAAGACATGTTACATCCTCCTCAGTTTAGAATCGTTTTTGGAACTTGTTACGAATCAGGATCGCAACTGAATTTAACAGGAACAAGACGACAAGCAACACGACAATCGTAGCAGCTGCCAGGTTTGCATATTCTGCAGTCATTACAGAATCAAGAGTCCAATAATAGATTTGCATTGGAAGAGCAGTAAAGTTATCTGTAATACTTGTCGGAACAGGGATGAGTAATGCCGGGATTCCAATAACAACAAGTGGGGCTGTTTCCCCAATCGCTCTGGATAATGCAAGGATGACACCAGTTAAGATACCGGGTATAGCCGTTGGCAGAACCACATTCTTTATCGTCTGCCACTTGGTAGCCCCCATCCCAAACGAAGCTTCTCTTAAGTAACCCGGAACAGAGCGGATGGCTTCCTGGGCGGCAACAACAACGATAGGTAACACAAGAAGCGACATGGTCAGTCCCCCGGCAATGACACTTGCACCGAAACCAAACATACGGACAAATATCGTTAATCCTAAAATACCGAATACGATCGATGGGACACCTGCAAGGTTGGCAATGTTTGTTTGAATGAAAGAATGCAATTTCCCCCGCTTTGCATACTCTTCAAGGTAAATGGCAGTTCCTACGCCTAAAATCATCGTCACAGGGCCGACAATGAGCATGAGCCATAACGTACCCATGACGGCACCTCTGATCCCTGCTCTGTCTGCACTTGTAGATAACAGGTTAGTCAGGAAGTCCATTGAAAGCCAACCCATACTGTCGACAGCTACCCGGTACAGAAGAATAGCCAGAACGACCAGACCGAACAATGTTGATCCAAGAAATAAAACTTTCACTAATTTATTTAAGAAAACGCGTTTATCCATTCTTTTTTTCACTGAATTCAAGTCAATATATTCCATTGCTTAGTAAACCTCCCTGAACCGTTTGCTTATATATCTTGCGAGGAGATTCATCGTTAATGTAAACAGGAATAACGTCATCGCTACAGCATAGAGACTGTAATAAATCGTTGTCCCGGCAGCTGCATCTCCACTTGTTACCTCGACAATATAAGCGGTCATGGTTTGCATGGATTGAGTAACGTCAAAGGTGAAGTTTTTAGAGCTTCCACTTGCGATCGTTACAATCATTGTTTCTCCTATCGCTCTGGAGATCCCTAAAACAAATGAGGCTATGATTCCTGAAATTGCAGCAGGGATAACAACACGAAATGTTACTTCAAGTTGCGTTGCACCTAACGCCATTGCGCCTTCCCTCATTGAATTGGGAACTGAGTTCATTGCATCTTCTGATAGTGATGCAACGAGAGGAATAATCATAATTCCCATTACGATCCCCGGACTCAATGCGTTTGTGGCTGAAAGCCCTGGAATAATTTCTCTTAATACAGGGGTGACAAACGTAAATGCAAAGAAACCATATACAATTGTTGGTATCCCTGCTAAAACTTCAATCATCGGTTTTAAGATTTTGCGGGCACTTTTTGACGCATACTCACTTAAATAAACAGCTGTAGTCAGCCCTATAGGAATAGCTACAAACATAGCGATGATCGTCGTGAGCATTGTACCCATGATCAAAGGCAAAATACTGTACTGCGGTTCTACCGGACTGAGGGGTCTTAGCACCGTTCCTGTAAAGAACTCTCTTACGGGAACTTCCCTGAAAAATAAAACTGTCTCAAAAATCAATGTGAAAACAATACCTATTGTTGTTAAAACAGAAATAAATGCGGCAGCAAACAATAAGATCGGAACGACTTTTTCGATGAGTGTCGTACTGCTTACAGACTGTTTGTTGCGATAAATCATGTCTTTTACACTGCCTGATTTCAACATTTGTTACTTCCCCTTTCAATCAAAATGCTGCTCTTGATTGTTAATCCCTTGTTATCTTTTTTACATGATTGAAGATGAGAAGCGCTCTCGCCCCCCACCTTCATCACATTTATAATTTCATTAACTAATCGATTGCTTGAATTTGCTCCAACTGCTCTTGCAGTTCTTCTTCTGGAAGTGGAGCGAATCCAGTTTCTCCGGCAAAGTCATTGGCAACCTGCATAATGTACTCTGCAAATGCCTTAACTTCAGGCTTTTCCTGTGCGGAGTTGATGCTTAGGTTAGTAAATACAGGACGAGTAAATGGAGCATAGTCGCCATCTTCTGCAATCGTGTCTAGAGAAGGTTCTACCGGACCATCACCAAAGTCAATTGACACTGCGTTAAGCTTATCAGTGTTGTTTGCGTAGTAACCGAATCCAAAGAATCCAATACCGTTTTCGTCTTCAGAAATTAAGTTAACAAGAGTAGAGTATTCCTGTTGAAGATTGATTGTATCTACAAGGTCCTGCTCTTCAATAATTTCCTGTACGAAGAATTCGTTTGTACCGTGGTTTTCGTTCGGTCCATAGAAATTGATTTCCTCATCCGGCCACTCATCACGGATATCAGACCACATAACAACATCGTCATCTGCAAAGTTGCCTGTTACGAACATTTCTTTTACTTCTTCTTCTGTTAAATCAATCGCCCAGTCATTCTCAGGGTGAGTCACGATTGTCAAACCATCTAAAGCTACTTTAAACTCCTGGGATTCAATTCCGTTGGCTTCCAGTTCTTCAATTTCAGTATCTCTGATTTCACGTGAAGCGTTTGAAAGATCCGTTTCACCGTTCACGAAACGCTGCATACCCGCGCTTGTTCCGGCACGGCTCACTTCTACGCTCACTCCTTGTTGTTCATTTACCATAAACTCTTCGGCAATACGTGCCATTAGAGGATAAACAGTACCTGACCCGTCAATTGCTACTGACCCTGAAAGATCTTCGTTTGCTTCTTCTGTTGTTTCATCGGATGAACCGTTAGAGTCTGCAGCGGCATCTCCTGTATTCCCTTCTTCTTCCCCGCCACCACAAGCTGCTGCTACTACCATAAATCCTGCTGCTAATACTGATAAGCCAAACTTTTTCACTGTCAATTTCCTCCTCGTATCGAGTAAATTCTCTTATTTCTGTGATTAACTCTCTTACAATTGCTAGTATAAAAGACGAATATTAAGGAGAAATAAACCCTGTGTAAAGCAATTGTGAAGGTATTGTAAATTTCAAAAAAAGAAGAGAGGAAAGCGGGGGTCTGTCCCCGCACAATTTTGTGTAAAATTGCGGCACAGGGAGGATTTCATAAAATTGATAGGGGACTGTTGGTAATCTTCATCGCTTCCCGGTGTTCATATTGTGTTCATATGCTTTTGTCAGATTTTGCAGTGTTTTTTCTGAACATCATTTGAGACAAATAGAAAAAGGCTGTGCAGGAAGGTAAAACCTCACCTTCTCACACAGCCTTCTTCTAAAAACCGCTAATTCTATAATAATTACGTCATTTACAATTTAAATACTTTCCCCCCGGCAGCAAGCTCAACCTCTCCGCCGAACTCCCCCCGGGCTTCCTTAACCAAGTCTTCATAATTCCCAAAGTGCGGCAGGTGAGTCAACACCAGATGCCCCACACCTGCTTTTCGGGCCATCCGCCCGGCTTCCACGCTGTTCATGTGACCAAAGGGCTTTGAGTCCTGATCTGCGTAAAAACTCGTTTCCGCAATCAGGAGATCCGCTCCTTTGCTGAACTGAACAAGTTCATCGAGATATGTAGTGTCCGCCGTGTAAACAGCTGACCGCCCCGCCGCTTCCACACGTATGGCAAAGCACGGTACCGGATGATCTGTACGGCAAAACGTAAATGTCATCTCGCCAAACTGAAGCGACTCGCCTTCACTGTAAGGCAAGCCTTCCACCGCCGGCTCCTTCGTCAATGACTGAAACGCCGCTTTGTCTTCCTGATGTCCGTACATTAAAAGGCTGTCACTCGTCCGTTCAAGCGCTTTATCCACAATCCTTGCGTACTGAATCACTCCCAAATCCGCAATGTGATCCGCGTGATAATGACTGAACACCACTGCATCCACGTCCTTCAGCTCCGTGTATCTCTGGAGCTGTGACACGGCCCCGCTCCCGCAGTCGATCACTACTTTCATTCCATTATGCTCCACAAGGTAACAGGATGTGGCTTCTTCTTTTTCCGGATAGGCTCCCCAAAACCCGACAACTGTAATTTTCACGATCAATCAGCCTCCTTTTTCAAACGCACTTCCAACGTCCTTCGTTTCGCTCCTTAAAAATCCAAGAACCGCTCCCGCTCTTCAGCCGTCGGAACACGACACGCCGCCCTTTTCCCAAACCACTTTATCCGGTTTCGGGCAATAATGTTGTACACCCCGTCCCGCAAAGGATACGGAATCAGGATAAACACCCACAATAAATTCCACGGCCGCCTAAGCTCCCGGACGATTCGAAGCGCCGCCCCTGATTTCATGTGGGAGCTCCCATCCTCTTCTACAAGGATCATACTGTCTGTCCCCAGGGGAATACCCGACTTCTCCACAAGCCGCTTTCCTTCTTCACTCTGAAGGGACGCAAATGAAAACACCTTATCCGGGTCACGCTTTATGATAAACTGCACGCTCCCATCACAAAAATTGCACTCACCGTCAAACAGTACGACCTTTCCCACTCCGATCACCCCTGTCACAGTCTGTATCCTCAGTGTATCACAACGTGAGAAAGGCTAACCTGTTTAAACGGCGGAGGAAGCTGTTTAAATCGGTGCCGAACCTGTTCAAACGAGCGGGGAACCTGTTTAAGTGGCGCGTAAGGCTGTCCGCAAACCTCAAAAAACCGCCCCTCCCACCTAACTTGATTAAACCACCCTCTAACTTGATTAAACCCACCGCTAACTCGACTAAACGCCGCTCCTCCACTGCTCCCCCGCCTATAAAAACACAAAAAAACCCCGACACCACCTAAGCGGCATCGAGGGCTTTCTTCATGTATTGACTTACGCTTCTTGAACCTCAGGGTATACGCTCACTTGTTTGCGATCGCGACCTACACGCTCAAATTTAACAACGCCGTCAACTTTTGCGAACAACGTGTCGTCTCCGCCTCGGCCCACGTTTACACCAGGGTAAATGCGAGTTCCGCGTTGACGTACAAGGATAGATCCACCAGTAACAGACTGACCGTCTCCACGTTTAGTACCTAAACGCTTAGAGATTGAGTCACGACCGTTTTTCGTACTACCTACCCCTTTTTTCTGTGCGAAAAATTGAAGATCCAGTTTCAAAAACATAACTTTCACCTCCTGTTTACTTGGATATACTCCCCGTATTGTTCCTCCAGCATGGAAAACGATACGACAAGCCCTTCTAAGAGCAATTGAACTTTCTCATGCGTATCAACCCCGAGATCACCCGGAACCTGACAGCGGAGAAAACCACCCTCACTTCCCATCTCTACAGGAAGCTCGAGTTCACAAAGCTCAGCAATGGCATTAATCGTCCCAAACGACAAAGCAGACGCTGCAGCACACACAAGGTCATGACCATGGGGGCCGGAATCAGCATGTCCCTTCATCGTAAACGACGAAATATGCTTATTTTCATTTCGCTCAACCGTAACTCTGATCATAAGAGCCCCCGATTAAACGGTAATAGAATCGATCGTTACTTTCGTGTAAGGCTGACGATGACCCTGCTTACGACGATAGTTTTTACGCTTCTTCATTTTGTAAACGATTGTCTTCTTGCCGCGGCCGTGTTTCTCAACCTTAGCAGAAACAGAAGCACCCTCTACCAATGGAGAACCAACTTTCGTCTCGTCACCACCAACTAGGATTACCCGGTCAAACGTTACAGTTTCACCTTCAGCAATATCAAGCTTTTCAACGAAAACCTCTTGGCCTTCAGTTACTTTCACTTGTTTACCACCAGTTTCAATAATTGCGTACATATCATGCGCACCTCCTTAATTACTCAGACTCGCCATTGCAGGTGCTTTCTATCCCTCAGCCGAGGGGCAGTTCGCTTAAAAACCTGCTCTGTGCGGTTGCAGTTCTTTGGGTGCAACCAAACAACTAACAAGAAATATCATATCACAACGGTAAAATCAGTGTCAATCACCAGTTTGCCGATTCCAAAATCCCTTCGCTTCCCCCAACTCACCGGCAAAACGAACCGAGTAACCCGAACCATCTGTCTGGGTAAAGAAAACACGCACTCCCGTCTTCTCCTCAAGAGAATGTCTGTGACGACCCGTATCCAGATACTCCCCCAGTTCCTTTCCTGCGCTGATGACAACCGCCTCTGTATCCTGCATCTCAAGAAGCTCACGCTCAAGAGCAAAGTACAGGCTCTGTGCCGATCTCACGAGGCCTTTCCCTTCACAAACCGTACATGACTCCGTAAGCCGTTCCGCCACCGTCGACCTCGCTTTTTTCCGGGTCATCTCCACAAGCCCGAGCTTTGTAAACCCAATCACAGTCGTTCTTGTCCGGTCCTCTCTGAGAGCATCATTCAAGGTCTTTAATACCAGCTCCTGGCTCTTTTCGTCCTCCATATCAATAAAGTCCACAATAATAATTCCGCCGAGATCCCGGAGACGCAGCTGTTCAGCCACAGCCACCGCCGCCCCACAGTTCGCTTTAACCACCGTATCCTCAAGGGACGTCTTTCCGGTAAACTTCCCCGTATTCACATCAATGACGGTCATTGCTTCTGTTTCTTCTATTATTAAAGAGCCGCCGTTTTTCAGCCACACCTGCTTACTGAACACCTGCTCAAGCTTTTTTTCCAGATCGAAGACCGTAAAAATGCCTCCACGCTCTTTATGCAAACGCACCTCTGCCTGTTCAAAGGGATTCATCTTCAGCCAGCGGGTCAAAAAGGTGTAGTCTTTCGGATGGTCGATCGTAATTTTCGTATTCGGCCGGTGGGCATAGTTTCTTGCCACCTGCAAAATCATCGATCCCCCCTCAAACACAAGTGCCGGGGCTCCTTTCTCCTTCGAATCCACAAGGCTGTCCCTGAACATCTCCCGGAGCACATCGAGCTCCTGCCTTACCTGATCCATACTCAGTTCTTTTGCAGCGGTCCGGATAATGATCCCCTCCGGAGCCTCTACCGTCTCCTGCCCGAACGTACGCCACTCTTTTCTCAACTCATCTTCCCCAAGGCGTTTTGATACAGCCACGTAATCAGAGTAGGGAAGGTAAACAATGGACTGCCCCGGAAGCTGGATAAATTCCGAGAGCTTCGGCCCTTTCGTACTCATCTCTTCTTTCGCAACCTGGACAAGCACTTCCTGGCCCTGTTTCACACACGAGGCAATCGGCTTTTTCCCACCGTCTGTCGCCCTCACATCTTTACTATGTAAGTAGCCGTCTTTTCCAATTCCGAGATCCACAAACGCCGCTTCCATTCCCGGAAGAACCTTTGTAACTCTCCCTTTATATATATCGCCTACTCTCGCCGCTCCGGCCGGGAGCTCCACGAGCCACTCCACGACTTTGCCGTTTTCAAGAATGGCGCCTCGCTTTTCATCTGTAATTGTATTTAATATGATTTCAAGCACTGTCTGTCGCTCCGTTTCCTGTCTGATTACCGTTATTATACATGATCAGACGATTTGCCGCTTTTTAGACCTTTTACCTTCGGCTTTATTTAAAGAATAGTTTCAAACATTCTTTTATACTCAAAGTCCATTGCGCTGCAGGCGGACTTTTTCCGCGGGAGTCGCCGCCTTCCGCTTCATTCCTCATATTTATGAAAAATACTTGATATAGGAGTTTTAATATCCCCTGTTTACAGAAGATGAAGAAGCCGGCTAAATCCATCTCCCTTAAAACGTCTAAAACCAGGGTGCAGCTGGAGCACCAAAGGCTTTAAGGCATTATTCTGTGAAGACCAAATTTGCCTTTTCGAGAACGGTTAGTTGCTAATTAGGTTACTGAAATCTCGTATCTGCACATCCTCTCAAAATAAGAAGCTCCCCTTCGTCCGGGATCAAAAGACCGCGCCGATGGGGAGCATTCGTTTTTTCTGATTAAAAAAAGCCTCTATGATTTTTTCTTCCTCAACTGCTTTTCCAGTATCGTGGAGGACGATCATGTGCTGACAGTTCCGTCTCAGTTTTTTAATCACATCAGCGATCTTCTCGTCCCCATTCACAAACACAGGCCTCATCCGGCTCACGAGTTTTGCCTTTTTCTCAAAACGCTCGATGAGAAACCGCATGAAAATAAAATGCCGCTGTCTCCATTCGAGATAATGATGAACAGCGAGGAAGCTGAGGACGACGATTAAATTCAGATGGAACGGAAGAATGCTCAACGCAACACACCAGAACAGCGTTAAAAACACGAGAGAAGAATAAAACGATGTGTAGAGCGCTTTCCGGTAAGGAAGGAACGCAGTCTGAAGGACAAACAGTAATTTCCCCCCGTCCAATGGCTTAATCGGCAACAGGTTAAAAGCCAGAATTGTCAGGTTGTGAAACAGAAAAATGGCATGATCCGAAGCACTCCACCATTGAAACTGTAGGCAGATAAAGCTCAGGGCAATGAGCCAGAGGTGCTGCAGGGGCCCGGCGATAATCACAAGCGCTTCTTCTTTCACCGGCCTGTTTCCGTACTCCTCTGTTTCTGCCACACCACCAAAAGGAAGGAGTTCAATCTTAGTCAGGCGCCAGCCAAACCGTTTCGCCGTCCATCCATGTCCCATCTCATGAATAAACACGATCAAAAACATCATGATGACTTCCTTAAAATAACCGGTAATGATCCCGGAGCCGAGAATGACCCAGAAGAGCGGGTGAACTTTAACGATCTTCAAAAGATCCATCAAGGTGCGATCACATCAATCGGATCAACGAAACTTTCCCCTTCTTTTAATGCAAAGTAATACACACCAACCGAATCGTCATCACGAGCCGGTGATACGTACCCGACCAGATCACCTGCTTCCACATGGTCATAGAGATTCACCTGGATATTGTCGAGCATGCCGTACCACGATTCTCCCCCGTCGTAATGACGGATCACCACTGTTTTTCCCCACTCTTTTGCTTCGTCTTCACCTACAAAGCTGATCACGCCACCCCGGACCGCTTCAACAGACTCATTAATATTCGTCTCCACATAAATGCCCCGTCCGTTCTGCTCAAAGGACTCGGCGATGGTCCCGGTAGCAGGTAACGCGTATGCCAGTTCCATGTCTTCCCCCTCAGGTGCCGGTGCTACTTCCATGCTTGGGGGCAGGAGAGCAAGGGGACGGCCGAACTGATTCTCATACCAGTCAGACACCGCAGCAAATTCGAAGTCCTGATTAAAGGATTGATGAACAAACTGACGGGCGGTATCAAACTGCCCTGCCGGAAGACTGAAAAGGATTGCCACAAGAAGGAACAGGCACACACTCGAGAGTACCTGAAACATGATGGTCTCCTTTTTAAAGAACGGTTCAGACTGCTCCTTATCCCTTGCACCGGGGCGGTAAAAGTCCGTTTCTTCCCTGGACTCGTCATGGCTCGTCTGAATCCATGGCGGATAGGAAGACCGGTCCCGTCTCCGCTCCCCTTCCCGTGCTCTGCCGGGCTGCCGGCGCTTACGCTTTGCTTCCATCATTCTTTTTATTTTCTCCGCCCGATTTTTCATTCTCTTTCCCCCATCCTCTGCATACCATAAAGACTTATTAATACACTATATGACTTGTCCGGAGGGAATATGCGGAGCCTGTCACCCAGCATTGTGAGTGGTTAAATTACACGATTTTTCACGCCCTGACGCCTTGTTCACCTGCTATAATAAGCTAAACCAGAAAACAGGGGGGGGGCAAAAGCATATGAACCTGATCGTCGAAAGCTTTGCAGGTCTTCTCTCAGTGGCAGCCGTCTCCATTTTTTCTTTTCAGTCCGTCGAATTTTTCCAGGCAGCACTGGAGCTCATTGCCCAGTATAAAAAGAATTAAAAGGACCTCACTGGCGCGGGCCGGTGAGGTTTTTTAGGGGATAAAATGGATGCAAAATTTTAAGAACCGGTGATTGCATATTTAAAACCGATAATCATACAGTTAAAACCATTTAAAAAATATTAAGCCGTTAATTACGCAATTGAAACCGTAAATAAGATTATAAAGCCGGTAATCACACACTTAAAACCGATAAACCTTCGCCCTACTTCTCTATAACAAACACACCGCCGCAGTAGGAATGCTTGTGGAACGTCACCCGGCATACTCCCCTTAACGCTTCTTCCAGCTCATCAGCCACAAAGTAAAACTCATCCCCGTCCCAGTGATGAAGATTCTCCTCCCGGCATGCGTTCAGATGCTTCCGCGTTTCAAATGCCACGTCCCCGATGAAAATTCTGCCGCCTTCTTTTAACAGCGGCAGCAGCTCCCTCACCATCCTTACCTTCTCCTCGTCACTCAAATGGTGAAGGGCGTATGTACTCACAACGGCGTCAAACTTTTCTTCCTTCACTTCCGTAGGCAGTCCTTTTGCAAAATCCCACTCAATCAAGGTCGCATCAGGCATTTTCCCCCTGGCTATGGCAATCATTTCACTGGAAAAATCAATCCCCGTAACCCGATGGCCGGCTTCATAGAGGCTTGTGGTCAGTACACCTGTCCCAAAGCCGATATCCAAAACCTCTGCTTGGTCTTTTTTCATCACTTCACTGTAGATCCCGTTGATGTTCTTCTTATACCCTGCAAAGGGATACTCGTTCTTTTCTTCAATAACCATCACGTCCTGATCATAGGCTTTTGCCCACAAATCGAATCCCTGTTTATTTAACACCTGTTCATTCCTCCTTTACTAAACCCGGCTGTACACCTTCTCCAGTGGATTTTCGTCTACATTTACGAGCAGGTCTCCTTCGTAATAATACCGGTATGTATGTTTATTTTCCCCATCAAGCATCTGTGGCAGGAAATACATAAAATCAGCAAGGCCCGTGTTTTCTTTATCAATAAGCCACTCTCTCGTTTTCCAGTCCAGAATCCCTTCTTCTCTTTTTACCGGTGTTGGATACGATGTCTGTTCCGGAATTTCAGCAATATACACATACATGCCTCCATAATCTGCACCGTCTACCACCCACGTTACATTTCCTTTATGGTCGATGTCAGTAAGCACCAGCCCCGTCTCTTCTTTTACTTCTCTAAGCACCCCTTGAAGAGGTGTTTCCCCGGGTTCAATTTTCCCACCGACACCGTTCCACCTGCCCATCCATGATCCTTTTTCCCGGTTGAGCATAAGAATTTCGTTTCCCCTTTTAATAAAACAAATCGTAAAATTCAGCATCATCCTGCCTCCTAAAGGTTCCACTCAAACCATTGGCCGTGCCCTTCCGTGCGGCCAATGGTGTTTTTCTTCTCAATCCCGTCTATTATTGAATCCACATGCAGCAAACCATCCCACATGTTGTTGTACACATGGAAAATATCGCGCCAACCGCCGATTAAGTGAATGTTTTTCTCCAACTGTTCTTTAACATTGACAGGAATCTGATTAGCCACGTGGGTATGAAAAACAACGAGGGTCGAATCTCTCCCGGCTTTTTCCGCCAGTTCGGGCAACAGACTGACTCCGTCTCCTTCAATGAGCTGAACAGGATCTTTTTTCATCAGCCGTGCGGCTTCTTCAAACATGACGCGTCGTTCTTCGTGCTCGGGCCAGATGAGTGCCTTCAGCCACATGCGATCTTCCTCTTTTCTTACGTCATTCACGTAAAGATCCACCCCGACTCTTGAAGCGACAGGAGGGCTCTCGGGCAAAAGAACAGGCTTCCCTTTACACTCGGAGCGAATCCGGACAGAAGAATCCGCCATCCCGTATGTATAACCGTCCCCATATTCATACGAGTATCGATCCCAATGGAGCTGCAGACCTGCACTCGTCCCGATTTCAATCAAAGAGAGAGGCTTGGCCGTCTGTTGAAAAATCGAGCAGAACACCGGATAAAGATACGCACATCGTCTGATCTCATTTGTTTGTACACGCTTTGTTTTTAACAGACGCGAAATCTCTGATTTGTTCGCGATGCAGAATTCTTTAAATCTCTTAAAATCCGCCCCCAGGATCCCATCTTCTTTTTCTTTAAGGAGCAGATATTGAACAGCACCAAAAAACAGATTCGGAACCGGCTGTCCTTCTCCGGCGTTCGAAGCCAGGTCAAGGAGCTGCCGGTCTTTCGAAACCTCTTTACTCCATTTTTCATACAACTGACTTGATCCTTTGCACTCTTTTTCAGCAAAACGGACAAAACGTCCCGACAGGTTCATAGGAATTCCTCCCTACATATTTAACATTATGATTAATATGTGTAAATAAAAACCATAAATGATGAGTTTGCTAATATTTATCTTACAAAACCCTATTGTACTAACCTCTGAAAGTAGGTAGGATATAAAACAAATATTCAGAAAATTTATTCATTTTAAATAGTTTTCTTTATATTGCCAGAGCAGCCGGCTGTAAAGCTTCTTATCAAGCAATTCGAAAAAGAAGAGTGCTTTTTGGTAACATTCTCTAATTTCATCCTCATCACAGCCGAGTCTCTCAAAGCACTGACCACGGTAGTAATAGAATTGGCCCAAAAGAGACATATTTTCTTTTTCCAGTGACTTCCTAATTCCGTCTTCAATAGTGGCGAGTGACTCTTCAGCGGCCCCCATATCATAAAGGGTTTTTGATTTGTTGTACATGACCCTGATTGTAAAAATATCCGCAGTCAAAACAGAGGCAGCGGCTGAGGACCGGTCTTCATTCTTAAGAATTTTATCGTAGTAGTACAGGCTTTCCTTATACTGGCCGTTGGTCGCAAGCAGGTAGGCAATGGAGTTAAGAATCCGGTCCCGCAGATTGCCTTTTGACTGAACGGGTGTTTTCTTTTCATCATGGAGGCCTTTAAGCAGTTGAATCGTTTTTTCTATCGAAACACGTTTTGTCTGATAGGCACTTAAGTGAAAATGCCACGTGAGATAGCTTGTCATCCAGTAACAGGTAGTGGATTCGTCCAATTTACCCTTGAGCAAGTCATACATCTGCTCAAACTTCTGCTCGCCGGACAAATGTTCAACATGGGCTATGAGATCCTCATTTTCATCCATATCGTCTTCAAGCATGAGCTGGATAAAAAAATCGATTGGTACATGAAGTTTAGCCGACAGGTAATACAGCGTATCGACTGCCGGAAAAATCTGTCCCCGCTCAATTTGAGAAATGGCTGACTGTGTGCAGATCCCGTCAGCAAGCTGTTTTTGTGAAAGAAAGTGCCGCTTGCGGAGCTTTACGATTTCTGCGCCTAACTTTTGGTTATTCATTTTGTTTCACCTTACTATACTCTTTTTTACCAGTTTACCAGATCTTTGAAAGGAGGGTTGCCACATGTGGAAAAAACTCGTTGTTATTGCATTCGTCACAGGCTTTATAAGTGCAGGTACATTTAGCGTAACTGATGCTCAGGCAGTAATTGATACGCTTCCACAGGACCTGCCTTACGAGAGTTAAGTCTTTCAATCTTTTAAAGGCTTTTCAGGTACACAGGATTCATAACAATAAAATTCGAACAAGGGAGAGGATCAATTTGAAAAAATTATTCACAGTATGGTTGGCATTGGTGTTACTTGCTATTCCGGTGCAGGTTGGGGCATTTGCAGATGAAGGAAGTAATACGAACCAGGATTATCTGGTACAGTTTGACGGACCGGCAAGCAAAGGGTTAATCAAGGCTTTTGGGGTAGATGAAAGTGATATTCTTCATACATACGATCACTTGCCTGTGGTTCATGTAAACCTTACAGACAACCAGGCTCGCGGACTGGCTAACCACCCGCAGATCTCGGCTGTCGAGGAAAATGCTGAAGTACAGGCATTCGGTCAGACCGTACCGTGGGGCGTTCCACATGTACAGGGAACAGCAGCTCAGAACGCGGGATACACTGGCGCAGGCCTTAAAGTTGCCATTCTTGATACAGGTATCGACCGTAACCACGAAGACCTATTTGCCAATGTTAAGGGCGGTCATTCTGTATTTACTGATTCTGCGAACAACGACCCTTACTACGATGAAAGTGGACACGGCACCCACGTAGCCGGAACAGTAGCAGCAGTCGATAACGACCTTGGTGTTGTCGGTGTTGCCACACAGGCAGAGCTGTATGCCGTAAAAGTACTGAACAACTCCGGAAGCGGCTCTTATGCTGGTATCGCTGAAGGAATTGAATGGTCAATCAATAACGGAATGGATATCATCAATATGAGCTTAGGCGGATCCCAGAGTTCTTCCATTCTTGAGCAGTTCTCGAACCTCGCTTACGAAGAAGGCCTTCTCGTTGTTGCAGCTGCTGGTAACAGCGGAAACCGCGGCGGAAACAATGACACAGTGGGCTACCCTGCCAAATACAATTCCGTTATCGCCGTAGCAGCTGTTGATCAGAACAACAACCGTGCCACGTTCTCAAGTACAGGACCAGCTGTTGAAATTTCAGCTCCTGGTGTAAGTATTTTAAGCACAACTCCCGGCAATAACTATGCTGCTTTTAACGGTACGTCAATGGCCTCTCCACACGTAGCCGGCGTTGCCGCACAGGTATGGCAGGCAAAGCCTGGACTTTCTAATGTGGAATTAAGAAACCTGTTAAACGACACAGCTGTAAATCTGGGAGGCTCTAACCAATACGGTCATGGCCTTGTCCAGTCACTGGATGCGATTCAGCAATAGCCTATATTAGCCCAAATGTGGACGGTTCTTTTGCTTCCTAAGAAGCAACGGAACCGTCTTTTCTTTTACCGTAAATACTCCAGTAAGAACCCTCCACTCCGCCCCACATGTCTTTCCCGATCGAAATAAGCATGCTATGATCTGTTTACCTACGGTGCCGGGCACCGTGTTCACTGCGTCACACAGTGCCCGGCACCGTAAAGAATGGAGGTCAATATGGAAATGTCCGCATTAACGACACCATTGACATCGAAAACTTTCACTATAAAAAATCGTTTATTAAAAGCGGCTATGAGTGAAGCCCTCGCCACATCACAAAACAACCCTATAGAGGCACTTATCCATTTGTATCGTCGGTGGGCTCAAGGGGGTGCAGGTCTTCTGATCAGTGGTAACGTGATGGTCGATCGAAAAGCTTTAGGGGAACCTGGGAATGTGGCCATTGAAGATGAGCAAGACTTAGCCATGTTAAAGAAGTGGGCAAACGCTGGCACTCAACATGATACTCACTTTTGGGTTCAGTTAAATCACCCTGGGAAACAAACTCCAAAATCCGTATCAAAAGAACCGGTTGCCCCCAGTGCTGTTCCGCTCTTTGGAGGTGGACACGCCTTTAACAAGCCTCGCGCACTCACGACAGATGAAATTTGGGACATCATTAAGCGCTTTGGACGTGCTGCTCACATTGTTAAAAAAGCGGGGTTTACTGGTGTCCAAATCCATGCCGCCCATGGGTATTTAATCAGTCAATTCTTATCACCCCACCATAACCAACGAACAGATGAATGGGGTGGAGATTTGAACGGCCGCATGCACTTTCTTTTAAAGGTTTATCAAGAAATAAGAGAGCACGTAGGCGATGATTTTCCCATAGGCATTAAACTTAATTCAGCTGATTTTCAACGGGGAGGATTTACTGAAGAAGAGTCCATTGGCGTACTTAAAACCATGGACGAAGCGGGTATTGACTTGATCGAAATTTCAGGCGGAAACTATGAAAACCCGAAAATGCTTGGTGGAGATGTGAAAAAAAGCACGAAAGAAAGAGAAGCCTATTTTTTAGAGTACGCTGAAAAGGCAAGACATCTCGTTCGCGCACCCTTCGTTGTGACCGGCGGGTTTCGATCTGAGAAAGCCATGGTGGACGCCATTGAAAGTGGCGCGCTAGACATGATCGGTATCGGTAAGCCGTTTGCTTTAAACCCTGATCTGCCAAACCAAATCATCAATGGCTCCTACGAAACGGTAAATACAAAACCGATCAAAACCGGCTTTAAGCCATTAGATAAAAGAGTATCCAGCATGCTAGACCTCACATGGTACGAACAACAATTGGCACGAATGGGAAAAGGGAAAGATCCCAACCCTGATCTTCCCCCTTTGAGAACGCTAGTAACAATGATTGTCACCCACGGCACTGCTATGTTTCAAAAGAGACGCACCTAAGAGGGGACGGTTCTTTTTGCTTCCTGCTAAGCAACGGAACCGCCCCCACCTTGTCAAGCTAATTCAATAGAAACAAATAAACCATCAACGCCACTCCTGCAATTAACCCCGACAACGTCATGATTTTTCTTTGCCGATCGTTCACTTTCGGTCACCTCTCTTCTGGCAGTGCGGGGACGGTTCTTATGCATCTATTTTAGGACGCAGAAGAACCGTCCCTACATAGCCGTCACCTCTTTTTCCAGCGGTAAGACGTGGACACAATTGTTTCAAAAAAGCCGATGTCGTGATACAGCTTCCTAGCTCCACTGTTTTCTTCATCTACGCTTAAAAACAGGGATTTTGCACCTGCATCTTTTGCTCTCTCAATTGTGTATTCAATCAACGCGGATGCATGGCCTTGCTTACGAAAATCTTCGTGTACCGCTACATCTTCAAGCCTATAAAAGGTAGTCCCTTCAATGTGATCCCATAGAATTGCCCCGGCAACACAATCGTCAACGATCACGTATGCCGCTTCCATGTTAAAGTCACCCAAATATTCATCCAGCTGCTCAACGGGCTTCTCCCACTTCCCGGCCAAACTTAATACGCGAGCTGCCTCTTCATAGTGGCAGTCCCCTTTTTGTAAAGGATAAACCGTTTTCGAGCTGGTCCCCTTTTCAAACCCTTGCACATCAATATCCATTTCGATTTGGCGCGCACCCTTTTTCCACTCCATTCGCTCCGCCGTTTGTAAAAGAAGCTCGTTACTCTCATTTATACTCAAGATGATAGTGTCAAACTGTTCAGATATTTCTTCTTCCAATTGACCGAAGAGCCAATCAAACACACGTTGATCGTGATTTTCTTTTGTAAACACCGGTCCAATTATATACGCCTCTTTGTCTCCAGGTTCATATAAAAAACCGAAAAAACCGACAGGCTCATCTTTATTTTCTACCACATACAGCGTGTCCTCGTAGGTGTTCCCCCACTCGGCCACTTCCGCTTCAAGCTCCTCCAACCCTTTCACTCTAGGATAAGAAAGACCTTGCGTCTCTTCCTTCCAACTCCACTGGCACAATTGATCAATAAATGCCCGATCGGCCGCTTCTGCTTTTCGAATCGTCTTCATTTTCTTTTCCCTCCATTTATGTGCAACACATGACTGCTTTAGTCACATCTTTTTCTTTGATCCAAATCGTGCCGTCTCTTACTTCGAACATGATTATAGCATCTTGAAGCCGTTGAATCTGGCTTTCACTATGACTTGCCCACTCAACATAACGGCTTTCCTCCTCTGAGGCAAATAGAACGAAGCACATCGTGCCTGCAAGGAGGATGTGTTTAATAGGTTCTCGTTTTACCATCATCACCCTCGATCTTTAGGTTGGGGCCGTTGAAGCTGCCCCCATCAAAACCACTAGATTCCACTTCTGCTGAGATGGAAACAACCTTTCTCTCTGAACCATCCAAACTAGCTTCAAAAGGCCCGTATTCATTTAAAAGCGATAAAATCTCATTAAATTCTTTATATCCACTATATCTCTCCATAAATGAAAGTGTAAAAAAAACAGCCTCATCACTGTGATTCGTAAACGTGAGCTCACACTCGGCTTTCATTCGCTCGTTACCGCTTCTATTAAACTCACAAACACTCGCCGAACTATCGTAACTCACCGCATATACCCCAGAGGCAACCGTTCTTTCAAAAGCTGAAGCCGTCGCAATTGGCATCACATTCACTAATAACAAACTTAATAGAGCCAGTCTAAGCTTATATTTATCAAGAGCTTTTACGAGGAACACAACCGCCGCTACGATCATGGCTACATACAGCCACCCGAACCACATGATCCCATCCGCTGTACTCACCGGAATTCCTAAAACCACCATCGAGTGAACCCCGCTCTGGTAAGTCGCATGAGGAAACGGAAAGTTCAGTGCCATGACCACGAAGAATAGAGATAGGGAAGTGATTAAATAACCTTTATGTATAATCAATCATTTTCCTCCTATGTCATATCATTATGAATCTTCTTTATTTTAACATAAAAATCCAATTAAAAAGGATGAATCGTTTTTACGATTCATCCTCAGGCTGTTGAGAAAGTCTTTTCTCAACAGCCTTTTCTTTTTGTGTTTAATAATCCAACTATTCAGATATTTATAGTACACTAATAATAAAGGGTCTAGTATGAATTGCACATAAAAGCAGAGATCCTGCATCCGCTTCAGACGGACGCTTTCCGCGGGCAACGCTTCAGCCTCCTCACTCCGTTGCGGGGTCTTCAGCTGTTGCTTTTCCCGCTGGAGTCGCCGTCTTCCGCTACTGCCTACTATTATA
>NZ_JAFEUX010000011.1:0-124028 GCF_016901055.1 Alteribacter salitolerans | reverse complement strand
ATCCTATGTGCCTATATCGGAATAAGGAGATGATTTCCAATCTCCTACCGCGACGCGTCAATCTCACTCCCTTTCTTTTCTAAAATTAGAAAAGGTAAGAAGAGTATTGGATCACCACCTCAATAAAAATTTTTTTTAAAAGAACCAGAAGGGATCTTAACCCCTGGTACATCAACTTTTCCCGAGGGAGTCTGCGTATATTTCATCCGGTATGTTAGCGCATTTTTCGCATTCTAAGCTAAACTCTTTCTTTATGTCCCAGCTTCTTTTATTATTGCCCTGTAATTTCTGGATCAGCTATGGTGATGTTCTTCGGCAGCCATCGCATCTTCTTTCGTTTCATGAACCGTCCCGAACGGATGCTCCGGCGGGGCATAGATCGTATAAAGCTTTAGAGGTTCATCACCTGTATTCGTGAGATTATGCCACTTTCCTGCGGGTACAAAGATCGCATAGTCTGAAGAGGCTCTTGTTTCAAACGTTAAATTATCTTCGCTGTCCCCCATTTGAACCAGTCCTTCACCTTCTTCAATGCGGAGAAACTGATCAACATCAGGATGTACTTCAAGGCCGATGTCTTCTCCCACACCGATACTCATCAGCGTTAACTGCAAATGCTCTCCGGTCCAGAGTGCAGTACGGAATGTATCGTTTTGTTTCGTTATTTCCTCAATATCTACAACGTAAGGGGTTTGACCGTAATCCTGAATGTCATCCCGGTACATGGACCGAACTGCTTCTTCACCTGCTTCCGCCTGCAAAAACACTTGCTTTACTAATGGATAGTGTGAGCTTTGAGCATGTTTGCGGTAATCCTTTGATGCTTCAGACCCCAATTGATGGGCTTTTTTCAGGCCTTCCCGGTAGTCCTGGTACCGGATATCTTCCATATGATAAACAGGCTGTGCCCCGGTGAGTGAGTAATAAAGATTGGCAAACTGGTTAAAGTGCATGTATCTGTTCTGGGCAGCTTGAAGAATGTTCTGCTGCTGATCCTGGTTTGGTGCTTCGTGAGCCAGTCTGCTGTAGAGGTCCACTGCAGTGGCTTCTTTATTCAATCCTTCTTGAATGGCTCCCAGAATTTGATTCAAGGTATTTCTGTAATAGGGATACGAATACACGTCAGTCATTCCTTTCAAAGGCATTTTCTCTACACAATATGCCAGTGACCGGAAAGTGTACGTTGGACTTTTTAAAAGGCTTTCCTGAGTGAAAAAGTAATGAAGCCGAAGTACCTGAAAATCAAAAAACGAGTGGAAGATACTCTCCACCCGTTTGCTTCTTACTTAACCGGAATCCATATTTCCGAGTAATACGATTCACACATTGGATCGCCTTTTTTATACATTTCAAAGTCCATTGTCCCTGCATGTTCGTAGTTACTTGAAGGGAACCATTCAGAGAAGATTTGCTCCCACGCCTTTTGCATAGCATCAGGCATTGAACCGTGAACTTCAAAAACAGCCCATTTTGAAGCAGGAATCGTGATCTGTTCAAATCCCTTCGGCACTGCCCCTTTGAATTCTGCTGCGACCCAGTAATCCAGCATCTCATTTCCTTTACCTACACATACCCCGAGTACCCCTTCAAGGTCTCCGTTATTCAGGTTGAATAGTGTTGCAGACGTTCCGTTTTCGTTTACCTCTCCCCAGAGCTTTGGAATTTCCCGACTTTGCTCGTTATCAACCATGGACATCTCTCTGTGGATGCCAATAGCCTGAAACCCTTCTCTCTCTTCAATTCTGTACTTCATCGCCTTTTCTCCTCTCAACGTTACGTGAATGAGCAGACGATTGTAGCACGAAAGACGAGCACCGGGGTTCCTTGCTTCCTTAGGCGCAATACCGTGCTGCCTGCGAAAGGCTTTTGCAAATGATTCAGGCGTTTCATATCCATAGGTTAAAGCTACATCTATGACTCTCCTGTCTCCCCTGGTCAGCTCTTCTGCTGCAAGAGTGAGCCTTCGTTTACGGATGTATTCTCCCACAGTCATGCCGGTCAATACCGTGAAGGCTTTTTGCAGATGAGCCGGTGACATGTGGGCAGTCCTGGCGGCTTTCTCTATGGGAACAGAATCCGGCAACGCTTTTTCAATTAAGTCAATCGTTTGCTTTAAAGACTCGACCAACGTCATACAATCACCTCCCGATCTCATCTTATCTCCCCGCAACTATGGCATCCTGTCATTTTTAATCCGGTAAAGACCGGTTTATGAAATAAAATGAAGAGTCTTTATTGTGCAAACAGGCTTATTTTTTAAGCTTAAATTTAAACTCACAAACGCCTTCCTTTAATACATATTGATCATGGTCCACTTCAAAATCTTTGTTATAGCCTTTAGCAATGGATGGATCGATCATTTCACAATATAAAATCCCGTATTCGCCCATATTGTCGTCTGCCCACTGCTTTCCAAACGGGCACGCTGTAAATGTCTGTTGAATCACCTCAGGGTAATGGTGTGTTTCCATTTCAAAGAGTTCACTTCGTCCCATATCATAGTTTGACAGGTAATTTTCGATCGTATTATCCTGACCAAGGTGTGCGGCTCTTTCTGCAATCCCTTTCCCTCTTGCTTCGCCGAAGGTTCTGACACCTTCACGAACCGCATCTTTTCCTCTTCCGCCATACTCATCCACCACAGATTTGGCGGTCTGACCGAACAATCCGGCCATCTGACTGTATATATCTGCTTCATTCTGATCCAGCTTTTTCTTATCAACATGCGTTGGTATGTAGTTACTTAAGACGTGCCTTTCTCCTTCATCGGAAGCTCTTAATGATATATTTTGTGCCAGATCACAACCGAATCTGTTTACGCCTTTTTGAATCAGCTCTTTTCCAGTTTCTCCGAATGCAGCGGACACTGACGCTTCCACATGGGTAAACAGTCTGGCTGTAATACGGTACATGGACAACGCAGGTAAAGGCTTGCTTTCTATATTCATTCAGTCATCCTCCTCTCTTCATGCCAATGTTTTCGTTAATTTCTTCTGACAGTAACCAGTTCACTGATAAAGTCCATATCACGTCATCACGTCGGGAATCTGGTGTGATTGTTCTGCCTTGATTTTTCTGATTTGAGGGCACTGTTCCGCCCTTTGTGGGCCATTCCTCTGCCAGCTAAGCTGATATACACCTAAGCAATTTACTCAAAGTAACACTGCCTTTCAAGAAAGAACCTTCAATCATGGGAAAGATCGAAGGTTCTTGATTTTAATTAACTAATGACCAGCTCTTTTTCGCTCAAGGCAAGTATCTCTGCTGTTGATGCCTGAATTTCTCTGAACATTTCAGGATTATCCGACAGGGAGACACCATAAGAAGGAATCATTTGTTTAATTTTTGGTTCCCACTCATTCATATGCTGCGGGAAGCATCTTTCCAGTACCTCAAGCATGACATGAACAGCTGTGGAAGCGCCCGGAGAAGCACCAAGCAGTGCAGCAATGGACCCGTCAGCGGCGCTCACCACTTCCGTACCAAATTGAAGGGTTCCTTTACCGCCATCCTCGGTATCCTTAATCACCTGCACACGCTGACCTGCTGTTACGATCTCCCAATCCTCACTTTTTGCGTTCGGGATAAAATCACGTAACTCATCCATGCGCTTTTCATTGGTTAACAGCACCTGCTGGATCAAAAATTTTGTCAACGCCATTTCCTTTACGCCTGCAGCAAGCATTGTAAGGACATTGTTCGGCTTTACACTGGTGATTAAATCAAGGTTTGAACCTGTCTTTAAAAACTTTGGCGAGAAGCCTGCAAACGGTCCGAACAGCAGCGCTTTCTCATTATCAATATATCTTGTATCAAGGTGTGGGACAGACATTGGCGGAGCGCCTGACTTCGCTTTACCATAGACTTTTGCATGGTGCATGGCTGTAACTTCAGGATTTTTACACACCATAAACAGCCCGCTTACAGGAAATCCTCCAATCTGTTTTGATTCAGGAATCCCTGTCTTCTGCAGTAAATGAAGGCTTCCTCCCCCGCCACCGATAAAGACAAACTTCGCCGTATGGTGTTCAATATTACCGCTTTCATTATTATGCACTTTTACTTCCCATGAACCGTCGCTTGAGCGTTTAAGATCCTCAACACTGTGGTTGTAGTTAATCTCGACGTTTTCACTCTTCAGGTGGTCAAACAACGTGCAGGTTAACGCACCAAAGTTAACATCCGTTCCGGTGTCAATTTTTGTAGCAGCTATTGGTTCATTTGTTGTGCGGCCTTCCATGACAAGAGGCAGCCACTCCTTCAGCTTTTCAGGGTCATCGGAGTATTCCATCTCCTCAAACAACGGGTTATCTGACAGCGCTTCCATACGTTTCTTTAAAAAAGTAACGTTCTCTTCCCCTTGCACAAGACTCATATGAGGTATAGGCATGATAAAGTCCTGTGGCTGACGAATAAGACCGCAGTTCACAAGGTAGGACCAAAACTGCCTTGAAATTTGAAACTGTTCATTGACCTTTACGGCTTTACTGATATCTATTGATCCGTCAGGTTTTTCTGATGTATAGTTAAGTTCGCACAGTGCAGCATGGCCTGTACCGGCATTGTTCCACTGGTTGGAACTTTCTTCACCTGCATTAGCCAGCTTTTCAAAAACTTTAATTTCCCAGTCCGGTGCCAATTCTTTCAGTAAAGATCCCAAAGTGGCGCTCATGACTCCGGCACCAATTAAGATAACGTCTGTTTTCTTCTGGATGATACTCATTATAGGCCTCCTTATCACATGCACAAAAAAGAACAGGCTGTCCTGCCAAGGTCACAAAGCCCCGCTCAGGAACATCCCTTTTCTATTTCATAAAAAACATATCCATTGTCTATTATAATAATTTCCACATTAAAATATCTAGTATTATCTGATAATTATATACTATTTTATGTAGGGAATAAAGCGGGAGATTCATCAGCAAGTGAATGGTAACTTACAAAAACAATCTCGTTCATGATCTTGTACTGTGGTTTTTTACTATACTGTTAAAACGAAGTGCTTGTTTTCTCAAGACTTTATTGATACTGATGAATTGGATTAGGACAAAGGGAACTGCTCTCCTCAGACAAAATTTCTGATGCACAGTTCAAAGCTTTAAACACTAATGATATAATCATTATTTATCCTTCATTTTGAAATGAGTGACCACTTATGCCAGAGACATACAAAAATCAAAAAATAATTGCGGTAAGCTGTTTTATTCTGTTTATATTTGTTTCGGTTTTATCCATACAGAACCACTTGATCTCTCTTGACCAGGTAATTATCAGGGCAGTGCGGGAGCCTTTGCCTCCTTTCATTGCCGAACTGATGGGAAAAGCCACAAAAATCGGTTCAGGAGAAGTTATTTTAATTATTACAGTCATAATAGGATTTTATTTAATAATCAGAAAAATGTCTGGCTATACCATACTACTGTTTTCACTTGTATTTGGCGGTATATTATTAAATTTTGCTCTTAAGGTTTTGTTCCAGCGTGAGAGGCCTGGTGAAATGAGTGTGATTGAGGTTTTTGGCTATTCACTTGAAATATCTTCCTACAGCTTTCCGAGCGGCCATACGATGAGAAGTGTGATTTTGTTTTCGTTCTTAATTTACTTGTGTTACCACCTGATAAGTAAACAACTGATAAAAATCACTGCAACACTCTTTCTTGTTGGCATTATTCTTACCGTAGCATTAAGCCGAATTGTAACAGGAGCCCATTTCCCAACAGATATTTTTGCTGCAGTCACCATATCCATCACTTGGTTTTACGTTTGCTTAATGGCTTACCGGAAATGGTTTACTGTTTTTAATCCGAATACCCACTAATGCTTTGAAAACATGGAATCGGTGTATCCAATAAAAGATCGTATTAAAATCATCAATGTGTACATTTCACAGGAACTGGTGTGTTGTTATGGGGATATTTGAAAAGCTTTATACGCTTATCATTTTCCTGGCTGTCATGATGGGAATCGGCCTGGGGCAAATAGAGTGGATAAGAACGAATGCGGAACTGCTAATTGTGCCCTTGTTAGTTGCCATGCTTTATATCACTTTCCTGCAGATTCCTTTTGAAGAAGTGAAGAAAGCATTCAAAAATGTCAGGTTTACTTACACTTCAATTATAATCAATTTTGTCTGGGTCCCCGCGTTAGCATGGCTTTTGGCCATGGTTTTCCTCGGAGACAACCCGGCACTGTACATCGGATTTATTATGCTTATGGTCACACCATGCACAGACTGGTACTTGATTTTTACGGGAATTGCGAAAGGAAATGTGGCGCTTTCAGCAGCCATTCTGCCGCTGAATTTATTCTTGCAGGTTCTTCTGCTTCCGGTTTACCTTCTTGTTTTTGGAGGCACCACCGGTGTTATCGAACCTGTCTACTTAATCGAGAGCATTCTCATTGTATTGTTAATACCACTCGTTTTGGCTTTACTTACAAAAAAGGCCATCGGAAACAAAGAGGCAGGAGAAAAGTTTCTCTCCAAGGTCAGCGCCCTGCCCATTCTGTTCCTCAGCCTTGCTATCGTGGCTATGTTTGCCTCACAGGGGCAGTTACTGCTTGATAACCTTGAACTTATCTGGAAAATCACCATACCTCTCTTATTATTTTTTGTGATTAATTTTATCGTCACCCAAAAGGCCGGGCAGGTTATGAAATTCTCTTTATCTGAAAGAACAAGTTTGAGCCTGACCACTCTTGCAAGAAATTCACCAATTGCTTTAGCAATTGCCATGACAGCTTTTCCGGACAAGCCTCTAATTGCAATAACGCTGGTGATCGGCCCGTTGCTGGAACTGCCAATTTTGGCTGTTATATCTCAAGTCCTGCTTGTATTTCATAAAAGAACAACAGCGTAAAAAGGAACAGGGCGGCGCAATTTATGCGCTGCCCTGCTTTATAAACCCTGTGACATTCCCCAAACAGCAGCTGCCCTGAGGGTTGTTTACCTCACACCCGCAACGGTCTTTCTTTATATTCTCGCGTATCTGTTCAATTGGATTTACTTCTTCCGTCTGAATGGCATTTTTAAGTTTCTCTTTTGTCCAGTTAAAGCAGTAGCATACAGGAGTATCAGAGGAAGCATCTTTATGATAGACAGAAACCTTAACGTCTGTTTTCCTATATGTCTTTTTATTCTTATCAAAATATACAACCGGACAATCTTTTGCCGGACAGAAAAAATGAGGTGAACCGGCATCCAGCGTGCCGAGTGAAGCTGGCTTTAACATTGCTTTAACTGTAATTACCTTTACTTTTTTCCTTTATTCCTGCATGACGGGCACAACATGGACTCAACACGTACTTTTCCATAACAGCAATCAGACATTTGTTCTCCTCCTGTATTGAATATTTACTATCACTTAAACCATTTATGCAGCAGTAACAAAAAGAGGATTGTTGTACTTGTTAAAATAACCACCATAATATTGGCCTCCATCATTCTGTTGGCCTGGACAGCATCATAGACAGCAATGGAAAGGGTCTGGGTTTTTCCCGGTATGTTGCCTGCAACCATTAACGTAGCCCCAAACTCTCCCATTGCTCTGGCAAAGCCCAATACAAGCCCGGCAAGGACACCTTTATATGCCAGGGGAATAATGATGTAACGGAGTAACTGAAGTTTACCTGCTCCATCAAGCGCTGCTGCCTGGATAATATTTTTATTGATTGATTCGAATGATGCCTGCATCGGTCTTATTAACAGAGGCAGGGCTGCAATGGCTGCAGCGATAACAGCCGCTTTCCACGTAAAAATAACCGGCTCACCTGTTATCCCCTCAATCCACTGCCCTAACATACTGTTTCTGCCCAATACCACCAGCAGATAATAACCCAGAACGGTTGGAGGTATCACGAGGGGAATCGTAATGATAATGGATAGCAGATTCGTTACTTTATTTTTGGAAAAAGAGAACCACCATGCCAAGAAAAGTCCGATGATAAACGCAAGTACCGTAGCTGTTGAGGCAATTTTAAGGGACAGCCATAACGGTGTTAAGATACTGTCCATCATGGGATATCAAACTCGTATTCGATTAATATTTCCTGTCCTGTACGACTCAGGATGAAGTCCGAAAACCGTTCGCTTAACTCTCTTTTTTCTGTTTGAACAGGAATCCCCAGCGCCTGCAGGATAGGAGCGTGGGTATTTTCCTCTATTAAATCATACTGCAAATTCGTTTCGTTCATTAATGCCAGAGCGATGATTCCCACTTCTGCATTCCCTGATTCCACATATTGATACGACTGTCTTATATTTTCCCCGAAAACCAGCTTAGGTTGTACCTCTTCCCAAATACCCCAGGATTCCAGTGTCTCTTTTGCTGCTTTTCCGTAAGGAGCGTGTTCCGGGTTGGCAATCGTGATCCGTTTTACTTCAGCACTTAAAAGGTAGTCTTTATCCAATACAATGTCCTGCCCGCTGGAAGACAACGCTGCAATTCTGCCAATCCCATAATACGCCTTTGAATCTTCAAAGACAGCCTTTCTCTCAATTAAGTGGTCAATATAGGATTCATGTGCTGCAGCAAATAAATCAAACGGTGCACCTTCCTGTATTTGCTGTGTTAACAGTCCCGTCGATCCATAGGTAAACTCTACAATTATGCCTGTTTCTTCTGTAAAAGCGTCTCCGATGTCAGTGAGTGCGTGGTATAAGTCAGATGCAGCTGCCACATAAATGGTTTCACTCTCATTCTCACTTCCTGCGCAGCCCGTTAAGAAGACTATGAAAAATACCATCAGTGAATGTTTCCTTATCATATGTAAACCTTCCTCAGCTTTCCTATTATGAAGCATAAATTAATCTTAGCATTAAACATGTCAATGGTGTAAAGGGGCAATAAAATAAGCTGCCCGGGCAGCTTATTGATCCAGTATGACACCTGAGAACTCTCCTTTTACCAATTCTTTTTCATTCTGGTTCAACATCCCTATGGGTAAACGTCCGTTCACATGTAAGGGTATTTCCTGCTTTTAATGACATGGAAATCTCCTACTCTTCATCGGGATGAAGTCTGCCTGCCCTTCGCTGATTCTCAGACTATTTATAAGCCGACTAATTCAGTACCTCCCTTATATTCACCATACCCTTATCTACCGATGTCTCTATATACCCGATGATCTGACTCAATGTAAACACCGTTAACCTTTGATCAATTACTTTTTGATCATAGTCCATATCCCCTGTCAGATAAGGAATGAATTCTTTAACTTCTTTGGATTTAACCTCCTGCAAATCAATGATGTCCGAAGTATAACGGAGCTGTTCTTTCAACTGTTCTGTATACCCAAAGTAATCTAATATCTTTCCGTTGAGTACCCTGAAATCCTCATGGTATAAACGGAATATCTCTTTATCAGCTTCCATCCTGTTTTTCAGCCAGGGTAAATAAAACCCTTTCAGCCAGAGATCATCAGCGATTAAATGTGTGAAATATCCCCATATGTAATCGCGCTCTGCTAAGGAATGATATTTTTGCAGAAATCCGTTGTAATCTATGTTTCTGGAATAATCTTCGAGAGACCCCCGGTAGAAGTGTGACAGGTCTTTGGAGGACGCTGCATCCGGAGCAATACCTCCAAGTAAAAACAATGTTTTATCTTCGATTCCCATACGCTCTGCAATTTTATCCGCAATAACGAGGTGCATGATTCTTGAGCCCAAACCAACCTCTCCCTTCTTAGATCATTTCGTTATTCACAACGCTTGCTTACTTGAAACTTGAAATATTCTTAAGTCCTTAATATCTTCTTTGTTTTTTCATCCAATCCTCTCTTATTAATTTCATATTAATTGAATCGATCCATTCTCCTTCACATTCCAACTCATTCTTATCAATACTATCTATAGTAAATCCAACTTTCTCATAGACTTTCCTTGCTCTCGGATTAAAGGCAAACACACATAAAGTCAGCTGATCCAAGACGGTATTCATAAAAACATAATCGACAATAAGCTGAGTTGCTTCAGTGCCTAATCCTTTATTTCTGCCTCCTGGTCCGATGAGGATCCTAAAGTTCATACTTTGATTCTGTTCATCAATGGAATTGACCACCACTTCCCCGACTAATTTGTTTTCGGTTTTATCAATAATGGCAAGATCCAACCGGTCAGTCTGTTCATTTCTAGTACTATACCATTTAAACACTTCTTTTCTATCGTACTCAGATGAGCTCCCCGTTAATTTAATCACTTCTTGGTCTTTCAAACATTCTTCTAAATAAGGAAAATCCTCCACTGTATTAAAAGGTCTTAATATTACCTTTTCTCCCGGGATCGTTGGTTTGTTAGTGAAATCCGCCATTTGTCTGCCTCCGTTCATCTTTTCTATCATTCTAATTATATCAGGATATTTCTGAAGTCGTTTAATCCTGGTAGCGAAAGGGTAATTCCTGACGTAGACGGTCTATAGGAGGGAAATCATGAGTCATTTAAAACATGGATTAAACAAAAAGATAGGTCTGGGAACGGCACCTCTCGGCAATATGTTCCGTAACGTTCCCGATGAGGAAGCACTTGCAACCATTCAAACCGCCTGGGACGCAGGAATCCGCTATTTCGATACAGCTCCTTTTTACGGATTTGGACTCTCTGAACTGCGGCTTGGAAAAGTGCTGCTGGAATACAATCGAAATGATTATATTCTCAGCTCTAAAGTAGGCAGAATAATTTTGGATGAAGAAGAAGATAAATCCGGGCTTTTTGAAGACGGGCGCAAGAACAAACTGGTTACCGATTATACTGAGGACGGTACACTCCGCTCTATCGAAGACAGCCTTACCCGTTTGAATACCGACCACCTGGACATTCTTTTTGTCCACGATCTTTCACCTGACTTTCTTGGTAACGAATGGACAGAGAAATTTGAAGAAGCCCGTAAAGGAGCCTTCCCGGTCTTGGAACAACTTCGTAAAGAGGGCGTTATTAAGTCCTGGGGGCTCGGTGTAAATACAACTGAGCCAATCGAAAAAATCCTGGAACTAGATGAGGTACAGCCGGATCTTTGTTTAACAGCCACACAATATACACTTATGCAACATGAAAAGGCACTGGAAAAGATGATGCCCCTTGCCGAAAAGAAAGGAATGGGCTTTGTGGTTGGAAGTCCGTATAATTCCGGGGCCCTGCTTGGCGGTGATCACTTTGATTATGCTGAAGCCTCCGAAGAAAAGAAAAGCCACGCCCGGGAATTGAAGGAGATAGCCGAAAAGCATGGTGTAAGCCTGAAAGCAGCTGCATTGCAATTTTCTTCTGCCCACCCCGCAGTCCAGGCAGTAATTCCCGGCTCTACCAGAACCGACCGGATCAAAGAGGATCTGTCTGCTCTTGAAGATGAACGAATTCCTCATGCTTTTTGGGACGAGCTGATAAGCAGGGGGTTTGTGTCTGAAAAGGCTCCTTTGCCGAAGGGATAAGTGAGGAAGTTATAATCTATATCACATTTGGGGGCGTGGACAAAAGTGTTTTAGTTAACGAGGAACCAAACGGATAACATGCAGTGCACCTCATTCGCTCCTGAAATATACTTCGCTTTCCGCGGCGGTGCCGGCGAGCCTCCTCAGGCTCTGCCCTGCGGGGTCTCTCCTGGCCCCCACTGCCGCAGGAGTCTGCGTATATTTCATCCGCTCTGTTGCCGTATCGTTTGGATTCTCAACTAAAGTAAACAATACTCTTCTGTCCATCTTTAATGGTGATGAATTTCTATCCTTTTTTATATTCTTTACCATTGAACATAGCAGTGAGAAAAACAATTCCCAATAGGAAAAATACCGCATTAGACTTAAATGTTGTATCCTGATGCAATTGCATGTCATTAAAATTGACGGACAAAAGATTACAGGTTAACGATACTACACCTATAGTTACAAACAATAAGCTTATTACCAGGTAGACTTTTTCCCATTTTGACATGAGTTTCTCTTTGTTCTTCATGTAAAAAATTAACCTCCCCCCACGAAAAATCAAATTACTCCAGCGAAATTAAATAAAGTATCCTTGTAATATTATACCAGTAGTTAACACTTCTGTAATACTCAATAAGTCATTCAAAAACGCACGAACTCAAACGGAGCTCGTGCGTTAAATCTGCGTCTATGTTATTAGCTGTTCCGTCAGCTTTGTCGTAATGTGCTTTAAAAATTAAACATGTTTTGAATTTCTTCACTTGCGTCCGGCAAATCCATCCCCTTTTCCCAAATCATAATATGATCCTTCGGGGTTCCATAATTAATCGTGGCTATCTCCTTACCACGCACAAGTTCCTGTTCCTCCATATCAATAAAATCATACCCCTTTTCCAAACCTGGCAGGTGTTTATCTGCCTCTTGTTTAATGACCGGTCTTAAAGGAGTGATATAGAAATTCCCTTCTCTGTCCATATGATACTTTATCCTGTTTAAACTATACCCATCATTGATTTCAGCAAAGTAGACCATTTTACCATCCGGTAATTCGCTTACTTCATTAATCTCTACCCTGTCTGTGGGAACGCTCATAATGTGCCATTCAAACAATCCAAAATAACTTAAAACAAGCAGGGAAATAACGAGTGCACCAATAACTCCACCTTTTATAAAGGACCTTATCCGCAATCGCTTCCATGAAGCGGAGATCGTCCTGATCACATGGCTGTCCTTCCTATTCTCACTTATGTCTTCCGGGGCTGTAATATTGTCCTGTATTCTTTCCAACTCTTGTTTACAACTGCTGCATTCCTGGAGATGTTCCTCAACCATTTTGACTGTATCCTCGCTGCACACCTGGTCGTGATACAAAGGCAGCACATCTCTGATAATATTACATGATGCTTTTTCCACCCTCATTCCTCCTTCAGCTTTTCTTGTATTTTCTGCTTACCCCGGTAATAGGTGACTCTCCCCCAACTCTCTGTCTTTTGAAAAAGTTCACTTATCTGCTTAAAGGAAAGTTCTCCAAATACTCTCAGCGTAAATACCTCTTTATAAGGTTCTTCCAGGGAATGCAGCACCTTATGAATGCGGAAGGTTTCTTCTTTATTTACGATCAACGTTTCGATCGTATTTCCACCTGCTTTATCCTTTATCCCCTCTGTATCAAACCGTTTTTGCCTGTTGAGATAAGTAAAGTATGTATTCTTAGCAATCTGGCACAGCCAGACATTGACCCGGCAACGGCCGTTAAAATGATCAATTCCTTTCAACGCCTTATAAAAAGTTTCCTGCGTGATCTCTTCAGCAACCTTTTCGTTACGGCATAACTTCAATACAAACAGGTAAACTTCGCGAAAGTATTGATTGTATATACTCTCAAACTCCTCCACTCTCCCGCCCCCTTTCATAAGTATGACTGTGCCGGCATTCATTCGTTACAAAAAAAATCAAAAAAAAATCAGACACATGAGTCTGGTTAATTCTCTGTATTCAGTGTAACGAATGTTTTTTAGTAAACCAGTGACATGGGGTTCAGTTTATCCACTGTCACTGGTACAACAAGCTTTTATTTGTAAGGTCTGTTTTTATAAATAAAGATCCACCTTATATGAGAGTTTTGATCATAATTAAATCTATTTGTCTTTCATCACCCATATAAAAAGAGTGGGTTGCAGTTTGAACAAATCCCATCCGCTTATAAAAAGCAATGGCACTTTCATTCTGCTCCCATACACCGAGCCATATTTTGTGTTTGTTTTGTTCCAACGCAATTTCAATAGCTTTATTTAGCAGGTATTTACCAAGCCCATGCTTTTGAAAGTTCCGCTTAATATAAATCCTCTCAATTTCAAGCGATTCATCTCCCATTTCTTCAGACTGGGCATCACCGGTATTCACCTTTAAATACCCGGCAACCTCATTTTCGAGGTAAACAATAAAGAATTGAGAAGAATCATTTGATAATTCTTTTTCGACCTGCTTTAAGTTAAATGCTTTTTCAAGATAGGCTTTCATATTTTCAGGTGAATTCTGATCCCTGAACGTCTCATTGAATGTTTCACAGCCAATCTCTTGAAGGTTACGCGAGTCTTCAAGAGTACACTTCTTCAATATTATCGTCATTTGCTATGCCGCTCCTTTATAAAATTATAAGTAAGTAACAGGTTAATTAAGATATTTCCAAAAGCCTTGCAAATAAAGTTAAAGGCCCTTTTATTTTTGGTTTGTTCACAAACTATCCCAATTGTTGAAAAAGTAATCATATGTGTGAAAGACTCACATCTTAATTGACAACATTCTCTATTCTATAACTATTTTACAAATACCTCCATACTACATACATCAAAATCAATCTAGCTTCTAATCGCTTCACTCTTATTGCGGCTTCATAGTTCAAGTATAAAGGAAAAGGTATGACCTGAACGGCCATACCTTTCATTTCACAAATACCTCTTATGAATCTTCTTTCCGTCATACGTAAAAACAATCCTACGGTCACTGAGCACTGTCTCCATATGAACGGGTCGCCCCCAAAGCTGATGAAGGTATGGAAGTGTCTTTTCAAGGTACTTCGTATCAAGCTCAATGTCTTCATACGCATGAGAAATGTAAAGCTCACCGTTCTTCAGATAATCCCCATCCGTAACCTGAAGATAAGGAAACCCGCCATTCACACGGCTTGAGATAAGCTGATCACGCACGGCTTCCCACTGTTTGTCTACGATCTTATAGTCACGGCCTTTCTTCTGAAACAGATACATATCCTCACGCGAGGCCAGTTCTTTTGTTAAATAGTTTCGGATAAACGAAATATCCGATTCAATCTCCCGAACCTCGAACATCTTCTCACGGCCGCTGCCTGGTTTCACACCCTGGCGTTTGATCATGTCTTCTGTTGGGTTATTGTAGCGCTCCTCTATATCTTCAAAGATTTTAATACCTAAATAGTACGGATTAATTTGCGTTTTGGACGGCTGGACAACGCCCGCGTTCAGTTTGGCGTATTCGATCGCTTCGTCTTCTGTGAGGTCCATTTCACGAATAATCCTTTGGTGCCAAAAACTGGCCCATCCTTCGTTCATGATTTTCGTTTCGAGCTGTGGCCAGAAGTAGAGCATTTCTTCCCTCATCATCGTGAGAATATCCCGCTGCCAGTCTTCAAGCTCACGGCTGTATTCTTCAATAAAGAGAAGGATATCCTTTTCCGGTTGGGGCGGAAGCTTTTTCTTCTTTTTCACCATGTCCCTTCGATTAGGCTTCACTTTATCCGCGTTTTCAAGAACCCATAAATCATCGTAGGGACTTGACTTCGTATCGTCATCTTCCTCATCCAGCCAGATATCCTCTTTTGACCATGAAAGCTTCGGCCTTACAAGACTTGGATCGATGTGTTCCTGAATGGCAAGAACTGCATCGAGAAACTTCTCCACTTCTTCCCTCCCGTGAACCATTTCGTAATGGGACACTCGCTCTGCAGTGGACGTCATGCTTTCCACCATATCTCTTCTCGTATTGGAAAAACGGACGTTATTTTTGAAGAAGTCGCAGTGCGCCAATACGTGGGCGACGATCAGCTTGTTTTGAATGAGCGTGTTCGTATCGAGTAAAAAGGCATAGCACGGATCGGAATTGATAACGAGTTCGTAGATTTTGCTCAATCCCAGATCGTACTGCAATTTCATTTTATGAAACTGTTTTCCGAAACTCCAGTGAGAAAAGCGCGTAGGCATGCCATAGGCGCCGAACGTATAAATAATGTCTGCCGGACAGATTTCATATCGCATAGGGTAGTAGTCAAGTCCGAATCCATCCGCAACTTCCGTTATTTCATCAATGGCCCTCATCAACTCTCTATCGTGATCATGACTGGTCATGTTTATTCCCTCCCAATAGCCTGTTAGTAATGTTTATGAAGGAATGGGCGGAAGGATGATGAAATGATGACGATTCGACGCAACTTGTCCGAAAAAGCCTCCTCTGACAGATAAAAACAGAGGAAATTGAACATTTTATTAAAATAGCCATTTGTGATTGTGATCAATTTCACTTTGAGGTATCATAGTAACTTGTGTATACAAATTTTATTATTACATTTAAAGGGGATTTTTATGGAAATTGCTGATCAAATTACGAACCTTCAACTGTTAAATCAGTTCTGGATCATCTTGTTATTCCTTATTCCGATCGTCCTGATCTCAAGAACGGTCGTTGCCGGAACAAGATATTCACCTATACTTATCATCGTTATCTTCGGTCTTGCGATGGGATACCTCCTTGAATCCAGCGGAGTATCCACTCCCGGACTTGAAAACTTCCCGTTAATTGACCTGATGGCGAAAACAACCATCATTGCTCTGACTGTTTCCTTCTTTGTCGGGGGCCAGGAACTGCGTAAGATTCTCGGAAAAAAATCACTGAATGAAGGGGATGACATGGTCGTTCCTTCTGATGAAGAAGTGATTCTGGGTACGGGCAGAACGCAGCTGTTCTTTATCCTGCGTGCTTTCTTCCTGTTATTTGGTATTCAGGGCCTGATGCACATTTTTCTCGGCACAGGTTCAGAGGATATGCTTGCTTCCTATTATCCGCTTGTAGCCTGGATCGGGCTTGTGGGTGCTGTTATCCTTATCGATAACAAAGCGCGGATTTCCAATAAGCATCTTTATTTACGCAAAGGTGTGATTGAAATCATCGTGATTATCGGGATACTGCTCGGTTCTTACTTTGTGGCTCAGATGGTGGCACCGCTTATTGCCCTGCCGCAGATTTTCTTTGCCATGATGATCGCTGCCGGCCTCGGCGCTGTATTTTATCAGTGGACGTTCGGGCCTACACTCCGATCCCTCTTGTTTGCAGGGATTCCGGTTGTACTTGCGGCTAACTTCCTGATCGGGGGCTCCCGCATCGGTGACGCTTTTGCGATTCCGGGAGTAAATGCTGTTCTTGTGTACGGATTCTTCGGACAGCTTCTGTGGATGTTTGGAGGTATTGCCCTTCTTATGTTCTTTGCCAGAACGGCCAACGCGAGAAACCTCGCACCTGGTATGGCCGGTGCCTTGTCCCACTCCGGGCTTACAGGCGCATGTACGGCCGGTGACTTTGGTAAAACAGCCGCAACACGTGCTCCGATTATGATTAACATTCCGTTCTTCGGTCACGTGTTTGTCTTTTCCGTTCTTGCAGTAAGTGCGGAGCGTGGCAGTCTGTGGATGGGGCCTGCCATTGCGATCGTGGTAATTGGGGTCTTCCTGACAATTCTTTCTTTGAAGAATCTTCGCAAATCGGGCGGTGAAGACCGTAAAGAAGTAACCGCTCTGATGCAGTTCTCTTTCGGCTGGCAGCTTTGTGCCGTATTCGGCGGACTTTCGTTCCTGGCCATCAGCTCCCTTTCCATGGATTACGGAGCGATGGCACAGGCTTCCGCCATTTCACACTTTGGTCTGTTTGCTGCGATACAGGAAGGCATGTTCGGATCTGAAGCAGCAACACTCATTCCGTTTATTTTCTCCATGCCGTTCCTGGTACATCCGCTTGTGTTCTTTATGTTCGGTAAAGCGATGGAAAACGGCGGTGAAATGCCGGTTAAGCCTGTATATGTGATGGCCCTTATCGGTCTTGCCGGAATCATTCTGGCTTTGTTTATCTAACGCTCATTTCGTATAGATTTAAACACAGTTATTGTAGTCGAAGTCTGCGTACCCTGCGCTTTCCGCGGGGGGCCCTCATTCGCTGCAATTAACATCCTTATAAAAATAACAAACACAGCTACTCAACTAAAAAAGCCTGGCTCCATGAGAGAGCCAGGCTTTTTTTAGTTGATTTCAGCATTCACTCCGAGACCTTCATCTCTTTCGTTCGATCCTCCGCCCGAAACGTAGGAAAGGTTCACTACTTCATGTTCCCCGGCCCAGTCAATGACGGCTATGATTCTTCTGTTGGAAGGAGTAAGGTCCATTCCGGCTTCCAGGAATGCCTCACCTTCAAACACGAGAACACTCCGCCCCGCTCCCGTATACCAGTCGCGTTCCGGAGTCATAACGGATACGGTAAAGTTCTGCGGCGTCTGCCCTTCTTTTAAATCAAAACGGATGGTGTCACGGGCATGTGTAACCCCATCCTCCCCACGTACAAATGAAGCTTCGACTTTCCATGATTCGGACTCTCCCTGAAACGTAAATGAGGTGTACACTTCTCCTTCTTTTGTCATCCCTTCAACAGCTGAGTAAACAGACACTCCAAGAATTAAGACTAAAAAAGCGAGTAAAGCGACTTTATGTTTCACCGGCAGTCCCTCCTTTTTATTACTTTTCTTGGAAGAAGGGAGGGACTCCTGCAATTTTTTCAAAATACCAGTATATGCTTTTGAAAGTGGGAATATGACGTTTTTTTCGGGGGAGTGCAGATTATTTTTGAGACACGTGTAAAAACGGCCTTCCGGGAAAAATCGGAGACCGTTTTTTATATAAACCAGTAGATGCCTGCGATGAATGCCGCGACTGAGCCGGCAATGCTCAGAACTATGTATAAAAAAGCTTTTTTATATTTTGCGTCATGGAGCAGCGTAACTGCTTCAACGCTGAATGTTGAAAACGTGGTGAATGCCCCGAAGTAGCCGACGCCAAGGAGGAGGAACCAGGGATTGTTGTACTCATAAATCGGTATGCCGCCAAAGAACGCTCCAAAGAAAATACCGAGGCCCAGTGAGCCTAAGAGATTAACAGTCAGCATGGCAACGGGAAACGGCGGGTCCGGATAACGGTGCTGAATTTTTGCTCCCAACAGAAAACGGCTCACCGCTCCCAGTCCGCCTCCAAGTGAGACTAACAGTAAGTTAAACATGGCTTTTTTCCCCCCTCCTTTTGGCAAACCTGTCTGTGATTACAAAACCGATAAACGCCACTAGGAGTCCCCCGAATAGGGAAAGCATCACGTAGAGTCCGGCGCTGAGAACCGTTTTTTCCCCAGCAAGCATAAATGCATCGGCTGCCAGGGTAGACATGGTGGTTAAACTTCCGCAAAATCCAACGCCAAGTCCGGCTTTCCATACTTCATGGGGTTTCCGATGGAGGACGTACCTAGTGAGTACGCCAAGGAGAAAGCTTCCAACGATGTTTTCAATTAGGGTTCCGAGTGGATAAAGGGTAAATAACGTCTGGACGTTTATGTAGTAGCGGACGGTCGTGCCGAGTGCTCCGCCGATAAATATTGCGATAATTAAATGCCAGTTGATTTTCATGGGCGGATCTCCTTTTTAGGGGTAGGAGTTGTAGTGCCGGCTAGGCGAAATTTGACGATTTGTGTCTAATTCTCTTTAAACTAACTAAAGTTCTGCATAAATGGGGGAAAAGTCTTCATAAACCAAAGAAAGTTCTCCATAAATGGCCCGAAAGTCTGCATAAATCGCAAAAAGTTCTCCACAAACCGCTTATGGCCCTGCTTTTTAAGCTCTTCATCTACTTTATAGAAAATAACGCTGGCTTTCAATCATGGCTCCATGGGTTTTTCCAATAAAAAGGAACCAGATCTGGAATTCTTAACATGCTCCCGTGGATTCTTAACATTGAGACGGGTTACCTTCACATTCATACCTGAATTCTTAACACAAATCCCCCAAAAATCCCCGCCAGCTCCCGCTCAAAACCCCCGCCAGCTAAAAAAACCGCCCTCTCCCCCAGGAAAGTCCGGCCTTTTTGTAAACTATTCCTCCCGGACAGGCACAAATGTCTTCACATTCGCCCCATCCTCTGGTCCCATGTTATAACGCATCGGCAGTAACTCACCATCCACCCACGCTTCAATCTGATCATCGTAATGAGGCGACATAACCTGTCCCGACTGCCCGGGCATCACAATGTCCTCTGTCGGCTCCTCAAGAGCGAGATCAGCGACAAACCGCCATCCTCCTCCGTGATTAACCCGGCCTGTCTCTTCATCATACGAATGAGCGCCGGGGGTGGCCCCGCTCCCTCCGACCTCCCACGACCCGAGATCAAACAAGTAGTTGAGAGGCTGCACACTACTGAGAGGATGCTTGATGGTCATCTGGTGCCATTCTCCCCATGACCAGCTTTCCGGATCACTTCCCTGCAATTCTTCCGCAGTAGCTACAGCTTCCACAAACGTTTCCCGGGAAAAATCCGTATAGTCCCGCTGCCATTGTTCATCTAAAAATCCAAACATCCTCCCCCCTTGATCCCCAGAAGCCTCTACAATTGTATTATGGATCACGAGGGCACTGGAGTATGGGAAGCTCACAATATCCTCAAACATCCGCTCACTGAACTGGTTGTACCACTGATGCCACAGGAGCGCTCCCCCTGAGTCCGTACTTTCAACAAAGTCCCAGTCCCGGAGAAGAGAGAGAGCTTCTTTCTCTTGCTCGCTCAGCTCTCCTTCACTTTTTTCCACCTCATCCACGAGCAATGGCACGAGGGCTCTTGCCTGGGTGTTCAAAAAGTCCACCTGCATCTCTTTACTCTGATCTGCCGTAAACGCCTTGCCTGACTCGATCCGGTCCACTATTATCTCCTCTATCCGCTCAGCCCGGTAAGGGTAAAAACTGCGGCCGATTTCATACGGATACTCGTCATCCACCGGCTTGTTGTTGGCGGTCATCACATACCCGTCTTCCGGATTAATGATTTGCGGGAGGTCTTCCGTTTCAATAAACCCGTTCCACTGGTAATCAGGGTCCCAGCCGGGAACGGGAAGAAGGCCGACTGAATTTTGCCTGTCGGGAAGTCTGGCCTGCCCCCGGTAAGCGATGTTCCCTTCCCGGTCGGCAAATACCCAGCTGAGTGCCGGGGTCACAAAGCCGTCCAGTCCTTCCATAAATTCATAGACATCCGACGAACGGTTGAGCTTAAGCACCCCGTTCAGCTCCTCTCCCGCTTCTCTTCCCGTCCACCGTAAACTGATAGCCTGATAAGGGGCGTCCGAATCTGCCTGAAAGCTGACTTCGGCGTTCTCCTCAGTAAAAAGACTCGTCATCACGGGGCCGTTTCTCGTCACCTCAACCGTTTCTGTATGTGGGTCCTCTCCGTCGATTTCGATCACTTCTTCAATGACCTCAGCCTCTTCCCATTCCCCGTCGTATAAATAAAAATGAGGTTCTTCCGGGTGAGCCTGCTCCAGAAACAAATCTTCCTGGTCCACACTCATGGACGTGACGCCCCAGGCAAGGTTTTCATTATGGCCGAGCACGACGCCGGGCACCCCGGGTACGGTCACACCGACGCTGTGAAAATCTCCATCAAGTTCAAGATGGGTCTGATACCATACACTCGGAATCGCAAGCCCCAGGTGCGGATCGTTTGCTACAATCGGAAATCCGGATTCCGTATACTCACCGCCAATAGCCCAGTTGTTGCTCCCGTTGAATTCCGATGGGGCAAAACTCATTAATGAATTGAGCGATCCACTGTCAAACGGCATGTCTTCTAATTCAATTTGTTCGTAGATTGTCGGGAAATGATCGGCGATGTGATACTCCGGAAAAAGAAATTGCGCATCTTCTCCCAAAGCCTGGACCAGCTGATAGTTTTCCAGTTCATTTCTGTGATTTCCTGTAAGGGTATAGCCCATGTATTTTACGACGATGGCACTGTCTTCAGCAGTCCACGGCTCCGGTTCGTAGCCGAGAATTTTAAACTCGAGCGGTTCGTTTCCCTCTTTAAAGGCTTCGTTAATATAAGCTGTGACCCCGGCTGAAAAAGCGTCCACTGCCTGCTTTGTCTCCTCGTCAAAAAGCTCAATCATCGCCTCTGTATACCGGTGCATCCCGTATGTCCGGAAAAAGCGGTCGCTGTCAAGAGCAGCACTCCCCACCACTTCAGACAGCCGTCCCCCGGCAAGACGTCTCGTCATATCCATTTGAAACAGGCGGTCCTGGGCTGTGACGTAACCCTGGATGTAAAAAAGATCCTCCAGATTATCTGCCGTTATTTTCGCCACACCACGTTCGTCCCTAACGACTGTCACCTCATTTGTAAGACTCTCCATCTGCTTTTCACCTTCCAATACGGGGAGGCTTTTTGTAATATACCAGTAACCCGTTCCGGCTCCTATTAAAAATAAAAAGATGAGAATTCCTCCAAGAATCATAAGGATTTTTACCCATCTTCTTTTTATAACCGGCTTTTTATCTCTTTCGATAACAACTTGTTGTGACATCTTTATCCCCCTGTATACAAACCTTTTTGTACTATAAGAATTCGCTTTGCCAGAGGTTTTTTCCTTTTTTGAAAGAAGTGAGCAACACTGTTGACACTTGGTTCCTTGTCGTTTATCATTGCAGACAGTTGAAAAAAACTGAACATTCCTCGTTAGGTGAGGCTCCTGTACAGGAGATACGCTACTGCCCAAAAATGTCCAAAGACGCCAATGGGTCAACTGGAATCATCGACATAAGGTGTTTCCTAATGTAGCTGGGTGTATGCCCTATGCCGTACAGTGCTAAAGCTCTACGAATGGAGGGAAGCCATCAGCGGTTATTTGCCATGCATATAACACCTTCATTTGTTTGAAATGAAGGTGTTTTTTTAGGTTTTATGCGAAAAATGAAACAGACCAAGTTGGAGGTGGTGTGAAATGGACCCGAGTCCCAGTCCAAGTTTAATTGGAAGTTTTGTCAGGAGAAAAACAGGAAATTTAATACTAAGAGCAGGGTTCATTCACACTTTGTGCCTGACCTTGTTTAAGGAGGCTGACCAATATGGTAAAACTGACTGAACAAAACCGCGAGCAGTATGCAAAAAGTATTCTGGATGCACTTATTGCGGAAGACATCCAGGAATTCCGGCATTTATTTTTGGAACTGCATCCGCAGGATCAGCTCGACTTTTTCCTTGAGCTTACTGAAGTACAACGAAAAAAAGTATACGAGTACCTTTCACCGGAAGAGTTCTCTGAGATCTTTCAGGAGCTGGAGCTTGAAGAACAAAAAAGCACAATTGAAGAACTGGATACGATTTATACACAAAGTGTATTTGCTGAAATGTCCGCCGATGATGCCGCCGATTTCCTCGGAGAAGTTCCTGAAGCAACGGTTAAGAGAGTGCTGGATGGGCTTGAGTCGGAGGATGCCAAAGACATTCGTGAACTTTTAAGCTATGAAGAGGAAACTGCCGGTGCGATTATGACCAAGGAGTTCATTAACATCACTGCTCAATCCACTGTAAGAGATGTGATCGAGCTTCTTCGCCAGGAAGGCCCTGACGCAGAGACGATCTACTATTTGTACGTTGTAAACGGCAATCATGAGCTTGCAGGCGTTGTTTCCCTTCGTGATCTGATTATCAGCGATCCGAATGAAAAAGTGGAAAATGTAATGAGTACCCGTTTGGTTTCTGTTAAGACTGATGATGACCAGGAGGACGTTGCGAACTTAATTAAAAAGTACGACTTCCTCGCTGTTCCGGTTGTGACGTCAACAAACACCCTTGTTGGGATTATCACAGTCGATGATATTATTGACGTTATTGAAGAAGAAGCCACAGAAGATATCGGTGAGCTGGCCGCATCCCGTGGTGCGACTGACGTAAACCTGTCTTCCTTTACAGCTGCTAAAAAGCGTTCCCCATGGATCATCATGCTGATGTTTTTCGGCTTGATTACAGCAGGAGTGATCGGACAGTTCGAGCAGACTCTGGAACAAATCGTGCTGCTTGCTGTCTTTATCCCTCTTTTGATGGACTCGGCAGGAAATACAGGCACACAATCCCTGGCTGTTATGGTCCGTTCTCTTGCAACAGGATCCTTCGAGAAAAAAGGGATGTTCAACACCATTAAAAGAGAGTTTGGAACAGGAATATTCCTCGGTCTGATCTGTGCCGTAGTATTAATGATTCTCATCCCTATCGTGTATGGTGATGTGATGATTGCCATCATTGTTGCTGTTTCCTTATTCTTCACCCTTAGTATCGCAACGATTGTCGGTGCAGTCGTTCCTGTTATTATCAATAAAATGAAGCTGGATCCGGCGATCGCATCCGGTCCGTTTATTACAACGGTAAACGATGTGTTAGGTCTGATGATCTACTTCTCCTTCGCAACAGCTATGCTGCAGTATCTGTAAACCAAACCCCGGAGACCTTTTTGGTCTCCGGGGTTTCTTCACGTGGGGCCAGGCTCTGCGTGCAGGGTATCACACAGTGCCTGGCCCCACGTGAAAAAGCTCACAGAGTGCCTGGCACCTTGTGAGCTTTTCACATTATTCAAGACCTTTGATGCTTTGGACGGTTTGTTCATCAAGGGCACTGATGACTTTAACGAGAAGCTCGACGGCGTTGTCGAGGTCGTCTTGATGAACGATAGACACATGGCTGTGGATATATCTCGCTGGGACGCTTACAACAAGTGTCGGGATCCCGTGTCCTTCGAGATGAAACTTCCCGCCGTCGGTAGCTCCCCCGCTCATAAGCTCACGCTGGAACGGAATGTTGTTATCCTTGGCAATGTTCACAGCGAGGTCCCGAAGCTTTCTGTGTGGAATCATCGAACGGTCCAGAAAACCGATGATAGGACCTTTCCCGAGCTCAAGGTTTGCCGCTTCCTGGTTCATCCCCGGCGTATCCCCTGCCACCCCAACATCGGTCGCAAATGCGATGTCCGGCTGGATTGTCTGAACAAGGGTTTGTGCCCCTCGAAGGCCCACCTCTTCCTGAACCGTTGCTCCTGAATACAGCGTGTTCGGATTGTTGGCACCTTTTAGTCTCTCGAGTACTTTAAGAGACACATAGCACCCGGCACGGTTATCCCAGTTTCTCGCTAAAAGCATCTTCGGGTTTGGAAGAACTTCAAGTTCTCCCACAGGACATATCGCATCGCCCACTTCAACCCCAAACTCCCTTGCTTCTTCATCACTGGAGGCGCCGATGTCGATAAACATCTTGTCAATCTCCAGCACCTTCTTCCGCTCTTCAGGTGCAAGAACGTGAGGGGCTTTGGAGCCGATCACACCGGTCAAGTCCCCTTTGCCGGCCATCACTTTCACACGCTGTGAAAGCATGACGTGCCCCCACCAGCCGCCGAGAGCTTTAAACTTAATAAAACCGGACTTTGTAATGCTGCTTACGATAAATCCGACTTCATCCAGGTGCCCTGCGAGAAGAATTTTTGGTCCGCTCTTTCCTATCCGACCCGTGATTCCTCCGAAGTTATCAGTCACAATTTCTTCACTCAGAGGTTCTATGTGTTTTTTCATCACATTGTATGCCCGGTCTTCAAATCCCGGTACGCCTTCTGCATTCGTTAATTCACGCATCAATTCGTATGTTTTGTTATCTTCCATTCGTGGTCACCTCTTTCCTTTTTTAGTATGTACAGGAATTTTGGTTGCATGCCGTGTTTAGGGTTAGGGATGAATTATATGGAGTTAGGGGTGAAAAAAAAGGATGTTAGGGGTGAATAACTGCGAGTTAAGGGAGAATCCCTTAAATAAAACCAAAGAAAAAAGCCGCCTCTGCAAACGAGGTGACTTCCTTGTGCTTATTTAACCAGCATAACCGGTGATTTTACGTGTTTCATGACTTTGTGGCTGACTCCGCCGAGAATGAACGTTTGAAACTCGTTACGTCCGCGGCTTCCCATGACGAGGCAGTCATACTCCCCGTCGTTTGCGTGTTCAATAATCGTTTCTGCCGGAGAGCCATGAAGAATCTTAGTTTCGTAATTTACACCTTTATTGAAAAGCTTCGCTTCGTACTTCTGAAGCATTTCTTTACGCTTAAAAGACGCTGTATCAGAGTCACCGTACTTTAACACATCAGACTTTGACTTGTTTCCGTCAACGACATAAAGAAGTTCAATTGCAGCCCCGTCCGTCAGTTAGATATTCCCGAAAACTAAAAAACGAATGTAAGCGTAAATCATCGTGTAAATACTCCTGTTTTCTTCTCAATTCACCTCATTTCGCCTATTTTCATAAAATGGACACAAAATCAATATAAAATAATTCTGAATATAATGATTTCGTTTATACAAGCACTTCTTTTGCCACATACATTATGTTAGACCGGCCACCACGCTACGAAAGGAATCATTTGTATGGATATGTTGTACATCGTTATTCTCTTCACCTCACAGGTGGACTACATGTATGTAAGTGCAACCCCTTTTAATGAGACTGACCGGACACCTGCTCTTACCATCTCCGGGACGGACGGTTCGGAATTTTACATCAACGGAGATTTCATTTATCTAAAAAAAGAAGTTACCACGTCAAATGTCACTGTACTTGAAGAAGTCTATGAAGACTACTTACTGGAGTCAGGTAAAGAACTCGTCATTTTTGATATAGAATAGTAGCGTTCAGGAAAGGAAAGCGCTATCATATATTTATAGAAGAAAACAAGCAGCTCTTTTTCCGGGTTGCTTGTTTTATTTTGAGAGGGTGATAACGTGAAAATTGCAGTCATGACCAGTGGAGGCGACTCTCCCGGAATGAATGCCGGGGTCCGTGCGGTTGTAAAAAAGGCGATTTATCATAATCTTGATGTGTACGGTATTTACCGGGGATTTGAAGGCTTAATGGAAGATGACCTGAAGAAACTCGCTTTAAAGGATGTAGGAAGCATTATTCACCGCGGGGGCACCGTTCTTTATTCAGCCAGAAGCGAACGGTTTAAAACAGAACAAGGACAGTCCCAGGCATTGGATGTGCTTAGAAAGCACGGGATAGAAGGACTTGTCGTCATTGGCGGGGACGGATCTTACCGCGGGGCACAGGTTCTTCACAATCACGGTATCAAAACGATCGGGCTGCCGGGGACAATTGATAATGACATCCGGGGAACCGATTATACACTCGGCTTTGATACAGCCATTAACACGGTTATTGATGCCATCGATAAAATCCGTGACACAGCAACTTCCCATGAACGTACTTATGTCGTGGAAGTAATGGGCCGGGATGCGGGTGACATTGCTGCATGGTGCGGCCTCGGCGCCGGTGCCGAGAGTGTCCTGCTGCCGGAAGTCGAATCAAGCCGCGACGAAATGATTCAGCGGATCCAGGACGGATTTGAGCGTGGTAAAAAACATTCAATCATCATCACAGCAGAAGGTGCCGGAAAGGCCGAAGAAATCGGTCAGTATATCAAAGAAAAAACAAACTTTGATACCCGGGTAACCATTTTAGGACACGTCCAGCGCGGCGGTTCCCCTAGCGCCTTCGACCGTCTCCTCGGCTCCCGGCTCGGGGCACGTGCGGTTGAAATGCTGATGAACGGAGAATCCGGTAAAGCACTCGGGCTTGAAAAGAACAGCATTTCCTCCCACGATTTCGACTATGTACTCGAGGACAAAGAAAACGAAGATATTAAAAAGCTTTATAACCTGGCAATCGAATTGTCTATTTAAAGAGAAGCGTCTCTCCATCTGGAGAGGCGTTTTTTTAGATGAACGACTCTCGGGTCGCTCTTTGGTGGGGGAAATCCATGAACAATCGGTGAAGGTCGATGAATAAATGAGGTAACTCGATGAACAAACCTCTCATCGTGATGTCTTAAATCCTACAACTCGTAGCATTAATTCCCTCACAACCAGTATCCCCTCTCACTGGACCGTCCTTCCCCCGCACACATATCCGACACTTTTACATTTTTATCGACCATTTTCTTCGATACTCCCCTTTTTCAGGCCTGACCACTTGGGTATGTTTCCATCCTTCCATCTCCCTTCTCCCCCTTACTTTCGTCATCATTCTACCAACTTCTTTTTTTATTTAATTTTCTAAAAAGTGTGTCACATAATCTGACCGGTTTATAGTCACACCGCTCAGGACTGACTACACTATAAAAAAACAGCAACACTGAAAGGGGAAAGAACTCTATGGAAGACAGTATTTTTCTGATGAACAACGTATGGGTTATTTTTGCAACAGTGCTTGTTATTTTGATGCAGGGAGGATTTATTCTCCTTGAGGCCGGATCGACAAGAATGAAAAACGCGGGGCATACGGCTGGTAAATCAATTTTCGCGTTTGGTATTGCCTCACTTACTTTTTGGGCAGTAGGCTATGGTTTTATTTACGGTGAAGGAAATGCCTTTATTGGTTTATCTGACTTTTTCTTTGGTGATTTTACTGGAGTATCTGACGGATTGATGGGCTCGGTTGACTTTATGTTCCAGCTTGCTTTTGCCGGAATCGCCCTCGCTATTGCTTTAGGTGGCTTTGCAGAAAGAGCGAAGATTTCTGTTTATATCATCTTCGCCGTCGTGTTTGCCGCATTCATTTATCCTGTCGTTGCACACTGGATTTGGGGAAGCGGCTGGTTAGCGGGCCTTGATAAACAGGATTTTGCCGGTTCAACCGTTGTTCACTTGACCGGTGCGATGGCTGCATTGGCCGCAACGATTTTATTAAAACCTCGAATTGGGAAATTTAATGCAAATGGCTCTTCCAATCCACTGAGCGGTCACAATCAGGTTTACACTGTCCTTGGTGTCTTGATTCTATGGGTTGGCTGGTTTGGCTTTAACGCTGGCAGTACACTTGAAGTCGCTGACGGATTTTTCGGCTATGTAGCTCTTAATACGCAGCTTGCTGCAGCTGCAGGTGCCATTGCTGCTCTCTTTATTACATGGGTTGACCGTGGAAAAGCGGACATTCCGACGATGCTGAACGGAACACTTGCGGGCCTCGTTGCTATTACCGCCTCTTGTGCCTTCGTTGCTCCATGGGCAGCCGTACTCATTGGTTTTGTAGGTGGAATTATCGTCCACTTCAGCATGAAGTTCTTTGAGAAAAAAGGTATCGACGATCCGATTTACGCTCTTTCCGTACACGGTGTAGCCGGGGTATGGGGTACATTGTCCACCGGCTTCTTTGCCACTCCACAGCTTTCTGCCATGAACGGCGGAAGTGCCGGCCTTCTTTACGGTGGCGGGTTTACTCAGCTCGGCGTTCAGGCAATCGGCGTTATGGCTTGCGGAGCATTCGCCTTTATCGCTTCTTACGGATTCCTGTTACTCATCCGCCCGATGGTTGGAGGGCTTCGAGTATCCCGCGAGAAAGAACTCCTCGGTCTTGATATGAGTGAACACGGAAGCTATGGCTATCCAGAGAACTTTGCTCCTGAAGAAGCGAAATCTCAAGCGTGATCTCCCGGCTTTTGCCGGTGATCCAATAGAATTGCTTCCCCTTGAAAGGACCGCCCTCATCAGCCAGGGCGGTCCTCTTTTTATACCGTTTTTTCCTTAAGATAAATATTAAACTGTCTGACCATCAGATAAGGTCCAGCAAAGGCAACTGCCGCAACAATCAGGACCACCCCTGTCGTTTCCCAGAGACTGCTTTCGGCAAGACCGTTAAACAGCTTCATCCACACCGCTTCTCTTGCATCCGGGATTATGGCAGACAAGGCCACCAGCCCACCAATGATCATTAGAGAAATGGGACCGAAACGATAATACAGGACTGATACTGAAAAACCGAGCGCTGTGACCATGAGAATGAACGAAACATCAACAGCATACATCGTAAAAACCGTCGGATCCGCAGTCATAAATTCAGTAATATGGGCGAGACTCATTTCTTCTGCCTGCCATCTTGTCAGCGCATCAAGAGCAAGGTACACTAACGTGTGAATTAAACTTCCAAGGAGGGCAAGTACTACAGCACTTCCTACAGCTCCCTTATAAATTTGCTTACGGGTTGCCCCGAAAGACGATCCGTACGTTAGTGCGAGGCGAAACAACTGACTTCCGATAACCACAAAATAAACGTAAACGGCCGCATTGGTCTGAAAAATGACCTGGTCAGACTGGTAAACAGCTGTATAAAGGATCCCCAGCCCCACAATCCCAAAAAGGATCGCCCAAAAGTAAATAAAGGATTTACTCATCTCAATCCAGACGATACGCCAAACTCCCATCAGCTCTCTCATGCTCCCACTCCCTCTTTTTTACGGTCTGTTTTGCGCAGTAAATAATCCTGCAGGCTCGGCACTTCCTTCATGCTGTCAAAGTACTGAAGCTCCTCCCACAGTTCACTGTCCTTCTCCACTAGCAGAGATACAGTGGGACCGAGTGTTTTTGTTTCCAGGACATCGGCATGAGTCAGGTATCCGCCCAGTTCCTTCATCGAACCTGTCACATAGACAGCACCATCGCGGATCGTTTCAATCGATTTTTGCAAAGTAAGCTTTCCATTATCCATTACGATCATCTCTTCAATCACCGATTGGAGTTCCTGAATAAAGTGAGTAGACAAAAGAATCGTCCGGTCTCCTTCCTCAAGTTCAGACAGCAATAAGTCATAAAAAACCTCCCGGACAGCAGCATCAAGACCATTGGTAGGTTCATCAAACACCGTCAATTCAGCCCTGCTCGCTAGACCCACTGTTAACGCAACCGCTGTCTTCATCCCTTTGGAAAGAGACTTCACACGCTGTGACTCGTTTAAAGAAAAAGCGTTTAAGCTGTGAATGGCAAGCTCTTTATCCCAATTTGGATAAAAATGAGCGGCAACCCCCAGTACGTCTTTTATTTTCCACGCAGGGTTCATAGGATGATTTTCCTGAATGAAGCAGATTCTCTTTAATACGTTACGATTTTCGAAAGGCTGTTCGGAAAAAAGCTGAACGCATCCTTCATCCGGCCGGAAGAAACCGGCAAGGACTTTCATAAGTGTCGTCTTTCCAGCTCCGTTTCTTCCCCAAAGACCATAGACCTTCCCTTTTTCCAACTTCAAACTGACGTTGTCCAAACCCTTCTTTTGTTTACTGTGAAAGTACGTTAACCCTTCGATTTTCACCACAGTTTCATTCACTCTTCATCCACTCCCTTAGATAACAGTTCTGAAAGCTCAGCCCGCTCCATCCCGATTCGCTTCGCTTCTTTTATGAGCGGTTTGACGAACTCAGTGTAGAACTCCTCTTTTCTTTTTTTCATCAGCTGCTCTTGTGCCCCGTCCGCCACAAACATTCCGACCCCTCTTCGTTTAAAAATCAATCCATCATCCACCAGAGCCTGAATTCCCTTGCCTGCTGTAGCCGGATTAATTTTATAAAACCTGGCAAGCTCATTTGTTGAGGGGAGTCTGTCTCCTTCATTGAGTACTTCATCCAGGATGTCTTCTTCGACCCACTCTTTGATCTGCTGAAAAATCGGCCGGTTTTCATCAATTGTTTTTTTCATACCATCACCAACTCGTTGTTCGTGTCATTTGGTTAGTTACTCAACTAACTAACTAAGATACTACAGCCAGTATATGTAAATGTCAACATCAATTGTATGGAATTTTTAAATATATTTTTGCCTGCCGGCCAAAAAAACCGCCCTTCCCAGGAAGAGCGGTTCAAAGAACAATCGTCGTAAATGCAAATGCCGTAAGGGAATAAACAGCAAGGGCAATAAACAAGTAAGCCAGTTTCTTATGATTTTTTCTCCACTCAAACGATGCCCAAACCCCAAACATAATAGCTATAATGAGCAGGTGATAGGGCAAGGATAAGAGAAGTGCAGGTGATTGAATCGTGTTGTAAAGGAGCAGTCCTCCCATAAATATGAGGAGGATTGCGATCAGCCAGATCCAGCGTTGTTTAGTCATGATGTGTACTCCTGTTGTTTGTTTTACATTGCCAGCAATGTGAATACTACCATCAGCAGGGCGTATGCCGAGAGCAGCGTTAAAATAAAGGCAAAGGGATACGATTTTCTTTTCCAGCGGAGAATGGCCCAAATCCCAAAGGCAAGGCCGATAAGCAGCAGATGGTTCGGGAACGAAAATTCCTGTTCGGCCGCCTGCTGAAATACATACACTCCGCTTGAGGCGATGACGATCGCAAAAATTGCGGACATAAGATAATAAAACAAACGTTCATCCTTCATTGTTTCTCCCTCCCTCTTCTCTCTCTTATGTGTTATTTTCCCGCTCTGTTTAAGAACCATGCATTTTTAGAGTGATTCCTGCCCGTAAGTTGTATATAATGGGGAGATGAATGTAAATATGAACGCTTGAATGTAGAAAGGGTTATGTACATGACTGCCGAATTACCAAGAAAAACATTTGCCATCATCTCCCACCCGGACGCCGGGAAAACCACTTTGACCGAGAAGCTGTTATTCCTCGGCGGCGGAATCCGTGACGCAGGAACGGTTAAAGGAAAAAAGAGCGGAAAGTTTGCGACTTCCGACTGGATGGAGATCGAAAAACAACGTGGAATCTCCGTTACGTCCAGTGTGATGCAGCTCATTTATGACGACGTACAAATCAATATTCTCGATACACCCGGACACCAGGACTTCAGTGAAGATACGTACCGTACCCTTACTGCCGTGGACACTGCCGTAATGGTGATCGACAGCGTAAAAGGGATCGAAGCCCAGACCCTGAAGCTCTTTAAAGTATGTAAAATGCGGGGAATTCCAATCCTCACGTTCATCAATAAGCTTGACCGTGAAGGAAAAGACCCTCTTGATCTTTTAGCTGAAATTGAAGAAGTTCTTGAGATGGAAACGTATCCGATGAACTGGCCAATCGGAATGGGTAAAACCCTCAAAGGCATTTACAGCCGTGAGAAGAACAAAATTGAAATTTACAATGATCAGCACGAACGTGTCATTGTGGACTACAACGAGCAGACAATGCTTGAGGACTATGAGAAAGAAAAGCTTGAAGAAGATGTTATGCTTTTGGACGAAGCAGGTAACGACTTCACGATGGACAAAGTCCGTAATGGTGAGCTTACCCCGGTTTTCTTCGGAAGTGCCCTTTCCAGCTTCGGGGTGCAGTCGTTCCTCGATGAATTCGTCAATCTTGCTGCACCGCCCCAGCCGAGAAAAGCGGGGGGAGAACTGATCAGTACAGACGGAGACACGTTCAGTGGATTTATCTTTAAGATCCAGGCAAATATGAACCCGAACCACCGTGACCGAATCGCATTCCTGCGGATTTGTTCCGGCAGATTCCAGCGTGGGATGGAAGTCATGCTTTCACGTACGGGCAAAAAAATGAAGCTCTCACAGTCCCACTCCTTCTTTGCTTCGGACCGTGAAACCGTCAATGACGCTCTTCCGGGAGACATCATCGGTCTTTACGACTCAGGTAACTTTGAGGTAGGCGACACGATCGTGACCGGCAGTGAGGCGTTCCAGTATGAAGAAATGCCTCAGTTCCCGCCTGAGAAATTCGCGAAAATAATGGCAAAAAACGCATTGAAGCACAAGCAGTATCACAAAGGCATGAAACAGCTTGTCCAGGAAGGAACGATTCAGCTTTACCGCACACCGTATTTTGACGATTACATTATCGGTGCCGTCGGTGAACTTCAGTTTCAGGTGTTTGAGTACCGCATGAAAAATGAGTACAACGTGGATATCGAGTTCATCCACATGACTCACGAGCTCGCCCGCTGGGTAACGAAAGGCGAAATTACCGATAACATGACCGACAGCCGCAAGATGCTTGTAAAAGACCAGCATGACCGTTCGGTTCTCCTGTTCGAAAACGAATTCGCCCTCCGCTTCTTCCAGGATAAATATCCTGATCTGAAGCTCTCAACAGGCTGGGAGCTGCTTGAGTAGAATAAAACAGTTATAACCCCCTGTCCAAAATATGGATAGGGGGTTTTTTGCTTAGGTGAGGCAGGTATAGTAGCATCTTACGGGCTTGGCTCAGCTGTTTAACGGCTCCACATCTCACACTAACGGGTTTATGCTCTCTATTCACGGCTTTATTGCATCCATTAACGACTTCTGTTCCCTGATTAACGGCTTTACCTCTCCTATTAACGGTTACGCTCTCTTTCCCCATTTTTCCCGTAAGAACCAGCGATCTCAACCTGGCAGAGGTGTGTATTAACGGCTTCATTTTACACATTAACGGCTTCTGCCCCCTGATTAACGGCTTCCACTGTCCTATTAACGGTTAAACACCTTCACCAACCAAAAACCACAACAAAAAAGCCCTCTTTCCCTGAAACAGACTCTCCATTTAAACCGGCTTATTATATCTTCTCTTTCCTTTTCCTTCACAAAAGTGGCAGTTGCTCTTCCTCGACAAAAACCAAAGCTTCCTCTCCACATGACCGGCACCATTACACTGCTTACAGATGTAAATAATGGCCACTTTCCCCACCGCTTTCAATTTCCTTTTAACAGTATACACCGATATTTACAAAAAGTAACCAAGGATTATACAATTAAATAGAAAATTCAGTTAAGTTTTCGCACGCATATTTTTAAGCTTAATAAAAGGGACTGAAGGGTATTAGTAAGTGAAGAGCTATACAAAGATTTAATCCTCATTCGCTCTGCTTCGTTTTATCACTTTATACTATAAATCCAGAAATGTTGGGGAGATGCTATGAAGAATGTAATAGACCAGTTCAAAGAAGTCAGTCTCGCAATCATGCCAATGGCAGCCCTGATCATTTTACTGCAGTTTACGGTTATCGGGATGCCCACAGACGTCTTCATTCGATTTTTGTTCGGAGTCGTTATGGTTGGACTAGGACTCTTTCTTTTTTTACTTGGGGTACATATCGGACTCCTGCCGATTGGTGAACTTATTGGCTCCACCCTGCCCAAGTCGAAAAAACCATGGCTTATTATTACTGTCGGGTTTATTCTCGGGGTTGCTGTGACGATCGCCGAGCCTGACGTGCGCGTCCTCGCTCTTCAAGTGGACCAGGTTTCAGGCGGTGAAATTACAAATACAACCCTCGTGTATACGGTCGCTCTCGGGGTTGGGATCTTTGTGGCACTTGCGATGGCAAGAACCATCTTTGAAATCCCACTCAAATACCTCCTTGTCGGGGGGTACACCCTTGTTTTTGCACTTGCCTTGTTCACCCCGGACAACTTTATTCCCATCTCCTTTGATGCCGGCGGTGTGACAACCGGACCGATGACCGTTCCATTTATCCTTGCCCTGGGCGTCGGGGTCGCCTCCGTTATTCGCGGTGGGAAAGGGTCTTCCAGTGAAGGATTCGGCCTTGTGGCTCTTGCCTCAATCGGACCGATCATTGCCGTCATGATTCTGGGGGTGATTTACGGATGATCAGGGAACTGTTTGAAGGATTTGACCACGTGCTTTTGGAAGTAACGATGGCGGTTATCCCCTTGTTGATATTTTTCCTTGTCTTCCAGCTTTTCTTTCTCAAAATGGACAAGGAGAGAATGAAGAACGTCTTAATCGGAATTGTTCTTACGTTTATGGGGCTCTCGCTCTTTTTACAGGGAGTTGAAGTAGGCTTTTTTCCTGCCGGCGAAGTGATCGGAGAGCTTCTTGGTGAAAGGGAAAACACCCTTATCCTCCTTCCGATACTTGGATTTTTGTTCGGGTTTACAGCAACATTTGCAGAACCTGCGATTCGTATCTTAAACTATGAAGTGGAAAAGGTAACATCAGGGTCCATCTCAAAAAACGTCATGCTTATCACCTTGTCTATCGGGGTAGCCTGCTCGATCGCGTTATCCATGTTCAGAATTGTTCTTGGCATCCCGCTCTGGTATTTAATCGTTCCAGGGTACGCCCTTGCTCTTGTCCTCATTTTCTTTTCAAAGGACCGGTTCATTTCCATTGCCTTTGACGCAGGCGGTGTTGCTACCGGACCGATGACGGTCACCTTTATTATGGCCATTGCTGTAGGGATTGCAGAAGTAACAGAAGGCCGGGATCCATTGATGGACGGGTTTGGTATGATTGCCCTCGTTGCCATTACACCTATTCTGTCTGTACTCATACTCGGATTAATTTACAAATGGAAGGAGAGTACATCTTCATGACACCATCGAAAAAGCACGATCATAAGCTCATTCTCACCATTGTAAAGCGGGGCAGGTCAAAAAAAGTAATGAAAGCATCCAAAGCTGCCGGAGCTGAAGGGGGAACCGTTCTTCTCGCTAATGGCAGAGGGATTCATGAAAAAGGAAAGTCGTTCGGTCTCGACCAGATTTATGAGAAGGATCTGATTCTTACACTGGTCCGGGATGAAATCCTGCCGGGTGTATTAGGAAACATCATTGATACTGTTAAGCTCGATAAAAAGGGACAAGGGCTTGGCTGTATTATCGATATAAAAAAAACAATGGGCATTAATCATATGGACTATGAAGAGAAAGAAAAGGAGGATCTGGCTGAAATGACCGACGACAATAAGGGATTCAACCTGATCGTGACGATCGTAAATAAAGGAGATGCGGGCAAAGTAGTAGACTCTTCCATTGAAGGGGGAGCTGAAGGCGGAACGATCCTGAACGGCCGGGGCAGCGGCATCCATGAAAAGGCCAAGCTTCTTTCCCTTAGCATCGAGCCGGAAAAAGACATTGTTTTAACTCTCATTAAACGCCATAAAACAAAAGAAGTTCTATCGAAAATCGAAGAAGGAACCGAGCTGAATCAACCGGGGAAAGGCATTTGTTTTGTTTTGCCTGTAGAGGAGACGGTAGGCATTCACCATCTTCTGCAGGATGAAGAGTAGGAAGGTTGACCCAAAAGGTAAAAACGACCTTTTGGGTCAACCTCTTAATCGACTTTCGCTCCGTGGCTTTCTGCTACACGTATCGCCTGGTGCCAATCAAGCTTCGTCTCCTGGAGTGTCAGATCCTTAAAGTTAATGCCATCCACCACGGCTCCGCGAAGGTCTGTCTTTTTAAGTATGGCTTTCATCAGTTTTGCCCGTGTCAGATCCGCACCGGTAAAAATCGCGCATGATAAATCAGCTTCATAGAAATCAGCTTCCAGCAGACGGACATTTTTGAACGACTGTTTCCCGAGACTCTGAAGCCTTAAATTGACGTAGGACCAGTCTCCCTCTTCAATAGTCATTCCTGTAAGGATGGCTTCCGTAAAAGAAGACCCCGTCATTTTGCAATACGAGAAGTTCACCGTCCACAGATTTGCCATCTGAAAATCACAATTCAGAAAAGCCGAAGTATGATGAGTGGAATCATTCAGTCTTGCCCCGGTAAAATCACAGTTTTCAAACACACAGCCGGATGTTTTTACATCCTGGAGATCCGCACCTCTGAACTGACAGTCAGTAAAGGTACACCGCTCGATCTGTTCAGGCAGGCTGCTGAACGTTTCGGTTGTATAGATCTGATCTTTCATGTTTATATCAACTCACTTTTCTCTTTTTATAACCGTAGGATTTTGATACCGGTAAGATAAAAAAGCGCAAAGATGCACAGCTTTTTAACTAAAGCCTGCATCACCTGCGCTTTTCTTTGTGCCGTCTGTGTATTGCTGGTACAGATTTAAAAGTTCGTCCAGTTCCTGACTGTACCTGACGGTTTCCTCGGAGGTTAAGCCGTTTTTTTTAGCCGACAGCATCATAAGCTGACGCTTGTCTTCCACATAACGTTTCAGGTCGTGCAACAATACCATATACTCACTACCTCATCTGATTCGGTTAATTATTCTGACAAAAATCACAAATAATGTTAATTACTATTATAAATAAACCATCTTGAAAAGAAAAGAAAAAAGCATGCTGAATGAAAAACAACATGCTTCTTCCCGGTTGATTCTATGACATTTCATTTACTTTTTGTAATACAGCATCCTTCAGCTGTTCAAGCTGTTTTTCTGCTTCACTGAGTGTATCCTTCTTCACTCCGAAGTAGGCTTTAATTTTCGGTTCGGTGCCTGACGGACGAAGGCAATACCAGGAACCGTCTTCCAGTACCACTTTAATGACATTGGAGGAAGGAAGATCAATGATTTCAGAAGAGTCGTCCAGCATGTTCGTGCGTGTGCCGGTTGAGTAGTCTTCCTGCCATTTCACTTTCTGGCCAGCCTGTTCTTTCATCGGTTCACTTCGGAATGATTCCATCATACGGGCCATTGTTTCAGCTCCGCTTTTTCCTTTGAAGACGAATGATTCAAGATCCTCAAGGTAGTATCCATACTGCTCATATAGTTCTGTCAGACCTTCAAAAAGAGTCTTACCCTGTTTTTTATAGTAAGCCGCAACTTCCGACGCCAGAAGAACGGCCTGGATGGCATCTTTGTCACGGGCAAATGGTTCAATTAAGTAGCCATAACTTTCTTCATAACCGAAAAGATACGTATTCTCTTTTGTCTTTTCATACTCGCGGATCTTTTCACCGATAAACTTAAATCCGGTCAGTACGTCCAGCGTTTCCACACCGTATGATCCGGCAATCCGGCGTCCCATTTCAGACGTTACAATTGTTTTAATTACCACGCCGTTTTCAGGAAGCGTGCCTGCAGCTTTTTTCCCGGATAGAAGGTATTCAAGCATAAGAGCACCTGTCTGATTACCTGTAAGCACTTTATACTGGCCATTTGAATCCTTGGCTGCAACACCTACACGGTCACCGTCGGGATCCGTTGCAATCAGAATGTCTGCATCCCGCTTGTCCCCGAGAATCATGGCATGGTCAAATGCCCGGTGTTCTTCCGGGTTTGGAGACGTTACTGCAGAAAATTCGGTATCCGGTACAGCCTGTTCTTCCACGACATGGACATTTTTGAAGCCGGTGCGGCTGAAAGCGTCCATCATCGGTGTTTGAGCTGCGCCGTGTAACGGAGTGAACACAATACTAAGGTCGCTTCCCATTTCTCCGACCAGGCTTTTATCTACGACAACACTCTCCAGTGCCTCTCCGTATGACTTGTCCAGGTCTTCAAGGACATATTGGAAAAGACCCTTTTCAATCAAGGTTTCTTTATCGGCTGTTTCAATTGTAAGTTCATTTTCCACAGCATTTACCATCTCAATCAGACGGTCTGCATCTTTTGGTACGAGCTGCGCGCCATCATCGCCGTATACTTTAAACCCGTTGTATTCCGGAGGGTTGTGGCTCGCCGTAATCATAATGCCTGTATGCGTATTAAGCTCACGCACTGCAAAGGACAGCTGGGGCGTCGGGCGCAATTCCTTAAAGACGTATGCCTTAACTCCGTTTGCCCCAAGTGTGCAGGCTGCTTCGATGGCAAACTCATGACTCATCCGGCGGTTGTCATGGGCAATAACAACGCCTCTGGACATCGCTTCCTCTCCGGCAGCTTTCATGTAATCTGCCAGCCCCTGAGCGGCTTTACGGATTGTATAAACGTTCATCCGGTTCGTACCCGGGCCGATTTCCCCCCGCATTCCACCTGTACCAAACTCAAGGTTTTTGTAAAAGCTGTCTTCAAGATATGTTTCATCCTCTGCTTGCTTTAAAAGTTCCTCTTTCAGATCTTCACGAAGGCTTTCGTAACCAATCCATTTTTCAAACTGTGCTTTCCAGCTCATTTAGTTCCTCCTCATAGTGCATTATTTGTCGTATGTAAGTTTGCTCATAAGGCAGAGAAGCTCGGGAAAGACATGGGCCTTTCCTTTGTATTTGAAGGAAAAGCCCTATCAGACAAGAAGATGACAGGGCTTTTCTGGTTTCTTTTATTATACGAGTGGTTGGAAGAAAAACCAAGACTCGTTTTGTTATGCGTGTGTTTTTTCCTGGACTTTCTCTTCAGGGTTCATAGCGTAGGCCATTTCACGCTCCAGCTCTTCAATATACTGCTCTCTCTGTTCACGGGTCCAGTGGAGGCGGTAAGACAGGTAATTAACGACCTGCTCCTTCCATTCCTTTACCCAGTGAATGTCAAAGAACAGTGATCCGGTACGGCGGTTAAAGAAGTCCAGCGGTGAGACAGTCATCTCTTCTTCCAAGCCGTATACAAGACTTGCATACAAGCTCTTCGGCATGTGGAAGTGCTTTGCTTCTTCACCTGTTGTTTCAATAATCTCATAAACACGCTTCACGTTTGAACCGTATAGCTTAACAAGTTTTTCTGCTTCTTTTTTCTCAAGGCCCAGGTTCATCCCGGCCTTTACCTGCTCTTTTTGGAATGCTGCAAGGCCATTTGATCCGCCGACAGCACCGCCTGAAAGAACAATTTTGTCGGTTGTGCATTTGCCTTTTACACCAAGGTCTTTCGCTACCATGTCTACAATACGCTCTGCCATTTTACGATAGCCGGTGAGCTTTCCACCGGCAATGGAAATCAGACCGGAGTCAGAAATAAACGTTTCGTCTTTTCTTGAAATCTCAGAAGCTGATTTTCCTTCTTCGTGGATAAGCGGACGCAGACCAGCCCAACTGGACTCTACATCTTTTTCTTCAAGTTTGAGGCTTGGAAACACATAATTTGTAGCCTTAAGAATGTAATCCAGATCTTCCTGAGTCATACGGGGACTCGCAATTCGTCCATCGTAATACGTGTCCGTGGTCCCTACATATGTTTTCCCGTCACGGGGAATCGCAAACACCATTCTTCCATCATCTTCCGTATCAAAATAAACAGCATGCTTTAACGGTAGACGGGACTGGTCAATCACAACGTGCACCCCTTTTGTTAAGTAAAGGAACTTACCTTTTTTTGATCCGTCAATTTCCCGGAGATCGTCAACCCATGGTCCTGCAGCATTTACAACGCGCTTTGCTTTAATGTCGAATGTTTTGCCTGTTACGAGGTCTTTTACTTTCGCCCCAATAACACGGCCGTCCTTATAAAGAAGAGTTTCAGCTTTCGTGTAGTTGGTGGCTTTTGTACCACGGTGAACGGCTTCTTTCATAATCTCCAGTGTAAGGCGGGCATCGTCCGTTTTGTACTCAACATAGACTCCGCTTCCTTTAAGACCTTCTTTGCGAAGAAGAGGCGCTTTCTCAAGTGTCGCTTTTTTATTGAGCATGTTTCGGCGTTCATTTCGTTTTACCCCTGCAAGCTTGTCGTAGGCTTTCAGGCCGACAGATGTGGACAGCTTTCCAAACGTGCCGCCTTTCATAATCGGCAGAAGCATCCACTCCGGAGATGTTACGTGAGGGGCGTTTTCGTACACAATGGCACGCTCTTTTCCTACTTCAGCCACGAGCTTGATCTCAAACTGTTTTAAATAACGCAGTCCTCCGTGTACGAGTTTCGTAGAACGACTGGAGGTTCCCGCTGCAAAATCCTGCATTTCAATAAGGCCCGTTGAAAGACCCCGCACAGAAGCATCCAGAGCAATCCCCGCTCCTGTAATTCCGCCCCCGATTACCAGCAGATCGAGTTCGTTATTTTCCATTTCTTCAAGGTACGTATTTCTTTGAATTGCTGAAAATGGCTTGACCATTTACAAACATCCTTTCTTTTATAGGAAACATTATTTTTGATTTATCTTTCAGGTCCGGCAAAAAGAAAAGACCACAACATCTCCTTTTCCCCTTAAAAGCGTATATTACGCCCAGGGAATTGGAGTGTTGTGGTCTTTCTCCTAATCTCCGACCTGTTATGAACTTATCTGCAGTATACTACAATTGCCGGGTTTTTGAAAGGGTAAAGAGCGGACGATTTGGATTTATACTTTGTAAGCCACCGTTGCTTCGATTGCCTTCTTCCACCCTTTATACAGATTATCGCGCTGATCGGCCGGCATCTGTGCTTCAAATGTCTTATCCACATCCCACTGCGCAGCAATCTCTTCCCTGCTGGACCAGAATCCGGTAGCCAGTCCTGCCAGATAGGCCGCTCCGAGGGCTGTCGTTTCCTGAACAACCGGCCGTTCAACCGGGGCATCAATAATGTCGCTCTGAAACTGCATTAAGAGGTTATTTGCCACAGCACCTCCGTCCACGCGAAGGGTCTTTACATCAATCTTTGAATCTTGTTCCATAGCGTGCACGACGTCCTTTGCCTGATAGGCAAGTGACTCGAGTGTTGCACGGATAAAGTGTTCCTTTTCCGTTCCGCGGGTCAGACCGAAGATCGCTCCCCGGGCATCAGAGTCCCAATACGGTGTTCCAAGGCCGACGAAAGCAGGTACAAGGTATACGCCGTCTGTAGATGCCACTTTTTCTGCATATTTTTCAGTGTCGCCGGCACTTTTAATCATGCGAAGGCCATCACGGAGCCACTGTATCGCAGAGCCGGCAACGAAAATACTTCCTTCCAGGGCGTACTCGACTTTACCGTCCAGTCCCCATGCGATCGTCGTAAGAAGGCCGTGATCCGATTTTACTGCTTCTTCTCCCGTGTTCATGAGCATAAAACAACCGGTTCCATAAGTATTTTTAGCCATTCCTTTTTCAAAGCATGCCTGTCCGAACAATGCGGCCTGCTGGTCCCCTGCTGCACCCGCAATCGGCACTTTCTCTCCGAAGAAATGATAATCAATCGTTGTACCGTAAACTTCAGAAGATGGCTTCACTTCAGGAAGCATCGCTTTTGGTACATCAAGAATGGATAGAAGTTCGTCATCCCATTTCAGCTCGTGAATGTTGTACATGAGTGTACGGGAGGCATTGGAATAATCGGTCACATGGGCCTTGCTGCCGGACAGCTTCCAGATGAGCCATGTATCAATCGTACCGAAAAGGAGCTCCCCTTTTTCAGCACGCTCTCTCGCTCCGTCAACGTGGTCAAGGATCCACTTCACTTTTGTACCGGAAAAGTACGGATCCACCAGGAGCCCTGTTTTTTCCCGGATCGTTGTTTCGTGACCTGCTTTTTTAAGTTTTTCACAGATCTCTGCTGTCTGTCTTGATTGCCAGACCACCGCGTTATGAATCGGTCTGCCTGTTTCTTTTTCCCAGACAACGGTCGTTTCCCGCTGGTTCGTAATGCCGATGCCTGCAATCTGTTTCGCTGAAATCCCTGTACGGCTCAGAAGCTCTGCAATGACAGCTAAAATGGACGACCAGATTTCGTTGGCGTTATGCTCCACCCAGCCCGGCTCGGGATAGATCTGCTTGAATTCAGTCTGAGCCATGTCCACTACCGAACCTTCCTTATCAAAAAGTATTGCTCTTGAGCTCGTTGTTCCCTGGTCTAATGAAAGAATGTACGTTTGCTCCATCGTTTCTCCTCCTAATGCTTACTTCTCTATATAGTGCTTCCATAGTTCTTTATTTGATGTAGTTACTGATGCGGCTCCTGCCTTGAGGGCTGTTTCTGCGTCCTCTTTCGTCCTGATCAGTCCGCCTGCAATTACCGGTGTCTGTGTCCGGGCCGTAATCTCCTCGATCAGATGAGGGACGACACCGGGAAGGACTTCAATGTAGTCGGGCTTTGTGAGCTCGATTTTTTTGTAGCTTGCTTCAAGTGCGAGGGAGTCGAGCAGAAACAGCCTTTGAATGGCTGAAATTCCTTGCTTCTTCGCTTTTAAAACCATATTTTTCCTCGTTGAGATCAGTCCGTCCACTTTAATGTCCTGACAGAGAAAGTCTGCACCGTAATCATCGCTTTTCAGGCCGTGGACCAGATCTGCGTGAATAAACATTTTCTTGTTGGCCCTTTTCGCTGTGGTCACAATGCTCCGCAGCTGGCCGATATGGCTTTCAAGAAGAATAATGGTTTCATAAGGGCTCCTTAAGAGCCAGTCAAAGTCTTTCAGCTGGCGGATCGCCGGCAGCACTGTCTGCTTGGAATCGTTCATTGCGTTTCACTCCTATCTTTTTGTAACTCTTATTATTAACTTCACATTACATTTTTCATGGCATTAACCAGTGTGTATTGTATACTTAATAATAAAAAGTGAAAGGGGAAAAAAATGAGTTCAGTAATTAGTTCAAATGAAAAACAAAAGAGAATACTTGATTTTGTAAATAAACTACCTAATGAGACTTTAAGAGAATTCGAAGTAAGGGTAACATCTTTCGCTACTGAAAGTGAAGCAGGCATCATAGATACAATTGATTCATTGATGGAACAAGATTTTCTTTCAGATAAACAAAAGTTTGCATTATTTACGATAAAGGCAAATTTTTATCGTCGATATAAAGATCATACTTATTTTTTAGCCTATGTAAAAGATTTTATGGGTGAATATAATCATAACCCTTTTTATCAACACTTATTATCTATGGCATATAAGGCTCAAACAATGAATGCCGATTACTTTAGGGAAGGCATTAGGTATGCTAATATGGCCGCTAAATCTAAAATGGGGAGAGACCATGTTGGTATTTTACATAATTTTTCAGAAGCAGTGGTAATTGCTATGGAAGAAAATCTTGATGACCTTCCAAAAAAAGTTATAGCGGAAGCTTTTGACGATATAAAGCGCGTAGTTGAAATAGATAAAGATCAGTATCCTAAGTTTTTTTGCACCTTAGGGAGATGGTATGCTATCTATAAAAAGCAATATATCGAAGCAAAGAAACTAATTGAAAAAGCAATTGATTTAGAACCATCTTCAGGTAGAAATTACGCTCTTCGAATCGGTGATTATCAACGCTCGTTACTCCGAATTGAATTATTGGAAGCTAAAGAACTTTTAAATAAAAAGGTTAATGAAACTTCTGAAATTGTCAAAGAAGCAAAGGACGAAATAAAAGAAGCTAAAAGTGACCTAAAAGGGATGAAAGAGGATAACCTGAAAATTTTAGGCTTTTTCACAGCTATACTAAGTGTAATAATTGGTTCATTACAAATTATCAGTGGGCAAGACTTTTTTGAAGCTGCTTTATTAATAGTAGTTCTCTGTGCCTCTCTAACAATAGTTTCAGCTTGCTTTTCCATTACTTTTTTAAAAAACACTGTCTTTTATACTTTGATTCTTGGTGGATTAACGTGTATAATTCTATCTTTTTTATATTATTCAATATTATGATACTACCTTAAGAAAGGTTGATTAACTTGGTAAAGAAAATAGATTTCGTATATAGAAAAGGAGTAGGGAAAGAAAATGAAGACCAGTATTTGATGCGAGAGGATAGAATATTTGCTGTTATTGATGGAGCCACCGCATTAAAACCTTTTAGTTTTTCAGGTTCAATGGCCTCGAAATGCGTGCAAAATACCTTAATGAAACTAAACATAGAAATGAATGTTTTGGAAATGATGAAATCAGCTAATGAACAAGTTGGTAAATCCGTTTACCAATATTCTAAAAAATACGTAGAAGAATTAAAACCCGAAGAAAGAAGTACATGCGGTTGTGCTTTAGTTAAGCTTAATTATACGAACCAAGAACACTCAGTTATGCAATATGCTCATGTAGGAGATTGTATGGTCTTTCTATTATATAGTAATGGTCAAATACGAAAAATTACATATGATCATATTGACAAGCTTGATATCGGAGCCATTAAGTCCTCACTAAATTATAAAAAAGAATTCTTCAGTAAACATAAGAATAACAATATGAATTCAGAAGAAATTATACAACTGAATCGAATTGCAAGAGAACATATTAATGACTTGTTAATAAAGAATCGTCGAGAATTAAACACACATAAAGGCTATGGAATAATAGACGGCAGCGAGCATACAACACGTTTTATTGAATCCGGAGTTATACCTATAATGGATGCCGAACAAATACTCATCTTGTCTGATGGGCTTCAGCTCCCAAATTCGCTGGATGAAGAAAGAGATAATTGGATGGAAACTGCTGAATATGCTTTCCAAAACGGTCTGAAAGATTTAGAGTCAGAAGTAATTAGAAGGGAGAAAGAGGATCCGAATTGCACAAAATACCCACGGTTGAAATCTGCTGATGATAAAACAGGGATATGTATACAATTATAAAGATAGATACAAAAATTCGAAATAATGTATTTATCAAATTCTCTGCAAAATGTGCTCATAATGAACGTAACAACTATATACCTTTAATGGTTAGTAATTTTGCCTTTATAGATAATCTCACTGAGAAACCGCCTCTGTTTTTTCCATATAAAAAGCAGATATATTCTCCCACTCATCGGCAAAAGGCTCCACGGGGAATTCAAAGGTACGGGTTTGTTCCGCCCCCTGCATTCTTATTGTGACAGTACCGCTTAATACTTCATTTTCAGAGATCCGGCTTACATTTTCATAAAGACCGTTTTCAACGTAGTGAAGAATGATCGGATCGTCCCTGAAATCAAAGCTGGCGTCGATGTCTGCACCTCTTACAGGGTCTTTCGTTTCTTTATCAAACACAAAAACCTGCAGAGTAACATCTCCGCCTTCCCTAAGAGGGTTTTCCCTTGTATAAACCTGAACCGACCAGTCCGGCTCAGTAATCTGCTCTTCTTTATCCAGTTGACTCGGAAGCCAGAGAAAAAAAGCCGTCGTGACCCACAGAAAGATCATCGCAATGGCAGCGGGCGTTTTCCATGAAGGCAGCTTATCGCGTTTTGGTGTGGTTTGCTCGTTCATGATTGTCTCCCCTTTCTTTTTTCATCATGGTCCAACTTTCGGATAAATAAACAGCAATGGACGGTTTACTCTTATTTTTATGAAACTTGTCCAGGGAAAATAACCATACAAAAATCCCTCCCCGAAAATTTCGGGAAGGGATTTTTTCACATCAGCAGTCTGATTTGATTTCGTATAAATCTTTTCTGCGGTCTTTCCACTGAGTCACGTTTCCTGATTTACGGGACCGCCGGATCAGCTCTGTGTCCACGTCTCCTACAACGACGGTCTCAATATTCGGGTGACACTCCCCGACGATACCGTCCCGGGCGAAGCCGAAATCAGACGGTGTGAAGATGCCGGACTGAGCATACTGAATGTCCATGTTCTCTACGTGAGTCAGGTTACCGACAGTACCACTGATAACCGTATATACCTGGTTTTCAACCGCACGGGCCTGGGCACAGTACCTTACTCGTAGATACCCCTGACGCTCGTCTGTACAGAACGGGGTAAAGATGATGTTTGCTCCTTTTTCTGTTGCGATACGGCCAAGCTCCGGGAACTCGATGTCATAACAGATTTGAATGGCGATCTTCCCGCAGTCTGTGTCAAACACTTCAATTTTGTCACCACCGCGGATTCCCCAGAATTTACGTTCGTTTGGTGTGATGTGGATTTTGTACTGCTTTTCAATCGTTCCGTCACGTCTGAACAAATAGGCAATGTTGTAGATGTCCCCGTCTTCTTCAACAAAGTGGGAGCCTCCGATGATGTTTACGTTGTATTTTACAGCAAGGTCAGTGAACATCTGGATGTAGTCTTCTGTGAACTCTGTCAGGCGTCTGATTGCGCGGCTCGGGCTCTTCTCATCGATGAATGAAAGAAGCTGGGTCGTGAAAATCTCCGGAAATACAACAAAGTCGGAACTGTAGCTCGCCCCTACATCAGCGTAATACTCACACTGCTGGGCGAACTCCTCAAATGAATTGATCTTTTTCATCATGTACTGTATGACACAGATCCGGACCGGGAACGCCGTTTTAAAGTGGCGTTTCGTCGTCGGCTGGTAGTCGACGTTGTTCCACTCCATCAAAGTGGCGTACTTCATGGAAGCCTTGTCGTCTTTAAGGTAATCGCGGTTTACCCGCTTCAGGCTGAAGCCGTTCATTACCTGAAAAGTAAGTACCGGATCGTATACATTGTGATGAATCACTTCTTCTACGTATTCTCTAGGAGACATATCGTCTGAGTGTTTGTTGTAGTTTGGAATCCGCCCTCCGATGATGATACTTTTCAGGTTCAGTTTTCGGGCCAGATCCTTACGAGCCTCGTAAAGTCTGCGTCCGATTTTCATGCGGCGGAAGTTCGGGTCAACCATAATTTCGATTCCGTAAAGGTTGTAGCCTTCCGGGTCGTGGTTTGTGATATATCCTTCGTCTGTGATCTCATCCCAAGTGTGCTGATCGTCGTACTCGTCAAAGTTAATGATGAGACTCGAGCAGGAGCCGATAATCTGACCGTCGTACTCCACACAAAACTGCCCCTCCGGGAAAAGTTCAATGTGGCTTCTCAGCTGCACACGCTTCCACGCTTCCATATTTGGGAAACACGTTTTCGACAGCTGAATGATTTTATCTATGTCTTTCGCTTTAATGTTTCTGATAATGATTTTCTTCTCAAACTTCGACATATCCAAAGTTGACATCCAAATCTTCCTTTCTCTAAACCAAGTCTCATGCCTGTCTTCTTAAATTTATTACGAATGCAGACGAAAAGCAATGGATAACGTCAGTCTGTGTCATTTCCTGGGTAATAATGCCCCCAAGTATGTGAACCCCTTAACAGAGGGTCAGACCCTGAGTTAAGAGGTTCACAAAACCAGACTCTAAAAGAAAGACGTCTGCCTAATGGGGCCGACGTCTTTCTTTGTTATCAGCTTGCTTTTTGGTAAAGGGAAATATGGATGTCGATCAGTCCTAATGAACTTGCAAGAGGAACAGTAATAAACTGTTCCGAGGATCGGTAATTCGACTGTCCGTCGTTTACCATTGGCGGTGTTACATCAATAAGACAGTTTTCCTTTGATAACTCTGTAGCTGTCGATCCTGCCACCCAGTTTCCAAACTCCTGGATTGCACTCCAGCACATATCATCCAGGTTTTCGATTGTCATGCCGCCCATCATCATACCGACGATATTTTTGGCTGTTTGTTCATTTATTGCACAGACAATCTGGCCGTTCACTTCACCATTCACACCAAGGACAACGGATACGTCATTAGACGGAATTGCATTTGCCCCCGCCACGGGGGTTTTATATTCAACGTCTAGTCCAAAATGGCTTGATAAAATTCCTTTTGCTGCCCTGCATACGGCATTCACATGATTAACTTTCATGGGTTTTCTTCCTTTCATGTTTCCCCTTGCATTTATGACAACTGTGTAAAAGTCCACTCTCTGCAGTTGGTGATCTCAGGACGTAATACCCCCCTGCTGGTACTATATATTCAGTATAAAAGACCTTGTCGGATTTTGGAATACAAAAACACCCGCAGGATCAAAAGACCCAGCGGGTGATAGTCCCTATCTATACGGTTAGCGGCTTCCCTTTTCATAAGGTTTACCAATCGCATTCGGCGGATGAGCTTTTCCAACAAAGCCTGCCAGCGCCAGAATGGTTAACACGTACGGTGCAATCAGCAGATACACCTGAGGTACCTGTGAAAGTGCAGGAATCTGCTGGCCGGTCAGGCTTAACGCCTGGGCAAGCCCGAAGAAAATAGCAGCTCCAAGAGCACCAAAAGGATGCCACTTACCGAAGATCAACGCTGCCAGTGCCATGAAACCCTGACCTACGATCGTATTCCCGGCGAAGTTAGCCGATGTCGTAATGGCAAATACAGCTCCTCCGACACCTGCAAAGGCTCCACTGAGCATCACGGCGATGTAACGCATGCGGTTTACCTTAATCCCCATTGTGTCGGCTGCCATCGGGTGTTCCCCGACCGAGCGAAGACGAAGACCAAACGGTGTTTTGAACACCACATACCATACAACAACAGCCAGGATAATGGCAATATACGTTGTTGCATAAACACGGCTGAAAAACATAGGTCCGATAATCGGAATGTCGCTTAAAAACGGTACATTCGTCCGGAAGATACGGGCACTGATGTAATCTGTCTGACCACGGTCAAAGATTTCACGGACGGTGAAAACAGCAAGACCTACAGCCAGAAAGTTAAGGGCAACACCACTTACAATCTGGTCCGCACGGAGGGTGATGGATGCAACGGCATGGAAAAGAGAAAACAGGGCGCCGCACAGCATAGCAACGAGGAGAGCAATCCACGGTGATGCATAACCAAGCCCCATAGACTCAAACCAGAGTGTTGCAAGAATACCACTGAAAGCTCCAATGACCATCAGACCTTCAAGACCGATGTTTACAACACCGGACCGTTCACTGAACAAGCCGCCGAGAGCAGTAAAAATCAGAGGAGTGGCCGCAATTAAAGCCGCTGGAATTATCGTATATAAAATCTGAAGGATATCCATTTATTTCTCCTCCTTATTTTGCTGAAGACGGCCAAGAATCCAGCGAATTAAGTAGCTGGAGGCTACAAAGAAAATAATCAGGGCGATAACAATCTCAACAAGCTCGGGAGCAACTCCTGCAGCTGACTGCATGTTTGAGGCACCAATTTTCAGTCCCCCGAACAAAAATGCAGCAAGGAAGATCCCGACAGATGTGCTTGCACCAAGAAGTGCAACAGCGATTCCGTCAAATCCGAGATTCGTAAATCCTGAGAGAATCTGAGCGTAACCATACGTTCCAAGCCCTTCCATCGCTCCCCCGACACCGGCAAACCCGCCTGAGATGACCATGGAAAGAACAATGTTTGTTTTAACATTCATACCTGCGTATGAAGAGGCATTTTTGTTGTAACCTACCGCACGAAGCTCATATCCTTTGTTTGTTTTCCAAAGGATAAACCACATGACAACGCAGGCTCCAATTGCTATGGCAAATCCCCAGTGAAGTCTCGAGAAGTCCGTCAGACTCTCAAGAAACGGGGAGGATATGGACGCTGACTGGTTTACAAACTCCGTACGCTGCCCGCTTGCAAGTAAATAATTACGGATAAAATGATTGCTCACATGAAGGGCAATGTAGTTCATCATAATCGTGACGATAACTTCGTGAACCTCATATCTGGCTTTCAAAAAACCCGGGACAAATCCCCAAAGCCCCCCGGCTACAGCACCAGCTGCAATAGCAAGTACGAACGCCATCGGCCCGTCAACGTAAATCCCTACTACAACCGCTGCCAGCCACCCGACGATGAGCTGTCCTTCAACACCGATGTTCAACAAACCGGTACGGAAGGCAAAAGCCACGGCGAGTCCGGACAATATGAGCGGTGTCATCATCCGGAGTGTTTCACCGAAGTAATACATATCCCCGAACACGCCCTGAAAGAGAGCCGCGTATCCGAGAATCGGATTATTACCACTCACAAGCATAATCAGTCCGCCTGCAAGAAAACCAAATGCGATGGCGATAAGAGGAACGATGAGCCCGAATGACTTCCCTCTTGCTCCAACTAAGATTCGTTTCATCATCAGGACTCACCTTCCTTTCGCTTTCCTCCGGCCATAAGAAGACCGAGTTCACGTTCATTCGTTTTGTCAGCATCCACGATGTCAACGATCTGCCCTTCGTAAATAACCGCAATACGGTCACTTACATTCAGTACTTCATCAAGCTCGAGTGACACGAGAAGGACTGCTTTACCCATATCCCGTTCTTCAATGAGCTTTTTATGAATAAACTCAATCGCACCAACATCCAGACCACGTGTCGGCTGTGCGGCGATCAGAAGGTCCGGTGAACGATCCACTTCTCTTGCGATAATCGCTTTTTGCTGGTTACCGCCTGACAAGGCTCTCGCAGGGGTCCGCTCATTCGGCGTGCGCACATCATACTCTTCAATCAGGCTCCGCGCTTTTTCATACATTTTTGTATAATTGAGAACGGTGTTGGACGAATAGGGTTTCTGGTAATACGTCTGAAGAAGAATGTTTTCTCCGATTGTAAAGTCCAGAACAAGCCCATGCTTATGACGGTCCTGTGGGATATGTCCCACACCGGATTCCGTTACTTTTCTCGGTTTTAACCCGGTAATGTCCTTACCGCTTAATGAAATCGTTCCTGCAGATACTTTACGGAGCCCGGCAATGGCTTCAATCAGTTCTGTCTGACCGTTTCCATCAACCCCGGCAACACCGAGGATTTCCCCGGAGCGTACTTCAAGATTAAGGTTGTTTACTGCCTTAACCCCTCTCGAATCTTCTACTGCCAGACCTTTAATGGAAAGAACAGGGTCTTTAGGCTGTGCTGGCTCCTTTTCAACAGAGAAGCTTACTTCCCGGCCGACCATCATCGCCGCAAGCTTGTTTTCATCCGTGTCGGAAACATTTACTGTACCAATGCCTTTTCCCCTGCGGATAACCGTACAGCGGTCACAGACACTCATAATTTCTTTCAGTTTATGAGTAATGAGGATGATGGACTTTCCTTCTTTGATCAGGTTTTTCATGATCTGAATCAGCTCTTTGATTTCCTGAGGCGTAAGGGCAGCCGTAGGCTCGTCAAAGATCAGAATGTCAGCTCCGCGGTAGAGTGTTTTCAAGATCTCCACACGTTGTTGCATTCCTACTGAAATGTCTTCAATTTTAGCCCTCGGGTCTACTCTAAGCCCGTACTGCTCGGAAATAGCTGCTACGTCTTTTTCCGCTTTGCGGATATTGATATTCATTCCTTTTGTAGGTTCACTGCCAAGGATAATGTTTTCTGTTACTGTAAACTTCTGGACGAGCATAAAGTGCTGGTGAACCATTCCGATTCCCAAATCATTTGCTACATTCGGGTTTGTAATGGCTACTTTTTCGCCCCGTACTTTAATTTCACCTTTTTCAGGCTGGTACAAGCCGAACAAGACGTTCATCAACGTAGATTTTCCTGCTCCGTTTTCACCCAGAAGCGCATGAATTTCGCCTTGTTTGACCTGCAATGTGATGTTGTCATTCGCAACGATACCGGGAAACTCTTTACGAATGTTGTTCATTTCAATTACATGTTCCATCCGCTAACCCTCTCCCCACCGTGAAAACCGGCGTATTGTTAGAAAAAGGTGTCCCATATCGGCAAGCTGGACACCTCCGCTTCACAAAAAATCGGAGGATCCGGGTATCTTGTCTATGGGACACCTTCTGTTTTACTTATTAAAGGCTGCTTTCGTACTCTTCGAATTCATCGTCATTATGAGGAACGTCGATTTCACCGTCAAGAATCATCTGCTTATACTCTTCAACTGCCTGAAGAGCTTCTTCAGATACGTTATCCTGTGTTTCAGCAATTCCTACCCCGTTGTCTTCAAGACCGAATTCAATGATTTCCCCACCTGGGTATTCACCGTTCATTGTCTGTTCAGAAACCTGGTAAACCGCTTCGTCTACGCGCTTAATCATAGAAGTAAGCGTTACGTTTCCGCCGTCATAGTCACCCTGCGCGTGCTGATCCTGGTCAACCCCGATTACCCATACGTTTTCTCCGTTACGGGCACGGTCAATTGCTTCAGTAAATACCCCGTTACCTGTACCGCCGGCAGCGTGGTAAATGATGTCAACTCCACCACCGTACATGGTGTCGGCAATTCCTTGTCCTCTTGAAGCATCATTAAAGTCCTGTGCATACTGAACAGTAATCTCAGCATCCGGATTTACTGCAAGGACGCCTGCTTTAAATCCATTTTCAAACTTAGAAATAAGCGGGCTTTCTACCCCGCCGATAAAGCCAACCTGGTCAGTCTCTGTTTGAAGACCGGCCACAACACCTACAAGGAAAGATCCCTGATGCTCGGCAAATGTGATGTTGGCAATGTTCTCGTAAGTATCCCCGTCATCGTTAGCTACAACTGTATCAACAATCGCAAACTGCTGATCTGCATTTTGCTCTGCTACTGACCGGATATCATCTTCCATAAGGAACCCGATTGCGAAAGTAAGGTCAGTGCCTTCACGAGCCAGACGGTTTAAGTTTGGCGCGTAGTCACTCGCATCTCCTGATTGAAGATAGTCAACTTCCACGTCAAAATCATCTTCAAATGCCTGAAGACCGGCCCATGCTGATTCGTTAAATGAACGGTCGTCAACCCCGCCTGTATCTGTTACCATCTTCGCTGAAAATACATCCCCTTCAGCACCATCGGCACCTTGTTCTTCGTCTCCGTTACCCCCGTCTCCGCAGGCTGCAAGCAATGTCCCCGCTGCGAGAACAGTTGTTAAAAGAAATGAAAACTTCTTTTTCATTTGTTAATCCCCCTCGATTAATGTTGAAAAAATTGTGAAAATGCAACTTATGCAGCATGTCCAATCATCATCCACCGTGAAACCGGCTTCAATAGTATGACACAGTCCGAGTCTCACCTTCTTGTAAAGCGGTTTCATTGACTAATAAAAAAAACGTTCGATGTCTGACAACTAGATGTGATACTACATTAAACCGTAATAAGTTACATGAATCGAATTTAATATATCATCTTTATTCAATGTAATAAATAGTTTTATTACAAAAAGGACATATTTTTTTACATTTTTTTATCTTTCCATTTAATAGTAAAGCAAAGGAAGGCTTTATCCGTAATCTGCCATAAAAACGTCTTCTTTTCAATAAATTTCACTGAAATGTCTATATTTTCTGACATATGTGTTAAACTGTTTTTAACCAAAGAATGACAGAATCAGTTTTATTTTTCATCCTTCCCGTCAGCTGATTTAACAGGAGGTACAAGAATGGCAGAAGAACAGTTTTCAATCCTCATCTGTGACGATTCACAAATGCTAAGAAACCATTTGAGGGAAACCGTTGAACTTCTTGGCGCTTCAGATGTCTTCGAAGCGTCCAATGGTGCAGAAGCCGTGGAAAAGCACCGCAGTCACCGTCCTGACTTAATCATTATGGATATTATCATGCCGGTAAAAGATGGTGTTCAGGCCTTGAAGGAAATTGTACGTGTTGATTCAAATGTTAAAATCATAATGGCCTCCTCCGCCGGAACAAACAGCCACTTAAAAAAGACCATTATGCTCGGTGCATTCGCCACCATCCAAAAACCAATCAGCGATTTTGTCATTCGCGACCTCGTAGAGCGTGCTGTATACGAATTGAAAGGTGTACAAAATAAAGTGTAAGAAAAACCGCCATCCGGATCGCATCCGTGTGGCGGTTTTTCAGCTGGATCTGCAGGCGGTTTTGCCGGAGAGGAGAAAGATTTCTTCAATGCGGTAATTCTTTTCTGCTGAGAGATTGGGTTTTGGGTGGGGTTTTTACGGTTAGATTGGTTTATTTTACAGTTAAATCTTCTCATTTTACGCTTAGAGGTTATTTAACGGTTAGCTCTTCCTTTTTTACAGTTAGAAGAGCTTTTTCTACACTTATTCCTCTTCTTTCTACACTTAGGGCAGACTTTTTTACACTTAGCCCCCTCCCCCTCCTAACAAAAACGAAAAAAAGAGAGGACCTCTCCTCTCTTTTCCATCTTTCTATTTGTCCCCTCTGAAAGACAATCCTCTCAGGAAGAAACGGTTAAAGAAAATGTAAATTACAAGTACAGGTAATGTGAATACCATGGATGCGGCCATGATGTAGTTCCAGTAGGTGGCGTAGTCGGACTGGAATGCGTTCAGACCGACCGGAAGTGTGTACATGGACGCGTCAGTCATGATGATGAGCGGCGCCATGAAGTTGTTCCAGAACGACATAAAGACGAAGATCGCCTGGGCTGCAAGAGCCGGTTTAGCCATTGGCATGACGATTCTGAAAAACGTTCCGAAACGTCCCAGGCCGTCAATCGCTGCTGCTTCTTCCACTTCACGGGGGAAGTTCACGAAGAACTGCCTCATCATGAAGATAAACGTCGCATTGACCATACCGGGGATAATCAAGCCCTGGTAGCTGTTCAGCCAGCCAAGCTCTTTTAAAATCAGGAAGTTTGGAATCATCGTTACCTGTGCCGGAATCATCAGTACAGCCAGGATCGTAATAAAGAGCGTCTTTTTACCCGGAAAGGTAAGCCTGGCAAGAGCGTACCCTGCCATGGAGTTGAATACGAGATTCAAAGCCGTTCCGATTACGGCAACAAACACACTGTTAAACAACCAGCGGGGAAAAAGAGCCTGTTCTGTAAAAATCGTAATATAGTTATTGAACGTAAATTCCTGGGGGATGAAGTTCAGTCCCCCGGCGAGAATTTCATTTAAGGGTTTAAACGATGCACTCAATGCCCAGATGAACGGAATCAGCGTTACGATGGCATAGCTTGTGAGGATCGCATAAAGCAGCAGTTTTGCAATGTTCATTTGACTTTTCATGGTCGTATCCTCCTCTCCTTTTGAAACCACTGAAAAAGTAAAAGCTCAACTTTTTCAGTGTCTTTATTAGAATGGCAATGGCTCCACTCGGTTGCGCGCCTGTTACGAGAAACCCACACGTAACCGGCTCTTAAAACATGCAACCGTTCCGCTCATTGCTTAGCAAGGCATAGAAAAAGTTAAAGCCCGACTTTTTCAGTGCCTTCCTTTATCTAGTAGACTTCTTCGTCTTTTTGAAGCTTACGCTGAATGAGCGTCGCTGCTAAAATGACAATCGCAAGGGCGACAGCAAGGGAAGCGGCATAGCCCATCTGATCGTAGGCGGCGAAGGCATACTGATAAATCAACAGAACGACCGTTAATGTGGAGTTATCCGGTCCGCCGGATCCCCCTGAGAACATGTACGACTGGTCAAAGAGCTGGAACGTTCCGATAATCCCCATAATGACCGCAAAGCCTGTAACCGGACGGAGCAGGGGAACCGTGACATGCCAGAACTTCTGAACGGCATTGGCACCATCAAGATCAGCCGCTTCGTAAAGGGAATCAGGAATGTCCTGCAGTGCAGCTAAGTAGATAACCATAAAGAACGGGGCTGTGGCCCAAATGTTCATAATCATAATCGAAATAAGGGCAATGTTGGGATCATTGATCCAGTTGTATGTCGGGAGCCCGACGCCTCCAAGAATGGAGTTAATAAACCCGTCCGGACGATACATCCACATGAAAATCATTACGAGTACCGCGGAAGATGTAAGTGTTGGAAGGAAATAGATAATTCTAAAGAACTTTTCCCCTTTTAGTCCTGCATTAAGAGTTGCTGCCAAAACGAGAGCCAGAATCGTTTGGACAGGTACAACGACGACTACGTAAAAGGCTGTATTTCGAAGGGCGATCAGCGCTCTTGTGTCATCGACCATTCTCGTAAAGTTATCAAATCCTACGAAAGTAAAACTTGTATCCCCAAGGAGCTGCACTCTCGTAAAAGCCAGAAATAAAGCAAAGATAATCGGTCCGATCAGAAACACAAGAAGCGTGAGAATGGTCGGAGATAAAAATACGTAACCTTGACCGGCCTCTCTGAGCTGGCTTTTTGTATATTTCCGTTTAGCCATGGTTTTCGTAACCTCCTTCAATAGGCGTGTATATAGGAAAAGGGATGTCCCCGGGAGTATAAAGACTCCCGGATGACAGACCCTCATCTGTTAGTCCTGAATTTCGTTGTTTGCTACACGCTCTGCTTCTTCCAGTGCTTCCTGAAGACTGCGGTTACCTAAAAACGCACTGGAGAACTGGTTTTCAAAGTTTGAATTGATGATGGGCAGGTTCGTGTCGTCTGCCCAGACCGTCGCGTAGGAAGCGGCTTCAATAAATGGTGCGTACAGCTCGTCATCGGCATAATCAAGTTCTTCAGCTACACTTTCACGGGATGGAAGGGCAAGACCGGAGCTTGTCCAGATCTCCATACCTTCTTTGCCGGTCAAGAACTCTATTAACTGCCATGCTTCGTCTTTATGTTCAGACGCGCTGTTCATCGAATAAGACACCGTGTAAGCCATCGATCCTTGTTCACCGTTGATTGTCGGGATTTCAGCAACACCGTAGTTGACATCCGGGAACGTGTCTTCCATGAACTCAAGCATCCAGTTTCCTTCGATGATCATGGACGCACGCTCTGTCCCAAACATGTCTCCGCCCCACTCGGCACCTACGTCAGCAGGTGACGCAGCGATTTCTTTTTCGTTTCTCATATCCACAATCGGCTGCAGTGCTTCAAGAACGCTTGGGTCAGAGAAGCTGGCACGGTTGTCTTCAACAATTTGTCCCCCGCCGGATTCTGCGATGAACTTAAGTCTGGCAAGGTCCGTTACGACACCGAATCCGTAGCGGTTCCCCTCCGTGAGTGTTTCGGCCATTTCTTCAAGCTCTTCCCACGTTTCAGGCGGGCCGTCATAACCTGCTTCTTCGAGGTGATCTTCGTTATAGAAAAGAGCGAGTGTAGATGTGTCTTTCGGAAGTCCCCAAAGCTGGTCATCACGGCGGAAAGCGTCAATTAATGGCTCCTGAAAATCTTCAATATCGAATTCATCTGTAATGTAGTCATCAAGCGGCTCAAGAACGCCTGATTGAATAAGGCCAGGTGCTTCAAATGCATCGAGGAAAAATACGTCCGCTGCTTCCCCTCCAATAAGGCGGGTACGAAGAACGTCCATGTACTGATCGGCAATCGTGTCAACCTGTACGTTAATGTGCGGATACTCTTCTTCAAAGGCAGCGATCGTTTCTTCAAAATACCGTTGTTCCGTTGGAGATGACTGCCACCCGGTCAAACGGATCGTCACTTCCTCTTCTCCGTCTCCCCCTGCGTCGTTTCCACCATCACCACATGCTGTCAAGACTCCTGCAACCGTCACTAATGAACCCATACCTAGTACTTTCAGCCAGTTTGCTTTTTTCATCTTCGTTCATTCCCCTTTCGGATGGTGATATCTATTCGTTACTACAGTAAAACCGGTCGTATTGGACAAAACTTCTGTCTTAAAGCCGTCATCTTTTCCAGTGACACGAACGCTCAGCTGTCCTTTTCCGATAGACAGGTTCGTTACTTCCAGTTCGTTTGTGCCTTCAGGAAGCACCGGGTTGAGTTCAATCGTTTCTGTTAAGCTGTCAGGGAACAAACCCAGGATCGACTGGATAAATAGCAGTGGTGTTCCTGCAGCCCACGCCTGAGGTGAGCAGGCAACCGGATAATTAACCGCTTTTCCTTTTGCATCGTACCCGCAGAACAATTCAGGCAGACGATCATATTCAAAGGAAGCAGCCGAATCAATCAAGCCTTTCATCGCTTTTGCAGCGTCCGATTTGTTTCCTGTTTTACTCATTCCGAGAATGACCATGCTGTTGTCGTGAGGCCAGATCGTTCCGTTATGATAGCTCATCGGGTTGTAACCCGCTTCACCTTTCCCCATCGTCCGAATGCCGTATCCTGAAAACATTTTGTCTGAGACAAGCATGCGGCTCACCGTTTGAGCACGGTCTTCATCAAGCATGCCGGAGAATAATACGTGTCCCGGGTTTGATGTAATCGTACCGACCTGGTTCTTGCCTTCATCGAGTGCCAGTGCGTAGAAGTTCACATCTTCCATCCAAAAGGCTTTTTCAAATGCTTCTTTAAGTTTTGCTGCTTCATTTCGAAGGGATTCAGCTTTTTGGCCTTCAGACCGTTTCTCGTAAATGGCAGCAATGCTTTCTTTTGCCTGATACACATAGCCTTGTACTTCGGACAACGCGATCGGTGTTTTTGCCAAATCCCCGTTTCGGTGAACGATGGAATCACCTGAGTCTTTCCACCCCTGGTTGGCAATGCCTTTGGACGATTCCTGGTGGTACTCCACAAACAGATCCCCGTCCCGGTCGCCGTAGCTGTCAATCCACTCGAGCGCTTTTTCCACGTTCGGTTCAAGCTCCGTGAAAAGATCCAGGTCACCTGTCCATTTAATGTATTCGCTTAACAGCACGAGGAAAAGCGGAGTCGCATCGATCGTTCCGTAGTAAGGAGTAAATGGAATCTGGCCCGTATTGGCAAGTTCACCAAAGCGCATTTCGTGCATGATCTTGCCCGGTTCTTCGTCACGCCAGCTGTCTTTTGACTGTCCCTGCGTGCTGGCCATCGTTTTGAGTGTACCCTTGGCTACTTCCGGGTTGAATGGAAGCATCTGCAGAGCGGCAATCAGGCTGTCACGTCCAAACGGAACACCAAACCACGGCAGTCCGGCAACGGGAAAACGACCGTGCCCGAGATCTGTAAGGAGAATTCTTAGGTCGCCGATTCCCCGGTCGATCAGCCTTTGCAGTGCTTCGTTGTCGGTTTTAACCTGTGTGGTTTCTTCCTCCCACTCCCGGTATGAAGCAGCAAGGTTTTCAAGCGCTCCCTCGGGCGGATATGTTTTTGGGGCTTGTCCATCGATTGTTGGTGCAAACGTAAAGACGATGGTTCGTGCTTCTTCATGTTCGAGATCAAGATGGAAGTGAACGTCTCCTTCTTTATTTACAGAGGAGGCTTCCTCATTCCACGCAATTGCTGTTTCACGCTTCACATCATCTGCACCGTTGTAAGTAAGAACAAGGCGGTTGTTTTCAAGGGTTGTTTCTCCCCTCGAACCGATATCGCCGTTTTGGAACCCCCGGACGATGAACATATCCTTAAAGTCGGCATCTACATGAAGGCTGATATCAAAAGCTGTACGCTTCGGGTTGTAATTTTTAGCCGTAATCATTTCGTAGAAAACGTCTTCGTATATGAAGCGCTTTCTTGTCAGCTCAACGGATTCACGCCAGAGTTCAACGTTTCCGTTCTGTTCCATGTGCGGGTTTGTAAGAATCATGGAAGCGATGTAGCTTTCTTCGGCTTCCGATGACAGAAGAATCGGCTCCTGTCCGTTGATTTTCAGGTCCAGCTTGCTTAAAAATCGTGTATCTTTTGAATATAAACCCGGTCCGTATGGGTGATCTTTTGGAATGTTTCCTTTTTCGTCAGTAAGTAAAAATACGTCATTTTCTTTGATTACGCGGTAGTTCATCGTTGTGGGCCTCCTGATTGCTAATTTTTTCCGAAACGTTTCGGGTTTAACTCTTAAAAATAACCGAAACGTTTCGGTTGCGGTGTAAAAAAAGAGGATCGCATTATTTTGGCGGAGCGGTGGATCCCCTTACAATTAACTGATTGTCCAGTATAACTTTTCTTTTTTTTGTTTTTTGCTGAAGCATCGCTGTAAGCAACCGGGCTGATTCGTAGCCGATCTGGTATTTATCCTGTGCTACCGTTGTAAGGGGCGGATGGGCATACTGCGCGAGCATGATGTCATCGTAACCTACAACAGATAATTCTTCAGGCACCTTTCGTCCGAGGCGTTCAGCTGCCCGGAGCACCCCCAGTGCCATCAAATCACTGGCGCAAAAAATGGCCGTGATCTCCGGATGATCAGTGAGGAGTTTCACTGCTTCTGTTTCGGCTTTCGGCTCTAAATAATCACCTTCAGCAACATAGTGATCATAAACCGGTAATCCCGCTTCCTCGAGAGCTTTTACGTACCCTTCAAGACGTCTCTGACTCACTCTCGCCTGGTTGTGCCCGTTCATCATGGCGATGTTTTCGTGACCCAGGTTAATCAAATGCCTCATGGCCATCTGGGCCCCAAATACGTTGTCCGTTGACACATAGCCAACGTTGTCACCTTCCAGCTCTACGTCCACAAGAACACAGGGAATGTTCGATTCAATAACCTCATCCAGATAAGGATCATCTGTTTTGATCCCCTGCATGATGACCCCTTCAACCTGTCGTTCCCGACAAAGCTGGGAGTAGCTTTTTTGCTCCTGTTTAACAGGGTTTGTGCTGAATAAAATCAAATCATAGTTCTCATCCGATGCTGCGTCGTTGATTCCGCACATGACTTCATACGTAAACATATCCTTTGCACCGGAACGGTTTAATTCTGAAACAAGGAGGCCGATCGTATGGGATTTGCTCATAACCAGGCTTCTTGCTAAAGCATTGGGACTGTAATTTAATTGTTCTGCTACTTTTTTAATGCGGTCCCTTGTTTTTGGGTTTACATCACTGTAGCCGTTTAATGCCCGCGAAACTGTAGTAACAGAGACGCCTGCCATTTTTGCAATATCTTTTATCGTTGCCATCGGCTGCCCTCCAAAACGTTTCGGACGTTTCTTTGACTATTACAATACACAATAATGTATGCGATTTCAAGGGGGAATTATTTATACTTTAGGTCCGGGCAATTGGGACAGGGCGGATCTTGTTTAAACAGGTTTGTTGTCCTTTTAAACAGGTTAGCGCGGCCTTTAAACAGGTTAGCGCCCTCTTTAAACAGGTTAGCCACCCATTTAGTCATGTTAGCTTCTCCCCCGTCAAAAACAGAGATAACTTTCACAGATTCTAATAAAACAGACAACCGTAATGCTGATGTCATCGTGATTAGCGATGGCTCATACAAATAACTCAGCCTGTCTTTACTTTGTGATTAAATGTTTACCATGCCTGGGTATAGGGGTATTGGAAACTATATAGAAAAAAGAACTAACAACAGAAAGGGGTCTCATATGAAGCCGTTCAGCCGTATTAGTGAAAACCGTACTTTTCGAATTCAATGGCACAGATTCTGCTATTATTCTAATTTTGTTAAAAGCTATTATTATGGTAAAAGTCGTTATTCCGATAAAGCGGCAGTACACAAACAGCTTTGGCAGCACTGGGTAAGCACACCGGCTCCTGCACCTGAAGAAAAAACCGTACATACTCGAGAGCCTCTTGAACCAGCCACTCAAGCTGCTCAGACACGATACCAGCCCTTTTTGGAAAAATTAAAATCCCGGCTTGCCCTTATTAAAGGAAAAGTACGTGCATAGAACCTGAAACACCCCTCCGACATTTACCGGAGGGGTGTTTTAGGTTAAAGGTACTTGATTTGCCAACCGTGAAAAGTCGGTGGAGGCTCTCAAGATTCTTCAATCCCTTTCACAGTAATCAGAGCCAGCCCCACCGCCAGACAACCTGCTGACAGCTTTCCTGCAATCATAGGCACAATCATCTGAGGCTCAACGGAAGACACGAATCCGAGGTGACCGCCAAGAACGAACGCCCCGCTTACAGCAAATGCCACATTCATCACCTTGCCACGGCTGTCCATCTCATGGAGCACTTGGAACACAGGGATACTGTGAGCAAGAGACGATACAAGCCCCACAAGGGAAACCCGCTTCACATTAAGCTTCGCCGCAACAGGTGCCATCACACCACCGAGAATCCCCTTTAAAAAATGAACAAAAGGAAACGCACCGGACAAGGTGATCGCAATCATTCCCACAATCATAAACGCCTCCCCTGCAGGAGACGTTCCCGCCACTACGGTAACACCTGTAAGAACTTCAAACCCGATCACCCCGGCCATGAGGGTAAACAGAGCCACAATCCCTTTCCCAAGCCAGATAAATCCCCGGATCATCCCGTTTGGAAAAAGGACAAGCCCCGCCATAACAAACACGCTCACAACAAGCACCGGTACAAGATTGACCAGCACCATCCCCGCCGGAAACCCCGCCACCACCCCGGCAAGCCACGCTCCCGCCGGCACAGGCACAAGACCGATCAGGATCCCCCGGGCAAAAAATCGGTGGTCCTCTTTTTTTATAAGCCCCAGCGCCACAGGAATCGTAAAAACAAACGTCGGACCGATCATCGTCGCCAGGATAATTCCTGAAAAAAGACCCGCCTGGTCTGTCTCTGAAAGCTCCACAGATAACGGGTACCCGCCCATGTCGATTGCAAAGAGAATTCCTGCAAAAACCGACGGATCAGCCCCCATCAGGTTTGCCGCCGGAATAAACACCGGCCTGAGCCATTCGGCCACCACAGGTGAAAAACAAATAATCCCCACCATGGCAAGCGCCAGCGGCCCCATGGCAAGAAATCCCTTCTCAAACTGCTCCCCATATCCAAACCGGTTTCCAAAGATCCGGTCAGCTGCACCAACCACCGCAAAAACGGCGATCGTCCAGATTACTGCGTCGTTAAGCCACATAGAAAAATCCCTCGTTCCTGCTCTGCTACTTAATTAAGTACGAGATCGAACGGGGGATTCCCTTTTATTCTTTTGCGATTACCTTCTTGCCGTTACCTCTATATCCACAAACCTAAAATGCTTCGCAAAGGTATCAAAGCTCCAGTCGCATTGAATTTCACTGCGTTGTTCGTTCCATATTTTGTTGTTCAGCCCTCTTATTCTCCCGTAAAATTCTGATACTCTCTCTTCATCCAGAAGTTCAAATCCATGAATAAGGCGGCTCTTGTTTCGGAGATTAATAAAGTTGTTGATGCTTTTCAGTTTAATATCACGAAGCAGCGGTTCGTCCAATGCCTTAAGAATAAGAAGACCCTGCATGAGTGATATTTTTGACCCGAAGGTTTTAATTTCCCTGAACTCGTGGAAGATCTCTTTGGAAATTTCATTTACCTTGTTGATAAGGGACCCGTAATCAAGATGACCGAACTTTGGCCTGGAGGCTGAAATCCCCCGTTTCAGTAATAAACGCTGCACGATCATCTCCAGACAGCGATAGGTTAACAGAGCTGTAAGATCGTACTTTTTCCGTTTACGGTAATGGTTTGCCAGCTGAAAAAGATAGCCGAATAAATGCCAGTACGTCTCTCCATCAGATAGAATCCGCTCGTCTGACATTTTGTGAAGCTCGCCTAAGGGCGCTAGTGCAGTAAGTTGCTGCTTCAACTTATCTACAGGGATTTCTCTCAGTTCGAGCAGTTCTGCAATCTGTATTGTCTTTTCAATATGCACCTGCGCCTCATCGAATACCATAGACTCCAAGTGACTGTAGGCTGTGGCCAGGTGTTCATAGGCCTGGTATTTCCTCGGATTAATGACACGCTCCTGAATCTGCTGAAAGATTTCTATGGCATTTTCAAAGTCTTCACTGTTAAACTTGTGAATTCCCGTTAACAAGTCTCGGTCCCCGAATACTTCCAGCGGATCCTCAAGGACGGTTGGCGTTTCTCTCCCAGGCTCGGGTACTTTATGCCCCGGGTAATGACCATTATTCTCGATATATAAAATATCGATCCCCAGATGGTTGGCGGCAAGAGAACACCCTGAAATCATGCTCTTCTTCCCGCCGGTAATATCAATCGCGACCTTTGAGAAAAAATGAATCTGATGTTTTTCCACATAATGTTTGATTGCCTGATACACATCGGAAGCGTCAATCCGGCTTACAGAATCATACTCTACCTGTGTCACCTTCAACCCTGTTTCTTCCACAATGTCATTCACGTAATCAATCGTGTCAGGGGAGCATATGAAAAACACCCGCTCAGGTTTAATGGCTTCTATCCATAAAATCAGCGGAGAAATGTCATGTCCCACGCTCATTAAAAGGTAGTCATAGGAAAAACGGGTTTCATCATCAGAACGGGCGAGCTGTACCTTCTGGACAAATTGATTTTTTACTTCATCAAACAGGTGCTTTTTATAAAATGACTCCGCTTCTTCTCTGTCTTTGTTTAACTTCTCAGTGTATACGTGTCTCTTCTCCTTGAATGTTGTCACATGCGCCTCCTTACTAAGCAGGTTGTTTCACTCCATAAAGCTCAAAAGGACTCTTCACTCCCGCCTCTTTCATCTGTGCCATGATCTCGTAGTAGCCGCGTGAATACGAATCGTTACGATCCTCGAGCTGTCTTTTGAACCATTCCACATAGGTGTGCTCGTGGAAGTGTTCGGCGAGGCAGATTTCAACCCAGGTGGCAAAGCCCTCAATTTCATCAAGTGTCATGTATGTGAGGTTCAGATTGTCATACTGCCAGACGTGGGTAAGCTCGTGGACGAGTGTCATATACGTCTGAAGCCGCGGTGCTCCGTTTTCAATCATGACTTTTATGTTGTTTTCCTCATCCAGTGACGCCTGCCCCACCATGCGGCCCGGGTTTTCCGGCGTGAACGGTAGACTGTTTGCTTCATGCAGATCTTTTGCACTCTTCAATTCTACACACAGGTAATCCCGTCTCAGTTCAACGTTAAATTCAGTGGCGAGAAAAGTGCGTAGCTTTTCATACATAGGCTTTAATTCCCGCTCGTAGTTCACGGCGCTTTCCCTGCAGTCGATACACCAGACTCGTTTATCGTCGGTCTTTTCGTAATAAACGGCTTTAAACACTACACCGCAGAAGGAACAGGTTTTTTCTTCATAATCTTCTTCCGATCCAGTTTCTTTTTCCGCTTCCTGGTGCTGGTTGTGACGCTGTTCTCCCAGCGACTCCCCGCCCATAAAGGTTCGGAGCACTTTTTGTGTACCTTCCAGATCAAACAGGCCTGAGAGGGTTTCACAGCCGAAGCTGAGATACTCTCTGCGTTCTTCCACATCCGCTAAAACCCAGCTCACGTAGTCCTCGAGCAATTCGAACACATACTCCCGGTTCTGGATAAAGCTCTCGGCAGCACCAAGCTGGCTTGGAGAATCCTCAATCAGATAGAGGTGAAGCTCGTTTGTACCGGCTTCATCATATGGCATACCGTTGTTCATCTTAGGGTGAATCAGGCCGATCATGTCATTCTCCCCTGCAAAGAAGTCTTCTGGCAAGGGAACGGATGCAGCCAGATACTCATGAAGGTTCGGATAAAGCGTAAGGAACAATTCATTCAGTAAAAAAGAGAGGGTAAAGGCAACCCGGTTCCTGTTGACGATGGCTTCAGGCAGTTTAAGGCTTACCTTCAGCACCTTTCCTTTTTCAAATCGGCGCTCTACAAGGGTCTGCTCACTGTCTTTTAACGTGTGGAAGCTTCCCTTCTGAAGATCGACATGCTTCATGCTTTCAAGATAGCCTCTTGTTCTTACCGTCACCGGCAGTTCTCCCAGTTGAATCGTAAGCGTCTGCCCTTTCTTTGTCCCTTTTGTAACGACATTGCCTTGTTGTGGCCAGTCTTTAGCATGAAAGATGTATGTCCGGTCCTGTTTATACACGTATGGGCGGCGGTTTGACGTTAACGTTACATCCATCGTTCCAAGGCGGGGACTTATTTTCTCAACCTTACAGAGCTCACCGTTAAAGGTGTGCTCCTGTCCCGGCAGGTAGCGCTGATACAAGTGCCCTTCACGGATCGCTTCCACAACGTCACCGGACTGCTTTTGCACCTTGATTTCATTAGACACCATAGACGAAATCAGTTCTTCAAGCCTTTTCGTCAGATTGTATTCTGTCTGCTCTTTAAAACACTGCTCTTCTTCATCAAAAATACGGGATTTCCTCACTTTCAGAGCGTCAACCACCTGATCACTGGCTCCGAACAGATGAATAAAACAATCTTCAAGCTGCTTGATCACCGGCAATGAGGCAGCGTTTCCAGTATCAAGAGAGGCGAGAAATTCTTTTACTTTTTCTTCTTTTACATAACCATTCAACATCAAGTCCAAGAGCGGCTTAATTTTTCCGTAAGGTGTGTGAGGCTGACTAACAGACAGTGGTGAAATGGTCCGGCTTGTTTTCATGTGATTGTCCAGGTCTGCCGCAATGTAATCTCTTAACAGATATGGAGGGGAAATCACATGAATGAACGAGCTGATCCTGCCGTTTGCCCACCAGTGCTTCAACGTGTCGACCAGATTGTAATTGACATCCCTCACGAGGAGGAAGGAATGGTCAGGGCAAGGAACACTTGAATAATTTGTGTAAATATCTGAATGGCGTTTAATCCTTCTCACCTGGGACCCGCTCATCCCTATATTTATCAGGTGTTCACGGTTATCAAGAAGGTCGTTCAGGCTTTCCCGGATCGGCACCGCTCCCTGATTGACAAAGGAGATATTAGGGATTTCCCTTCTTTTGGCGAGGATACCGAGAGTGACCTCCCCGGTGATGTAGCGGTGGGAGCCGAGCCCTGTGAAGAGGCGCTCCTGAAAATTCCGCCCTTCAAGCTTCCAGATTAAATAATGGTGCGCCGGGCTTCCATGGAGCTTCTTCGCTTCAATTTCTTCTGGTTTTATCCGGAATGTCTGTCTTACAAGGGATTCGATTCTTTCATACCACTGGGTAAACACCCAGAAGGAAGGTTCTTCCGGCAGTCTCTCCCTCAGCTGCAGGGAGATGTTTTTCAGATCCCCCGCGTACAGGGCAAGGCTTGTTTCTGCTTCCGGAAAGACATAAGTGTCAAACCTGCTGCCGTGAAAGCCGCCTGTAAGAAACGTAATTGTGCTCTGTTTTTTCAGTTCATTCACATAAGTGACAATAATGTGCGGTGCGCGTCCTTCCTGAAGGGCTTCCGTTACAGTGGCCGTGCCCCACAAATGTTCAAGGCCGCTTGCCTGTTTCAGACCTGCTTCAATCCAGCTTAAAGTCTCCGCAACAGCCTGCTGATTACGGACAACGACAACGATCCGGTGATGGTTCATGAGCCTGTTGACCATGCCGGCCATCATAAACGGCTTTATATCCCCGTAAACAGGATCCCGCACAATCACATCTTCTTCATTCATCATGGACGTGAGCATATCCACATACCCTTCGTGGAGGGGGATGCCCTGAGCTTTCATCCGTCTTAAAATAAGCTCAAGGTGCTTTTCCTCCTCACTTTGTGCCTGGTTAAAAAGGCTGTACTCTGACTCGTCCCGGGAAAACAGGTTGGACTTTACAGAAGAGCCCGAAGCGAGGAGCTTTTCCGGCCACGTTCTTTTGTATTCATCGAACAGTTTTTCCTGATCGGAAACGACCTGTGCCTCTACATCTTCCCCGCTTAAGGCGTTACCTTTGAAATCCCTTCTTCTGCCGTTTAAAAACCAGGCCGTTTCAAGAAAAATCAATAACGACAAGGCGGGATATGGAGGTAAAAGGACTCCTGCTGTGTTTCTCCAGTCAAAGGGCAGTGCAATGATGTAGCCTGCGAGAAGGAGAAAAGCGATTCCGCTTGTGTAAAAGACGGTGAGTGACAGGTAATGCCACTGCGGCTTCAGGACGACACCTTTAACATCCCGCTCATAGAAAAGGGCGATGGTCCCCTTCCCTTTTCCTCCGGAGATCAGGCGTTGCCGGTAGCCGGCAGGCAGGCGTTTCAGCACTCTTGAAATCACAAAATTTACAGCCTTCACAATGAACTGTGCCCGCTGCCTGAGAAAACCGGATAAATACTGTGACACCTTCCCTGTCGCCTTGTATACGATTTTCAGCGGTATAAACAGCGCAAGGCACAGCCCATTAATCACGAGAATCGTTACAAATTCAGCGTCAGGTACACGGTCAAACACCCACTGAAGGGGAAGAAGATTTAAAATATCCAGCCTCATAATGATGAAAGCAAAGGTAATCGCAAGAAGAGGAAGCCAGAGCTGTTTGTGACGTTCTTCTTTTTTAAAGTTGAAAAAGTACAGGATACCAATGAGAAAAACGGCAGCCAGAATACCTATCATTACCACTCTCAGTTCCATACGTGTAACACCTTATCCTTTTGAATTTTCACTTCGTCAAGCAGCTTCCATTTCCCAAGCTCAACCTGTCTTACTGTCCGTCCCACAGAAACTTTAGTGGAATAAAACGTATCGTTACCGGCTTCTGCACATTTCACAGGTGAGTAAATGGCCGAGTCAATGACATCCTCGTGCTTATGAAAGCTGTCGCTTACAAGCTGAATAAGGGCGTCTCTGTGTGCGTTTTCACTCTTTTGGATGTGCAGATGGTTCTCAAGATGAATCAACGCATCCAGTGCCACATTCAGTTCCCGGAGATGAAAGTGATCGAGCTGGTTTGCAAGCTGTTTTTTTTCCAGTTCTGCTCTGACCGCTTTTTCTTCCCGGTGAAGCCGCTCCAGCTTGTAAATGTGATTTAAATAATGATTCGTGTCACTGTGGCGGGTCATCTGGTCCTGAACGAGGTCGTGCTTTACCTTCTCTGTCTCTGCAACAGCTTCGCTGACCGGAAGCGTCATGTACCTTACTGCCACATGTGAAATAACCATAACCGCCCCGGCGAGGAGAATGATAAGAATATACTGCCCCCAGTCGGTGAGTGTGGGAACATTTCCTTGAGCGGTCAATGAATAAATCAGAGGCACAGCAAGGAAAAACCAGAGGGTGATTCCTGTAAGTACCTGCTTTCTTTTTTCGGGGTACGCATCAAGAGATACTCCGAGGGGGTTACCTGTTTTTTCGGTAAATTCCTCCCACCTGCGAACGACAGTTGACGGTGGGGGAACATGCTTTTCAAGTTCAAGAAGGACATCTTTTTTTGACGTTTCGATTTCTTTTAAATAGTGATGAATCGGAACGGTTTCATCCTGTGTAACAAGCTCTCTCAGCTGGTGGCGCTTCACGATGTCGATCCCCGAGCGGGCACTCTGCTGCATGTCTTCCTCACGGGAAGTAAACCGGTCCTTCGCTTTTTTTGCCGCCCCGTACCACCGGTTCAGGAGGGTATGTTTTTCTTTCGGTGTAAAAGCGGGCATCGGGACCTGAAGCTCAGGAAGGTCCTCTGCAGACTTGGGGAGTGCCAGGTCTTTTTCATACCGCTTCATCATCATCTCCGTCCGGTTATACAAGGCATTCTCCAGACGCTCTTTCGTAAACTCCAGTGCTTTCCTGTATTTTGAGAACATCTCGTTCATGTTTTCCTGATTGATTTTCGCGTCAAGATAATGGCACTGGCCTTTTAAGCTTCCGTTAATAACAGCAGGATCCTGAACGAGCACCTGGAGGAATGCTGCTGCCTCGAGCCACTTTTCATACTTTTTATCTTTCGCAAACCGGGGCATGGACTGTCTGATTACAGCGATGTCAGTAATTCCATGGGTAATCGACACCGTATCCGACAGCACATTCCGAAGCGTCTGGGACGGATAAAACGATGTGATGTCACTGTTCAGCGGCGGTCTTATTTCTTCCTCCAAATACGTTGTAAAAAGCGTTTCTATCATAAGGGCATATCTGCCGGTGTAGGGATCAAGGTAACCACTCCCGTCATACAGGATGTTTTTCTTTTCCTGAAGCTTTAAAAACGTGCGCTTCACCTTTTCCATCCGGCTTGTAAGCTCATCGAGAAAGGACTGATGAGGCTTTTCAAGAAGACCGATGTGATCAGCCTTCACCCTCTCTCCCCACGCCTCGTCAAGCTCAGCCAGGTCATGCTGGCTCCAGACGTTAGCAGGCCTGTCAATGAAGTCTCCTGTTACGAATCCCTCTTCATCCAGCTGAACGGCAATGCGGCTTTCGGTATCTGTGGTGTCTTCGTGTAAAAGAGCATCCATTACAAGAAGGACCACAGACTTTGGTGCCGCCTCTCTTTTTTTCAAAGGAGCCACCAGTCCCTGCTTCAGTTCCTCCAGACGCACAGCGAGACGTTCATGCAATTTGAGGGGATAGTCCATATGCAAAAGCACGACCAGCTGCCATTCGTCTGCCCGTGTTTCTGTAATTTCCTTATAAACACGATCAAAGAGGGCAGCAAAACCGTCCTGCTGCCCGTATGAGATCGTCGTTAACTGCCCGTTGGATTCCTGGGTGTAAAAGAAAGGATGAAACAGCTGCCATTCGGGGTGCTTCGTTGTTTCATTAAGTAAAACGGTATGCATCTCCCTCTCATCCTTTCTTTACGTGTGCTGAAGTAATGTGTTTTTCTTGTTGTCGATCATGGATTTCCATTCTGCATACTCCCGGGAGTCGTTTTCCATTTCATGACGGAATTCGGATTCCTCCCACAGACGGTCTATGAGCTTTACTGCTTCCTGACGGGCCTGGTACTTCCTGTGCCCGCCAAAAATATGAACGAAGTACTGCTCGATCTCAGTAAGAAGCCGCCCTCTCAGGATCTTCCCCTGCTCAGGAAGGGAACTGTCGCCAAATCCTTCCGACTCGTAGGCGAGTGTAATATCGAGGATGTTTTTCATTCGATCTTTATTTATGCCCGATACATCAACAGCCCCGTTCACGAACGAGTGTCTGCTGATGTCTTTTTGATTGCGCTCGTTGTTTCTCACTGCTTCAAAACGCTGCAGAATTTCTTCATAAATGTTCGGGTTGTGAGCCAGTGCCTGATGAAGAAGGTACGCCTCCTTCCCTACTTTTGTGCCGCTCTTCGTAATAAGAGTGGCGCCATTCTCTCCGTTGTACTGATAAACAAGTCTGCCGTCTTCTCTTACAAGCTGAATCCAGCCGTATATAAAGCCTAAAAGCAGGGCTCGGTCATTCTTTTCTGTGTCCAGCTCAACCTGGCTTGAATTCAGGTCCGGCATAAAGGCAGGCAGGTGCCAGTTGCGGTCCAGGTGAGGCGTGACCGTATTTTCACCGCGGTTCAAACGGTCCACTCTCCGTCTGTAGGCTTCATAGTAGACGCCTGGAAGACTTTCGTGTGTCTTCGTTTTCGTACCCGAGCTGAACTTTGCAAAGTCCTCAACTTTCAGGCCGTAATGAGCACGGTAGGAGACGATTTCGTATTTTGAAAACGCATCGTCTGCTTCTTCCTTACCGGCAAACAACCGGTTTGACGCCTGATCGCCCAGTTCTTTCAACAGGCTCGTATGCACACCCCAAAATTTGAGCTCACGGTTATGGTCGATCCTCGGTACAAATGGAAGACCGACATTTTCCACTGTCTGAACCCGTTCTTCAATGTGTAATTCAGGATTTTTCCCGAGCATAGCCGCTTCCAGTCTCAATGCCTGCACAACCGTAATATCAAGGCGGTCCTGATAACGGGTGCGAAGCTCCTGGCGGCAGTGGGATACAACCTGTGCACGGTACATTTCCTCTACTCGGATGTCTTCCATATAATTGGCATAGGATTGTTCATTACGCTTTGCATACTGCCTGTAATGACTTAAGTAAATCTGTTTGCAGATCGATTCAGGAAGTGTTCCGTGGTCCACAGAACCCCTGATGGACTCCCATGTTTTTTCAAGAATGTCTTTACCGGCAAGGACGTATTCCACAGTCGGATCCACGTTATGGTCGAATTTCACTGCAAGCTGATTGATTTCCATCAGAAGGGAATCACGGGTATCTTTCAGATTTTCAAAGAAACGCTCCCAGTCCTGAATCATGCTGTCTGCTGCTTGCTCAATGGAATTGAACACAAGCTGGGTAAGGAGGGCTGTTTTATAATCATCGAGATCTCTCAGCTGACCGCCGAATTTCTTTTTGTATTCTGTGATGAATTCTTTGTATTTGTTTTTAAACAGGCTGCTGAAAACTCCCTGCTCCAGGGCGAGATCTACACGCATCGGTGCCGTTTCCACACGCTGCGTTTCTTTAAGGTCGAAAATGTCATCATAGTCCTTAATGTCTTCTTTCAGGTTGCGGCATGTCTCCCGAAGCTCCATCGCTTTTTCTTTGAGGATGGCTTTAACGTTATACAGCATGTATCGGACAGCTACCGGGTGTACCGGGGTATCTTTTTTCAGGAACCATGTATTGAGGCGGTACTCCTGACCTTCCGCTCCTCCCGGGGAGTCTGCATCCTGATCCACAATCTGATGGGCAAGGAATGTCCGGAACTCATAGACTTTTTTATTGATCTCATCTTCGTATGAACGAAGATCATTTTCGAGGTTGGAAATAACACGCTTCGCTTCGCCTTTTTGTTTTAGAGCCGTATCATCAATGGTACACTGGCTTCTTGCATGATGAAGGTCATCGTCACGGTCAAGAACCTGCTCGATACGCTCCTCCACAGCCTTGATAAACAGCTCTGCTTTCTCATGGCCGAGTCTGCCCTCGTCCAGTTCTTCCTTCGTCTGACGGAAAATCTGCTGAAAGAACGGCTTCGGTTTTTCATCGTTTACAAACTGACCGAGGTTTGACATGAACCTCTCCCCGCGATCCGGCCGCTCCCGGTTAATGCCGCGGCGGAGATCCTGTTCGTAACGTCTGCGTTCTTCCTCGTAAAGACGGTCAAGAGTCAGCCACGATTCATCAAGGCCGTTGACGGACCACTTGAGAGAGCAGTATTCAAGAACATCCCTGTACGGATAAACAAGACTTGAAGCCCCGGCCCCGCAATACCTCGCTTTTCCATCGGTATTGATAATATCGAGAATCTGATTATCTTCCTGTGAGAAATGCTTGGCTGAGATCGGACTGAACAGCTGAAGATAAATCGTTTTGGTCATCTGGTTAATGTACTCTTTAACAGACGGAAGGTTCTGGCCTCTCGTATTTTCGTAGTCATAGAGAAAACAGAAGTCAAAGGGACGCTGGCGGTTTGTAATCGCATGTGTGGTCCGTCCTTCAATATCGACCTGGCCCGGACGGTACTCAAGCTCGATCGTCACATCGGATTTGCTTCCATTCTGGGCACTTTCGCTGATGGCGTTCAATTCCTTCAATGCCGCATAACCGTTTGCCCGGACTGAATCCCACTCCCGCTCATCAAGGGTATTCGTGCGCACCAGAACGTCAGGGAGGACAAAAGCCCCTCTGATCAGGACACTGGACTGGGCGAACTTCTTCTCAAGAAGTTCCCTCAAGTACATGGCTACCTGGAGGAAGATTCCGGATCCGGTTCCGCCTACAAGTGAACTGATGATGATCACCCGTACCCCTGACTCCATCGGATCACCGTCAACAGGGAAAATCCGTTTGATTCCTTCTTCCATTGCGTTAAGCTTTTTCTCACCCATAGCAGCCCTGAAAGCGAGACGGGAAACTGCACGGATCTGTCCTGCTCCTTCGGTCATGGTTTTGTTGCGCAGATGCGGGTTATCAGGGAACCACTTTAACAGCGCCTGATTTTCACTCAGGTACTCTCCAACAGACTTTCGTGTGCTCGTTTGAGTAATGTTCCCTTCCATATGCTCCATTTTTCTTATCGTATTTACATCGGTATCAAAGGCATGGATCGCAACATTGTCCCTGCGGTCCAGGGGGATGTTCCCGTAGACTTCATTCACTATGGAACTCCCGACCCCTCCGAGACCGATTAATATAGTAGATACACCTTTTGACATGTCATTTCTCCTCTCCGTTAACTCGTGAGATATGTGTAGGTTTCATCAGTATGGCCGTTCGTAACTGTAATGGACGTATTAGAGTAAACTGAGACGTCTGCTTCTCCCGCCTCTTTTCTCATAGCCCTGCGTCCGACTTTCATTTCCGGATCCTGTGAAGAGCTGGCAAGAAGGACTTCTTCTTTTGACCTGGTAGCGATAAAGATAAGTCCGTTTATGGACGTTCGCTCTGCTTTAAAAGGCAGAAACCACCTTGTAAGAAACGGTGTCCTGATTAATTGGGTGGTAACCGGGTTGTTTCGCCTGCTTCCTCCGTGCCGGGTAGACTTCGTTTCCACCTCAAACCTTGCGGACTTTTTATCGAAGCGCGGTTTTTTAATCAGTCCGACAATGTAGATCAGCAGGAGCAGCATCAAAAGCGCCCAGACCAGATACTTCCCCCAAAAATCCCAGTGCCCGATAAATTCCACGTTGACCGTTTCAGATGCCGATGCCGTTTCACCTGCATAGGGTCCGTTTACCGTGACTTCAACCGTCCTTTCTCCGGATGGGAGCATAAAGGCAAACTGCGGCTCCTGCGGGATCACATGAATCGAAGGACCGTGCTGTTCAACCTCTGTGCTCATGGCCTGGCCGGTAATATCAACGGTAATCTGATCAAAGATGCGGGTAAGCTCTGCCTCTGAAATTGGGTTATCGTTAATGAACGGTGTAAAAACGAGGGGCGGTGCCTCTCCCAGCTCTGAAGTAAGATAGCTCCAAGGGTCATTGTCGGCCCTGAGTACCCACGTCCGGTCTTCAAGTCCTTGAAGGGACAGCTCTTTTGTTTCCTGATAAAAGCCCGGAATATAGCCGGTAACAACAGCAACTGCTTCCTCGGCAGGCATGGTGTAAGGCGTTGTGTAGGCTTCAAGCTCCGGGTCCCATCCGAGTGTAAAGTCGTCTTCCCCGATCCGGGCCGTAACGCTGATTGAGCCGGTCTGGTCTTCAGTAAGTTCAAGGGTCTCCTGATCCCCTCCGCGTTCTGTAAAACGGACAAGCAGCTTCATTTCCGAATCGGTAATAAAGGTGCCGGGGTTATCATTTAATACACCTTCTTCCTCGATTCTTTTTGTGGTGATCGAAAAATCAATCGCCGTTTCGGCAATTACGTTTACCGTACTTTCATCAACGGCACTGGTAAAAGTCAATGTATATGTTCCTTCCGGGAGCACGCCCTCAGGTGTGTCATGACTTACATGGGATACGGCCCCGAAAACGGTATCACGTAGTTCTTCCGGATCGTCAGGTGATGTCATTAAGATCGGACCATCTGTTTCATAAGGTCCTCTATCACCGTTTACAAGAATGGATTCAATCTCGTGTTCCGCCGCACTTCCGGAATCCTGCTGGAGAATCGTGAGTCTTGTGAGCGGATAAGGGGAATCGATGGTTACTTCATTATCTTCTATCACGGGATTAAGAAGGTGACCTGTCTGGTCCGTATCCGGGTCACGGTTGGTAATAATGGCCGCAACTTCATTGATCCGTTCAATGATCTCCTCTTCTGTTTCCGCCCTCAGGTGTTCACCGTTGAGTGACGGTTCCCATACTTCTTCTCTGAACCGCGTCATCTGGGTGATTTCATCGTCTGTGAGAAACGATTCAATCGTTACAAAGATGCTGTTAAAGGAGATTTCACTGGCGTCCATTTCCTCCTGAAATTCCTGCATGGTTTCAAGGGCCTGCCTGTAGTTTTGATCGAGCTCTGCATCTGAGGATACACTGCTGTGGTTAAAGTCCAGGTCATTAAAGGCCCCGTCCATGACGATGATAAACCAGTAATCTTCATTGGGGCTTTCAACGGCAGAGGTTCTTATGTGATTAAGAGACGTATGGACTGTCTGGAACGGAGTACGGCCCCGGTCGTCCCAGTCGGCTATCCGCTCAATTTCACGCTGCCGCTCTGAATAATCCAGATTAATCCGATCCACTGTGCCGGGGTCGCTCATTCTGACCACATTCAGGGAATCTCTGCTTCCGAGAAGGCCCGTGAGACTTTGAAGGGCGTAGTTGGCAAACTTCCAGTTATCACTCGGCAGATCCTCGTAGGTCCACATACTTCCTGAATCGTCATAAATGAGCGTGACGTTTTTTCTTTCTTCCATTTCCCCGGCGGAAGGGGATGCGGGTAAAATATAAAATAACAGTAGGAAAGCAAAAAATATGTAAGAGATGCGTCTGATGGTAACCCTCTCCTGTGTGTAAAATCATTTCCTTCATTTTCATATGAAAGGAATTAAAGGAAAATGTATAGTAATAGCTGATTCGACATGCATGACTTATAACCTTTGAAAATTGGAATTTTCATGATAAATTTTCTATTTCTTTGAGATAAAAGTTTTATATTTGTAATATAGTGTAACATTTACCAGCTTAAAGTTTAATAACCAGGAGTAAAGTTTTAGTTTTTTGTGACTATTTTTGTGTTATTTCATTTACAAACGTAAAAAAGGTGCCCCGGGGGACACCTTTTTTGGATTATGTTTTATCTCTATTTTGATTCGGACTCTTTTACGTGACCTGCGTTTTAGTACTAGAACGCATTTTTAATTTCCGACAGGCCGATCACCATGATCGCTTCTATCTCATCATCCGTAAGACGGCTTCTGAGGAGGGTTTCCAGTTCAGCCTGTTCTTCAGTTGTCATGCCTCCCGAGGCTTTGGAAGAAATGCTGTACAGCTCTGAAAGTGAGAACTTGGACATAAGGACCCGCGTTGCTTCTTCCGCTGTTGTAAAAGGAAGTGCTTCTTTTTCTTCTGCGGTCAGTTCACGATTTTCATACTTTTCAGCGACTGCCTGTAATTCAGGGTTATTCAGAAGGTCGTTCCTGACTTCTTCTGTGAGAACCTCATGCCGCACCTGATCTGCAACTCTGTCAGAAGCGTAATCAAGTGCCAGGTTATATCCAAAGTAGCCGAGCACCCCAAGGAGTACTGTGAGCAAAATCAGTTTCTTTATCATTTTCATCACCTTATCCGGCATATTTCCTATCCATATCATAGGGCTGAAACGGGTTATTTGCAATATGCAATCTTCCCCATTACCCTCTCACCAGCTTAACTCATTCCGCTTCGCTCTATACCATATTTTTACACAAAATTGTGCGGGGTCAGACCCCACAGCCATCAAGTGAAGAGATTTAAGAATTTGAAGCAGAAGGAGTTAGGTCGGACATCCGGTTTAACGCAGGAAGCCACTGAATATTTCAGTCGCTATGTCTTCCACAAGTTCATTAGTTTTGTGTACACAATTTCATTCTAAAACTAAAACAGTTGATAGATCAAAAATCACGAGACGCCTGCGGGAAAGCAAGAGCTGAAGATCCATCGGGGCGTTCTTTCCCCGATTAGCTGAAGCCTTGCCCGCGGCAAGCGAGTGTATTTTTGATCCATCAACGTAGAAAATCAATAAAAAGAAATGGCTCTCACAAACGGTGAGGGCCATTCTTTTCAGCTGAGTGTTATCTAAGCCTTTGGATTATATGTTTATACCATTACTTTACAGATGTCATTCGAGAAGGCGAGCGGGTCTTCCACCGGAAGCCCCTCGATTAACAGCGCCTGGTTATACAGGAGGTTCGTGTACAGTTTGACTTGATCTTTATCATTTTCAAACGCGTTCTTTAAAGTTTGGAACACGTCGTGAGCGGTGTTGATTTCGAGAACCTTGTCTGCTTTGACGTTTTGGTTGTCCGGCATCGCCTGAAGGACTTTTTCCATTTCAATGGAGACTTCCCCTTCACTTGTGAGGCAGACCGGATGAGATTTCAGACGTTTAGATACGCGCACATCTTTTACTTTTCCTTCTAAATGCTTTTTCATTTCTTCAAAAAGGTCTTTGTTCGCTTTGTCTTCCTCTTCCGCCTTTTGGCTTTCTTCTTCATCAAAGCCCAAGTCGCCACTTGAAACGGATTTGAATTCTTTCTCATTGAACGTTGCGAGCATCTTGATCGCAAATTCGTCAATTTCATCCGTTAAGTAGAGGATTTCATATCCTTTGTCCAGGACGACTTCCGTTTGCGGAAGCTTCTCGATGCGGTCATAGCTGTCGCCTGTTGCATAGTAGATGTACTTCTGATCTTCCGGCATGTTGGAAACATATTCTTGCAGTGTGACGAGCTTCTTCTCTTTGGATGAGTAGAACATAAGTAGATCTTTTAGATCGTCTTTGTTGGCACCAAAGTCACTGTAGACACCGTATTTCAACTGTCTGCCGAACGTTCCGAAGAACTTTACGTACATCTCACGCTCATCTTTGAGGAGTTTTTTCAGTTCATTCTTAATTTTATTTTTAATGTTTTTCGCAATCAGCTTAAGCTGCCTGTCATGCTGAAGCATTTCTCTTGAGATGTTTAACGAGAGGTCTTCTGAATCTACAAGACCTTTTACAAAACTGAAGTAATCCGGAAGCAGCTCCGGGCCCTTTTCCATAATTAGGACCCCGTTCGAATATAGCTCGAGGCCTTTCTCATACTCTTTGCTGTAATAGTCAAATGGCATCGTTGATGGAATATACAGGATTGCGTTGTACCTCACCGCCCCGTCGACGCTGACATGAATGTGCTTCAGCGGCTTATCGAATCCGTAATGCTTCTCCTGATAGAAGTTCTCGTAGTCCTCATCTTTGAGCTCACTCTTATTCTTTCTCCAGATCGGCACCATGCTGTTGACGGTCTTCTCTTCAACAACGCTTTCGTATTCATCCTCGCTGCCTTCTTTCAGCTTGCGCTCCGTCAGATCCATTTTAATTGGGTAGCGGATAAAGTCGGAGTACTTCTTGATCACTTGCTTAAGGCGATGTTCTTCAAGAAAATCATCATAGATCTCTTCTTCTGTATTCTCTTTTAAAGTAAGGATAATCTCCGTACCCACTTCTTTTTTATCAAACGGCTCTACAGTATAGCCATCCGCACCTGTAGATTCCCACTTGTATCCTGTCTCGTCTGACACGGACTTTGTATACACCGTTACAGCATCGGCTACCATGAAAGCAGAGTAAAAGCCGACTCCGAATTGCCCGATGATGTCGTGGCCGTCTTTGATTTCGTTTTCATTTTTAAAAGCTAAAGAACCACTTTTCGCAATTGTCCCAAGGTTCTCCTCGAGCTCGTCCTGTGTCATTCCGATTCCTGTATCTTTGATCGATAATGATCGGTTTTCTTTGTCTGCCGTAATTTTTATAAAATAATCATCTTTTTCAAAAGTCAGGGAATCATCCGTCAGGGCCTTATAATACATCTTGTCAATCGCATCACTGGCGTTGGAAATGAGCTCTCTGATAAAAATCTCCTTCTGTGAGTAAATCGAGTGAATCATCATATCCAGCAATCGTTTCGATTCTGCTTCAAACTGCTTCTTCACCATATCATCTTCCCCTTCATTTATATGTAAAAGTCCTTTTTAGCACTCACTGTTCCCGAGTGCTAACCACAATAAATAATTATCATATCAAAAAAAAGTTGTCAAGAGTATGGGCCGTCGCAGGCCTGTCATGGGGGATAGGTTGACTTTCCTTTTTTTGATGAATTCCCAGTTATCAGGGTGTTAATCACTTTCTCTTGTTTTTTTGTTGAATACCCTGCTACAGCTTCTCCCCCATTCCTGCCACAATTTTACACACAATTGTGCGGGGACAGACCCCGTTCGAAAGGAGGATCGCATATTAAAACCCGGCAGGTAACTCGTGCCGGGCGTTCAGTGATCCGGTTATTCGTCCATCTGACTGATCAGCCAGTTGTTGTCGTGGTTTTCCAGGGTGACAACGCCGCCCTCTGTTTCTGTTTCACCTGTTTCTTCTTCTTCGATGGTAATTTCGTAGGCAGCAATTAGTTGTTCATCCGTTTCTTCGCTTACTTCAAAAGACAGAATCTCATAGTTAAACATAGCGAGCAGTTCACCCATCTGCTCGTCAATCAGTTCAGCGTCATTCTCGAAATCCTCTTTCGTCACACCGAATTCCTCTTCCATAAAATCATCGGTCACATATGCGGTAATCTCGCTGATCGTCCCTCCATCAAGAGCGTTGATGAAATTCTCAAAGGTCTCCTGTGCTTCCTCCTCTGCAGAATTACAGCCAACAGCTGCTACTGCCAGAAGGCTCAGAAATACAGTTATTTTTATCAGTCGGTTCATGCTTGACAACTCCTCGCGTGTTCTCTTCTATGGATTTTACTATAAAGCTTCATGCATATCCAATGGCAGCCCGGTAATACCACTGCCCTCCACAGCTTACCATTAGTAACATCTTCTCAAAAAAACAGCAGCTCATAAGGACAATTTCAGCCCTTACCAGCTGCAGTTTACGGTTGTGTTATAGGAAATGCGATTGTAAATGTGGTCCCTTCTCCTACACTGCTGTCAATCGTAACTGTACCACCATGCTCTTCAATAATCTTAAATGTAACCATGAGCCCCAGTCCCGTTCCCGTGTCCTTCGTTGAATAAAAGGGTTCCCCGATCCGGGCGAGCTTTTCTTTCGGAATTCCGCAGCCTTGATCAATCACTTTAACCACTGCCTGGTTTCCTGATTTTTCAAGACGCACTGTGATCACACCGCCGGACTCCATCGATTCGATTGCATTTTTGATCAGATTCACAAATACCTGTTTGATCTGGTGTTGGGCACAGGTTATGTACACATCACTGGCTGTGAACTCTTTTTCGATACCGATGTTTTTAATGATGGCCTGCGTTTCAAGCAGGGTGCTTATGTGGGAAAGCATTTCACTCATTTCACACGTCTCTTTTGTGAGAGTCTGAGGTTTGGACAAAATCAACAACTCCGTAAGAATCTGTTCGATCCTGCCAAACTCTGACTTCATGATATCAAAGTACTCTTTCTTCTCGTTTCCGTAGATTTCAATCAGCTGCAGGAAACCTTTCAAAGACGTAAGAGGATTTCTTATTTCATGGGCAATTCCTGCTGCAAGCTGACCTACTGCAGACAGCTTTTCCGATTGATGAAGCATCTCTTCAGACTTTCTTTTTTCTGTAATGTCCCTGAAAGTAAATACGCTCCCTACCACTTCCTCATCAGAAACCATAGGAGTGACGGTAAATTCAGCAAGATAAGGGGTTCCGTCCTTACGGTAAAGGGTTACATTACTTTTTCGTATCACTTCTTTTTTTGCCAGGCCTGAATCTCTTTTAAAACTCTGTGTCAGTTCTTCCATTTCCCCTTCATAGAGGGTGGACAGTAGCTGGATAATGAAATTCGGTTTCAATTCGTCCCGCCCGAATCCTGTCATCTCCTCGGCAGCTTCATTCCACATGACGACATCAAAGTCTTTATCAATACCGAGAATCCCATCTTCCACAGACTCAAGGATGAGCTGGTTCATATGGTTCATCCGCTTTAATTCAAGAGTGTTCAGCCTCTGGCTGGTTATATCTTTTAAAATCCCATAGGCACCGATAATCTCTGTTTCCACAATGATCGGCAGGGCCGTACACTGTACAAAGAACGGTTCTCCTTTTATTTCAGTCAGATCAAAATCCTGTGTTACAGGTTTTCCTTCTTTGGCCAGGGTGAAAAGTTCCTCTGCTTTTCTGGCCTGCTCATCAGGTAAAAGGGAAACGAACTCCCGGCCTGCAAGTTTCTTTTCTTTTAATCCGAATAACTTCTCGAAGGCCTGGTTAACGGACAGATAGTAACCATCCAGGTCGATCGAACACACCGCATCCGGATGTTCATGGAAAAGGGTACGGTAGCTCTGTTCCACTGCCAGCATGGCGATCTGGCGGCGGGTTACATCTCTGAAAATAGCAGTGACCCCTTCTTCAGATGGATACACACGCACATTAAACCACGTCTTCAACGGGGAGAAGTATTCATACTCCACCTCTGCCGGTACTCTTTCTTCCATCGCTTTGTGATAAGCGTCATATACTCTTGTATTTATAGCATCAGGGAATATTCCCCATATATTTTGACCGAGCATGTCTTCTTTTTTTGTATGGAGCTGCCTGGAGGCCGCCTGGTTTACGTATGTAACCGTAAAATGATGATCAAGAGCAACGATAGCATCGCTTAGCCTGTCAAGGATCAAAGCATCAGAATCATACGTACGGTTATCTCCTTCACGGGGAAGTGTGAGGAGCTTTTTGTGTATGTTATTGGCAGATCGTTCCGTCATCATTCTCACCTCTAATCTTCACACATGAGTTATCATATTCCTATTCTAGCAAAAAATTGTTAATTTGCCGAAAACTTTTTTACTTAAAGAGACTAAATATGGCATTTTTCTTCCGGTAAATACCAGAAACCTCTTTAAAATTGCTGGATTGTGTAGAAACACATTGAAGATATAAAACGAAATCAAAGGTCTGTTCACAGTACAAAAATACCCCATAAGGCGGTAAGACCTTATGAGGCATATTCGTTTTCTTATATTCCGGCTGAACGCTGAAGCCGTTTGGCAATTTCCCTGAAGTCTTCCTCTGAAATGCCCGGTGCAAAACTTTCCGGGATTTCAGGCAGATCTGGGATCGGTCCTCCCTGAGGGGTCCCTTGAATAACTTCCAGCTGTCCTCCCTGCAGTGGGTGCTCCCCTTTCCAGATTTTCGCCACATCTTTGTAATCATTGGCACTGAACGTGTACAGCTTTCGGTGGACACCTTCTGCTTCAAACTTTCTTGCCGTTTCAAACTTATCGTTATCCAGGTTCGGAATCGGGAGCATTTTTGTCATATCCACACCAGTCGCAATTTCAAGGGCTTTTGCATAAGCCATGATGTGGACGCCGCCACGCACAAGGAGATAACCGATCATTTCACGGGCCACAGGGTTATCAGTCATCTCATACACCCGCATTTTATGAGTCCTTGCCCCACACTCGAGGAAAAAGTTGTGCAGGAGATCGAGAATCAGATTTCCGCTGTTAAATACATTGGAAGCCCCGTTCCATCCGGCCCCCATGGAATCAAATGGTTTGGCTGTCTGGGCTGTGTCAATAAAGTGGTACGAATTGCGTTTGTCCTTTCCATTTTGCATAGGGGCTAGATTCGGGTCTCCTGGAAACGTCGTCCCTTGAATCATCAGATTAATGGTGTTCGATACAAGTTCCACATGACCAAATTCCTCTGCAGTAATACTTGCTACCAGGTCATAAAAAGGCTTCAGTTTTTTCTTCTGTCTGAATGCGAACGACTGAAACATGTAGTTGTTAAGGGTGGACATCTCTCCAAATTTACCGCCTAAAAGCTCCTGTACAGCAGCCGCCGCGTTGGCATCAGGGTTCTTCGGCATTGGCAGTTCAATTTGTAATTTGTTTATTCGTGTAATCAAAGCAGTCCCTCCATATCTTAGACGTAATCTCTCTTTCATCCTTATGAAATGAGGTGTTTGTCTTAAAACCAGGAGGGATTATATTTGATTAGCCCTTTTTACGACTTGAATGGTCCTCCTTTTGCAGTCATCCTTTCGGTTAAAACAAGAATAGAGGCTGGGACAAAAGTGTTTTAGTCAACGAGAATCCGAACGAACAAAAGCGGCGCTGATAAATCGCTCCTGAAATATACTTCGCTTTCCACGGGAAGCGGGTTACCGTCCTCCAGCATACCTGCTTCTTCCTCTGCCAGCTAATCTTTGCAGCTGTCTGCGTCGAAGCAACTCGTCGCATTTTCATGAAGTAAATGCTCGTCACTGTTGAGTCTCACCTTTGCTTTTCATCCGGCAGGGTGTCTGCGAATATTTATATTTCATCCGCTATGTTAGCGCATCGTTCGGATTCTCATCTAAACTCTTTCTTTATGTCTCAGCCTCTATTTGAATAATTCTGCCAAAGCGTGCGGCGATGTCGGTTAAAGGTCAAATCAATGCTTAAAACTTTTACTGAATGGCACTTACATTTAACAATTCCGGTACGGTCACAAACTGGTATCCTTCTCGTTTAAGCTCTCTAATGATCGGACCGAGAGCTTCAACGGTATTGTTCATATCACCAGTCCAGTGGGCCCCGTCGTGCATAAGGATAATAGAGCCGTTACCTGTATCTTCCATGACACCTTCAAGGATTTCTTCAGGTGATGGTCCATCCCAGTCCATCGTATCGACAGTCCAGAAAATAGCGGACTCCCCATTTGCTGCAAGACTCTCCGTATGGGCTGTTCCGAAAATGCCATAAGGCGGACGGAATAAATTCGGTCTGATACCGACGAGATTTTGAATAATATTGTTTGTCTCATCCATTTCCCAGCGGAGCTGCCCTACAGATTCGCCCTCGAGGTTCGGGTGCCAGTACGTATGGTTTCCAATCACATGGCCTTCCCGGTGTATTCTTTTTAGAATTTCCTGGTGTTCTTTTGCTCTTGCACCCATCACAAAAAATGTTGCCTTTACATCGTTGGATTCAAGCTCATCAAGAATAGCCGGGGTAAAGCGCGGATCCGGCCCGTCATCAAACGTAAGGGCGACACGTTTCTGGTTGGTCGGTCCTCTCCATACAACAGTATTTGGATACTGCTTTTGCAGTTCACCAAATCCCACGTTTTCCAAAGATGTATCTCCTCCATCAGCCTGACCTGCAAAAGCTGAAGGGGAATCAGGCTCCATTTCGACCCGCAAAGCCGCTTCCGGGCCGCCCTTCAACTGCGGAGTTTTGCCCGAAGACGGGTAAAACGGTTCCGTATCACCCTGTAGTCCAATATTGTCACGGTTTGGTTCCCGGGACTGATCCTGACCGGGCGAACATGCAGCAAGCATGATCACTGCCAGCCCAAGAAACAACACCAACTTGAGCGAGAAAACTCTAACACCTGCATCAAACATTCTAAGCACCCCTCTTTAAAATAACTTCAGCACACATATACACGTAGTATGCCAAATTTTACCCCTTTCATCCCCGTAATCAAAAAGTTCGGGGGTCTGTCCCCGTACAATTGGGAGACTGGGGTTGACGGGGAGGGGTTTAAAATGAAATGGTGTGGTGGCTAGATGATTATTTTTAAAGGCTCGTTTGTGTCCATCGTCATTTTTTCTGTTATCACTTTGCATTTTCTTCCGATGATTTTCACACCGGCACGGGATGCTTCTTCCATGGCATCGGCAAAGGCGGGATCAATGTGTCTGGCCGGTGAGATCGAGTGAATATCGTCACGCTGGGCAACGAAGAACAGAGCAGCCTCCCAGCCTTCTTCCCGGGCAATATCACCAAGTTCTCTTACATGTTTCGCCCCCCGCGCTGTGACGGCATCGGGAAATGCCCCGGCACCTTTGGCATCTACGAGGGACACTCCCTTTACTTCCACAACCATCTTCCGGCCGTCAGGGTGCTCCATTAACAAGTCCCATCTTGATCCGCCTTTTTTATATTCCGCACGGACATAGGTCCAGCCGGCGAATTCCTTTATCAGGTCTTTTTCAACCGCCCCTTTTGCCAGTGCATTTGGAAGCTGGGCATTTACACCGACCCATCCTCCGTCGCCACGACTCACAAGAACGGCCGACCAGTTTGTCTTTCTCTTCGGATCATCCACATACCGAAGCATGACATCACATCCGGGTATCAATAGTTCCTTAAGGCGGCCCGGGTCGGGTAAATGAACGGTAACCTCCTCGCCGTCTTCCAGTCTGCATTTCAGAATAAACCGGTTTGGCCGTTCCACAAACGTACTTTTAATCAGGGGACCAAATTCATGACATACCATCTGTAATACCTCCTGCATGTATGTATTCTCTTCATTAGTGTAACCTGAAAACGCTCCTGTGTGGTTCTATGGTACAAAACCGGCCTCCGGGAGAAAAAGCAGACACTCCAGGATCAAATGTAGGACAAAGGCAGTCAGCATAAAAGACCCTCTGCACGTAAAATCGCAGAGGGCCGTGTTTTACCCGCCGTTCCAGACCTGAAGAACAAAGTTCAGGAAAAAGAGGGCAGATATAATTACTAATGGTGCGGACAGCTCTTTGTGCTTTCCGAGAAGAATCTTGAGTAACGGATAGGCAACAAAGCCAAATGCAATGCCGTCAGCAATACTGTATGTGAGTGGAATCAGAACGATCACGAGGAAGGCGGGAAAGCCTTCTGAGAAGTCGTTCAGGTTGATCTTTTGTATGTTCTGCATCATGAGTCCACCGATAATGATGAGGACCGGTGCAATGGCACTGGGCGGAATCATCGTAATAAACGGGATAAAGAACAGTGATGCGAGGAACATAAAGCCTGTTGTAATCGTTGTAAGACCTGTCCGGCCTCCAGCTGCAATTCCTGCTGCGCTTTCTACCGTGGCTACTGTGGGGCTTGTTCCAAGGAAGCCGCAAGACAATACGGAAACAGCATTTGCCTGGAGGGTCCGTTTATATTTTTCGGGTGATCCGACCATGTTTAAGTGGCCGTGGATCAGTCCGATGTTTTCAAACACGATAACCATTACCAGCGAGAACGTGGCAGCCATAAACGCCACTGTCAGCCAGCTTGAAAAAGAGAATCCGAAGAAAACTTCTCCATACGGCGCGAGTGACATGGAGGCGGTCTGACCTGTGCCGATTACACCTAGAAAGTAGGCAAGAGCTGTACCAAACAGAATACTGATCAAAAAGTTCCCGGGTACCTGCCGGATAAAGAGCGTAACGGCTACAAGCAGGGTGACGATCGTGACAATCACGTGAGCGTCGGATATGTTTCCGAGGGTCACAAAGGTCGAATCGTCGGCAATAACGAGCCCGCCTTGCTGAAGGCCGATAAATGTAAGAAAGATTCCTATCCCTACCGCAATGGCTTCCTTTAATGAAGAAGGTATGGATTCCGTGATAACCGGTGCAAGTTTTGTAAAGGCGATTATACAAAAGATGACGCCCGACAGTACAACTACAGCCAATGCTTCCTGCCACATGAGCCCCATGGAATGGACGAATGTGTACACAAACATGGCATTGATTCCCATACCGGGAACGAGCAGAATTGGGGCATTGGCCCAAAAGCCCATGATCATGCTGCCCAGGAAAGATACGAATACCGTTGCTATGATCCCGGCAACAAGCGGGATTCCTGCGTCGGATAAAATGGCTGCATTTACGATAACGATGTAGACGATCGTAAAGAAGGCAACCATGCCTGCCATCATTTCCTGTTTCACTGTTGAGTTGTGCTGATCGATCTGAAACCAGTTATTGAGTCTCTGGTTCAATGTATCTTCTCCTTTGCTGATAGCCCCTCGCCCGACCTCTCAGCAACGGATGCTGAGATGGTTCAAAAAACACGAACCAGTTTTTGATTATATCATGAGTGTGGTTTTTCTGCTTTAGTTTTTTGTTTTGGTATTTTGTTCTTCGGGGTTCTTCGCCCACAATAAGGATTAATACGCCCAATAGCATTATTGATTTTACACTTAGCACCTTGGATTTAACGTTTAGCACACTCATTTATACACTTAGAACCCTCGATTTTACGCTTAGCATCTTGGATTTTACACTTAGCGCCCCCGTTTTTACGGTTAGCACCGTTTTGACCATCCACGCCCTCGATGCTCCGGTGATTAACTCCCCCGCAGTGAATATGATTTTATTTGCCGTCAATCTCCATTTTTCGCCCGAAACAAAAAAAGCCGCCCGTTAAGGCAGCGTATTACTTTTTCCGACTGTGATGATTAACCCGGTGGTGACCAGTTGCTGTACTTCTTCACCGTCCATCTGTACATAAAAGTCAGAGTTTAATTCAATTTCGTATTCCCCGGCCGGGAATGTGTCACTTTCTTCAAAACTGCGGATGAACTCGTTGTTACGTTCTGCTTCGTCAAACAGATCCACACCTGCTTTCACAAAGCTCTCCTCATACCAGTGATCTCTTTTCAGCTCTGTTTCCCGGGTGATGGCTTCCATTGTTAAAGGAATGTCAACGCCTCTCGTCATTTCCTGAATCCGGTATTGAAAGGGGGAGCTTTTATGAGACAAGGTGACCCGGTCTTTTTCTCCGATATATTTAAGCTTGGCTGTAAGTTTCACTTCTTCGTCTGAATAATAAATTGGCTTTTCCGAAACAAGGCGCAGCAGAAAATCCCCTGATTGTGTTTCAGCTACGAGCGGTTTAGCTGCCTCTGCACTTTCAGGCGCTGCCTTATCCGTACATCCTGCTGTCAAAACCATTGCCGCAGCTAAGACTGCTCCAAGCCATACGGCCCTGAATGTGATCTGTTGTAATTCAGGCATCACCGTCGCCCCTTCCCCTTTTTATCTTTTTTCTATCTATACCCTGTTTTGTCCCGTTTGAGACCGGTGATTGACATTATAGCGGAAATACAGGCTCTCGAACAGGTGAAAAAAGTCCGGTGGCTTTTCACCTGAAAATGGAATAAAAAGTACCGCCGCATCGTTATATGCAGCGGTACTTTTTATGATAAGGGCTGTGTTTAGAACACCGCCGGATTAAACAATTCGTTTTCTTAAGTAGGAACTGAAATAGTCGATAACGGTAACGACCAGGATGATGATCAATAAAGCCATCCCTACTTCGTCCCAGTTTCGATTCATTGTTGAGATCTGAATCATCATACCAATACCACCGGCCCCGATAAGACCTAGAATTGTGGATGAACGCACGTCAATTTCATAACGGTAAATGGCGTAGGACAGAAACTCTGGAATAACCTGCGGAATGATTCCGTAGAAAAGAATCTGCGCCTTATTAGCCCCGTTCGCTTCCAATGATTCGACCACATGCATGTCGATGGATTCAATAACTTCAGAATACAGTTTACCAAGCATCCCGATAGACCCGACAGCGATCGCCAGAACCCCGGCAAACGCCGATGGACCGATTGCGGCTACGAAAATTAACGCGAGCATAATTTCAGGGAAAGCACGGATGCCGTCAAGTGACCACTTCGCTGCCGTATTGATGAGGCGGCTGTCGATCATGTTTTTCGCGGCGAAGAAGCCAAAAGGTACCGCCAGCAGTGCTGCCATCAATGTTCCTGTATAGGCCATGGCCAGCGTTTCACCCATGAGTCTTAATGCGTCAGGCGCTACTGCCCATTCAGGTGAAAAGAGCTGGGGAATAACCCGGCCCATATTGTTTAACGTTCGTTCGCTGAAAATCTGGGACCAGTTAATGCCGATGTCTGAGAATGTCCAGACGTACATGGCAATTAGAAGAACAGCAATAATCCAATTACGAACGACTTTTTTTGTTGATCGCTTCTTTTTCGGAGGCAGAACAAGCGTCTGTGATTGTGCCATTACATGATCTCCTCCCTAATCTTACCGCTGATGTATTCGATGATAACAACGGCTACGAAAATAATGATAATGATCATCATCGCTCTTCCGTACTGGAAAAAGCTGATCGAACGCTGAAGCAGCTGACCGATCCCTCCTGCTCCTACGAAACCAAGTACGAGAGAGGCACGGACATTAATTTCAAAGACGTAAAGCGTGAACGATGTATACTGCGGCAGGATTTGCGGCATGACACCGTAAACAATCACCTGCAGGGTATTACCACCTGAAGCCCGGATGGCTTCGAGAGGGTTTTTATCAATCGCTTCAATCGTTTCAGCCAGCAGTTTGGCCAGAATTCCGAGAGAGAAAATGATCAAAGCCATGATTCCAGAGAAAGCGCCGATTCCAAAAATACCAACAAAGATAACTGCGAGTAACAGGTCAGGAATCGTACGGAGAATGTTCATAATCTGTTTTGTAATATTATAAACGTAGTTATTAGGTGCAATATTGGATGATGCCATTAAACTGATTGGGATACAGAGAATTGCTGCAACCGTGGTTGCGATAATAGCCATTTGAATCGTCTCGGACAGACGTCCCCACGTTTCTGTTGCATACCCCCAGTTGGGCGGGAAAAGCTCGAGTACCATTCTCCAGACGTCCGGCAACCCATACCATAAATCAATCAGGCTTGAGCCTGTCTGCCAGGAGGTGAACATGTATACGAGAACAACGACGACGAATACGAAGGTAAGCTTCCATTTTGCCTGCTGGGCACGTAGGCCAGGCGGGTTGCCATGGTCAACTGTCCCTTGCTGCGGATTAGGAGTTCCCTTCATCGTCTTCTCCCCCTACCATGTCTTCTTCACGAATTTTACGTCCGTATATTTCCTCGAACGTGCTTTCGTTCACAGTGCTGGCCGGGCCGTCGAATACTACTTCACCGGCTCTCATACCGATAATACGGTCCGCATATTCCATGGCCATATCAATGAAGTGAAGGTTAACGATGGTTGTTATGTTATCTTCTTTATTTACTTTTCTTAAGTATGTCATCACCTGGTGTGATGTAGGCGGGTCAAGACTTGCTACCGGCTCATCAGCAAGAATAACTTTTGGCTGCTGTGTCAGTACCCGGGCAATACTTACTCGTTGCTGCTGTCCACCACTCAGTTGATCGGCGCGTGAATGAACCTTGTCGGAGATATTAACACGCTGTAAGCTCTGGTAAGCAAGAGACATATCTTCCTTGCTGTAAAGGTTCAAAATACTTTTAAGCGTTCCGGTGTGACCAAGACGTCCGGCAATGACGTTTTTCATTACAGTTGAACGCTTTACCAGATTGTAGTTTTGGAAAATCATACCCACTTTAGTGCGAAGTTCTCGCAGCTTTCTATTTTTATAAGGAAGAATGTTCTCCTGATCTACTAAAAGCTCACCGCCCGTAGGTGTTACCATACGGTTTACACTTCGAATCAATGTGGATTTACCGGCTCCTGAAAGGCCGACAATAACAACGAATTCGCCTTCTTTAATGTTAAGGTTAATATTTTTCAGCCCTTGTGTTCCGTTCGGATAGACAAGAGAGACGTCTTTAAACTCGATCATTTCTAACTCCCCCAGCAAATGGTAGTCTCGTAAATTTAAGTTCATCTATAGATAGAGAGTGTCTCTTCTATTTTCGTAAAGAAAGAGGCTGGGTCAAAAGTGTTTTAGTCAATGAGAATTCGAACGAATAAAAGCGGCGCTGATAAATCGCTCCTGAAATATACTTCGCTTTCCGCGGGAAGCGGGTGAGCCTCCTCGTGCTGCGCACTGTGGGGTCTCACCTTTGCTTTTCATCCCGCAGGAGTCTGCGTATATTTCATACGCTAAGTTAGCGCATCGTTCGGATTTTCAGCTAAACTCTTTCTTTATGTCCCGGCCTCTTTTATTTTCAAGCCTTAGTTAAGTGGATCCACTTCGTCTGAGAAGTTATCGTATGCTTCACGAACGATATCGTACTCACTGTCTTCAGCTTCGGCAATTCCGTCCCAACGGTACACTTCGTTCATGATCTCAATCATGTCCTCATCGTCGTTGAAAGAAAGGAAGGCTTCACGAATCTGGTTAACCATATCTTCGGAAAGCTCGCTGATGACTGAAATGGTGTCGTTTGGAATCGGTTCAGTAAAGTCAAGTTGAATAAGACCATTTTCCTCATCATAAACTTCTGGATAGTCACCTTCGATTACTTCACGTGCATCTTCAAAAGTTGTGGCAACATCTGCCCCACCTTCAAGTACAGTGATCAGGGCGTTGTCATGAGAACCTGTTTCAACCATGTCACCGAAGAACTCGTCTTCCGTCATACCAAAGTCGTTACGGATCTGCGTAGCCGGGAACAAGAATCCGCTTGTAGAAGCAGAGTCAGCAAATGCCCATACTTTACCTTCAAGATCTTCTAAAGACTCAATTCCGCTGTCAGCACGGACCGAGTATTGAGCACGGTAGCTGTCGTCTCCTGCACGAAGTGATTTAAGGATAACTTCGATATCGTGACGCTCATTGGCAAGTACGTAACCAAATGCCGGAATAAATCCGATTTGAACCTGTCCACTACCCATTGCTTCAACCAAAGCGGAATAGTTTGTCATTACGCGACCGTCAACTTCGATACCTAGTTCTTCAGAAAGGCGCTCTGTTAAAGGTTCAACAGTGGATGCAATCTGATCAGAGTCTGTAGAAGGAACAAAGCCCATTACAAGCTCGTCAAATTCCTGTTCCTGTACATCGTCCCCGGAATCACCCTCTGCATCTCCGTTAGTACCTTCTTCGTCATCGGCTCCACATGCAGCCATAACCCCTAAACTTAACACTAATGCTGATGATAAAAATGCTTTCTTAAACAACCTGACCCCTCCTCTTTTTAATAACCCGATTGATGAGCACCACGTCGAAACAGTTTGAATTTTTTTATTTTTGCAAATTCGACTGTCGTAAAAAAGACTCCAAGGGCAGAATTGTCCCTGGAGTCAGAAGAGAATCGAATGGTATCAAGAGCCTTTTTCACAGGTCCGATACACACTCAATCCCTCGTAGACCAGCCATTTACGGTGACTATGTAGAGACTTAAGGGCCCTATCCCCTTAATTATACGACGGGTTGGTGTTCATCAATAGTTGTCGCTTCAAATTATTCACGATTAGACATAATAAGTCAATATTTTTTTAAAAATTACATAATTGCTATATTATTCGACAGATTTTACCCGCTTCCCGGAAACGTTTAGGGACTGAATGGAAGGGGAACATTTTATTTGTAGATAAAAACAGACCGAGGAGTGTGATGGTTGTGAACGTGTTAGTCATTGGAGCAAACGGCAACATTGGTAAACATATCGTAAAAATGCTTGGTCTGAGCACCGAGCATCACGTAAAAGCGATGATAAGGAAAGAGGAACAGAAAGAGACAATGGAGGATCTCGGAGCTGATGAAATTGTTCTTGCAGATCTGGAGGATGACTTCTCTCATGCCTATGAAGGCGTGGACGCTGTTATCTTCACTGCCGGTTCAGGAGGACATACGTCCAAGGAACAGACTGAAGTTATTGACCGGAACGGAGCAATAAAATCCATTGAAGAAGCAGAAAAGCATGGAATTGCACGTTATGTGATGGTAAGTGCCATGGGAGCCGGCAAGCCTGATGAAACCCCGGACAACATCCGGCATTACATGAAAGCAAAAGGAGCAGCTGATGAAGCGCTTGAAAAAAGCAGACTGAATTATACAATCCTGAGACCCGGACCGCTCACTGACGCTTCAGGTAAGGGAACGATTCGTGCAGCGAAAAGTCTGTCCGATAAAAACGGGGACATCCCTCGTGAAGATGTAGCCTCGGTTGCAGTCAATTCGTTAACCATTGAGGAAACAAATCATCAGGCATTCGAACTTCTTTCAGGGGATACAAGCATAGGAGCAGCATTGAAAGAGATTCATTAATCCGGACAGGCTGTCCCAAAGGGCTTTACCTTTTGGGACAGCTTTTTCTTTTCGTTGAGTGCGGGCGACAGTTTCTCCCATTGCCATTTTCTATCTGAAATCGTATAATTTCACTAAGAGCGTTTACACAGAAGGGTGGGAAGAGGCTTGTTTAAATTCAAGAATGTAACCAAAGAAGAAAAAATTGAACAAATCATTGTAGTCGTCATTTTCCTTCTTTCCATTGGTACAGGCGTGTTTGTTGGCGGGAACGAAGAATGGTTCCGTAATGCCCACTTCTCAGCGGGATACATGGCCGGATCACTCGTAACATGCGTTGTATTATTCAGTATCTATCAGCTTGTGAATGTTGTGATGGGATTTTCCAAGAAAAATGCACAGACACATTAACTGCCCAAGGCTTCTCAGAAGCCAGGCAGTTTTTTTATTTTCCCTTTACTATAGTAATGTGAAAAACAGCTGCAACCCCTATTCCGGAAAAATAATATCCAAAAGAGCGCTCGGATCCTCTTCTATGATCATCCCTTCTCTCGTTTTCTCATCCACAAATCCCTGTTCTTTCATATGATCAAAAAAAGAAATAAGAGGTTTGTAATAGCCGTTTACATTTAACAGACCACTTTTTCCCGTATGCTGGCCGAGGTATCCAAGAGTAAGCATTTCAAAATACTCTTCCATTGTCCCGATTCCTCCAGGGAGGGAAATAAACCCGTCAGATAATTTTGCAATCAACTGCTTTCGTTCACTCATCGTTTCCACCATATGAAGTTCTGTCAGCTTTTTATGAGCGATTTCCCTGTCCCCTAAAAAGTGAGGAAGAACACCTGTTGCCTGCCCACCGTTTTCCAGCACTGCATCAGCCACGGTGGCCATAATACCGACACTTGCTCCGCCATAGACAAGCTCAATGTCCCTTTCAGCCATTTCCTCACCCAGCTTTTTTGCTGCTTTTATGTACTCTGGGTGGTTCCCTGCTCTTGATCCGCAAAACACTGCACATTTTTTCACAATAACTTTCCTCCCTCTGCTTACTTTTTCGCTTACTGATCCTTAACGGTTGTACACACTCCTTTCAGTTTAACGATTGTCGCACAAAAAAGACAACCGGCAGTGTCCGGCTGTCTTTATCACAGTTACTCATTGGCTTTTTTCGTTTCCTGAACACTTCCATCCTGGCGGTGAATAATGATTCGGGCATTTTGGGAGTCGATAAGCTCGTCTGCCCGGTGGAGGGCGTCCTGCTTTCGATCATAACGGTTAACAGCCCGGTCTGCTCCTTCTTTTTTCACTTCCCATCCATCGTTTCCTTCAACAGGAGAAACGTGATACGTTACATCGCTTTTCTGCCCCACCTTTTTTGCTTCATCGATGGCAATAGGAATAGCTCGTCCCTCTTCATAACCATCTTCCAGCAGAGAGTTGGCAATTTCAATTGCTTTTTCGCGGATGGGGTCGTCAAGATTTTTCATCGAATCAGGGTAATCGTTTTTCGTCCAAGGCATGTTCTTCTCTCCTTTTTCGTATGTGTTATTTATATCTTTTACCCGGATTCGTTCTAAAAAAACGTCCCCGGACTTGTTCTGAAGTCCGGGGACGCAGCCTGTTAACGAGTCATCGCTTCTTCGTCTTTTCTAAAGAACCATTTGAGTGACTGGTACACATCGCCTTTTTCCCGCAGGATGAAATGTCTGAACCTTTCATCCTGAATGTTTTTATACGCACTCATTAATGTTGACGGGCGGTTATACTGATTCACTTCCCCGTATCCGAACATGCTTGAGAACTCCATCAGTTCTTTAACGAGCTTCAGACACCGCTGGTTATCTGAAGTGAGATTGTCTCCGTCGGAAAAGTGGAAAGGATAAATATTGTAGCGTTCAGGCGAATACTTGGCATCCACCAGCTCAAGGGCTTTACGGTAGGCAGAGGAACAGATGGTCCCGCCGCTTTCCCCTTTCATAAAGAAATCATCTTCAGTTACAACCTTTGCTTCGGTGTGGTGGGCAATAAACTCAATATCTACTGTTTCATATTTTGTCCTGAGGAATCTGGTCATCCAGAAGAAAAAGCTCCTCGCCATGTACTTTTCCCAGCGCCCCATACTGCCACTCGTGTCCATCATGGCAAGAACAACCGCTTTGGATTCCGGCTTTACTTTTTCGTTCCACGTCTTAAAGCGCAGATCATCGTTATAAATAGGCATGATTCCTTTTTTCCCTGCCATGGCATTCCGCTTGATCGCCTGTATGATCGTTCTGCGCTTATCAATATTGCCCATGAGTCCTTTTTTACGAATATCATTAAAATCAATGTCTTCTACAACAATGTTGTCCTCTTCCTTTTGCTGCAGGTTCGGCAGCTCCAGCTCTTTAAAGAGCATTTCTTCAAGTTCTGAAATAGCCACTTCGGCTTCATAATAATCTTCTCCCGGTTGATCACCGGCTCCCTCTCCCTGTCCTGCACCAGGCTGTGGAGCACCGTCTCTAGCTACAACATCACCAACTTCACTGTCTCCGTCACCTTGGCCCACATGTTTGTTCTTATCATAGTTATAGCGGATCTTATATTCATCCAGAGAGCGAATAGGTATTTTAATGACATCCCGGCCATTTGACATAACAATGTTCTCTTCACTCACCAGGTCAGGCAGATTCTTATTTATGGCTTCCTGCACTTTTTCCTGGTGGCGTTGCTGATCCTGGTAGCCTTTACGGTGGAGGGACCAATTATCCTGAGAGACAACATAATTTTTTCCAACGTTATTTTTCATTGTCTTACTCCCTCCTTCAATAATTAACACACGGTTTTACGTTTAAATGAATATCGTCACTTCACGTAACGTTTGGTCATTTACAAAATGTTTTTCGGACAGGCACATTTTTTTCAGTCGTACATACATTATAAGTGACGAAATCAGGCCAGCTGTCATCGTCAGGTCTGCGGGCTATCCATTTTGAATAGCTTACTCTATCCTATGCAGACAGCTCGGTTAGTTGACAAAAAAATCTGATAAATATACAAGTCCTTACATCACTTTGCAGTCATAAAACGGACAAGCTTTTCTTATTCGTTAAGATAATCGACAATTATTGTAAGTCTCCTCTTCCTTTATCAGGATAGGAGGCCTTTTTTTAGTGTATATACGGTGAATATCATAGTATTTTTAAAAAAGAACATGATTTTGTCGAGAAATAGGGAATATAGTAAAACAATCTTAGCAAGGAGGAGAAAATCAAATGAAAAAAGTAACGACTGTATTTTGGGGCGCACTTATTATTCTACTTTTCATTGTAGCTTTTGGTGTAGCAACTCCAGGGGGGCTGGAGGATGCGACAGCAAACCTTCAAGGAATTATTACAGACACATTAGGATGGTATTATCTAGTTATTGTATCTGTGTTTGTGCTTGTATGTTTATTTTTTGCAGTAAGCCCGTACGGGAAAATTAAACTGGGGAAGCCGGATGATACACCGGACTATAATTATGCCACGTGGTTTGCCATGCTGTTCAGTGCAGGAATGGGGATCGGCCTTGTTTTCTGGGGTGCTGCAGAGCCGATTTCACACTCGATGATTGACTCTCCTACAACAGAGCCCGGAACCGACCAGGCCATTCTTGATGCCATGCGTTTTACTTACTTTCACTGGGGTGTACATGCCTGGGGAATTTACGCTGTCGTTGCCCTCGTTCTCGCTTATTTCAAGTTCCGGAGAGGTGCACCTGGTCTCATCAGCAGCACGCTGGAACCTTTACTGGGGAAATATGCCCGAGGAACTGCAGGTAATGTGGTCGACATCATCGCCGTTACCGCAACGGTCATTGGAGTTGCCAGTACACTCGGCTTTGGCGCTGTCCAAATAAACGGCGGACTTAATTATTTACTAGGTGTAGGCAACAGTTTCGGTGTTCAGTTTGCCATCATTGCCATAGTTACGGTTCTGTTTATGATCTCTGCTTACACCGGATTAAATAAAGGAATTAAGTATTTGAGTAATGTGAATATGATCCTGGCCATTCTTCTCTTTCTGTTTATGCTCATCGTCGGTCCGACGATTTATTCTTTGAACCTGTTTACGAATACAATCGGGACCTATCTTCAGACACTTCCGAGTATGAGTTTCAGGATCAGTCCGCTTAACGAAGAAGGACGTGAGTGGATTAATGGATGGACCATTTTCTTCTGGGCATGGTGGATTGCCTGGGCACCGTTCGTGGGCTCTTTTATTGCCCGGGTATCAAAGGGGCGTACATTAAGGGAGTTTGTACTGGGGGTTCTGTTTGTTCCCTGCCTTGTCGGTTTTCTGTGGTTCTCCGTTTTCGGCGGTACAGCTATTTCTCTTGAAACCAGTGGAGTCGCGATGATTTCTGAGCTCGCGACGGAAGAAGCTTTATTCGGTGTATTTGCCAACTTCCCGTTAGGACTGATTATGTCTTATGCAGCCATTACGCTTATCGGTACCTTTTTTATTACATCGGCTGATTCCGGAACATTTATTTTGGGTATGCAGACAACTGGCGGACATCTGAATCCACCCAAGATGATCAAGCTTGTCTGGGGGATTATGCTCTCCGCGACTGCATTAATCCTGTTATATACAGGAGGGTTGCAGGCACTGGAAAATGCCTTGATCATTGCCGCACTTCCATTCTCAATTATTATGATTATGATGGTTCTTTCGTTATTTAAAGCCCTAAGACAGGAGAAAAAGTCAGATCAGGCTGGGAAAAGGGCGTAATTTTTTACTGGCAAGGTGCCTCTTTTACGAGAGGCATCTTTTTATTATTCCATATAGCCTAATGGGTTAAGGTGTACTTTATTTTGTTTGCTTTTCATCCATTTTAAAATAAAGATGATAGTGGTTTGCGCACCCCGGATTAAAGGCAGCACGGCAATTCGGACATCGTGATCCGCTGTTTAAGTAGGTGCTGATTGTCAGTTCTGTCCTGCATGAACCGCAGAGAATGGCTTTTACGGTATCGAATTCATCTCTTGTCCACCTTTCAACCGCGTGGTCACTGAGTTCCTCGTGGCAGGTAATGCATGCGTAGTATGTATTGCAGCATTTAAACTTGATGGCAATCCGGTCGCTTTCCGAATGAAAGTGGGAGCAGCGGGTTTCTTCGTCTGTTTCTTTTCCCAGAACAACTGTGCTGTAATTTTTCATAAACCATCCCTCCTTATACTCAGGTTAAGTATAGCAAAAAAGAGGTGTCCCTTTGGCGGGGCACCTCTTCGTCGTTATGATGGCAGACATCCAACCACTCGTACTGGGGTCTGTGGTTAAAATATTCTTAACGCCTGAATCGGCCAGTAAGCCATGTTGGCTCGTCCGACAATCTGCTCCATCGGTATAAAACCGATCTGACGGCTGTCTATACTATTCTGGCGGTTATCACCGAGTACAAAAATGTGGCCTTCTGGAACCGTAAGTTCCCCTGTAATGTCTTCAAGAGTGAAATCATCTGTCAGAAAACCGCTGGCCTGCTCTTCCCTGAACTGATTCAGGAATTCTTCGTCATGAGGGTCATCGTTAATATAAAGTGTATCCTCTTCATATCTGATTTTATCTCCAGGTAAACCAATGACCCGTTTAATATAATCTGTGTCTTCAGTAGCGTGAAAGATAATTAAGTCAAACCGGTTTGGCTGGCTGATTTCGTAACCAATTTTATTTACAATAATCCGTTCTCCGTCGTTAATAGTAGGCATCATAGACTGACCGTAGACAACATAGTTGGTAAACATAAATCCACGTATCATTACTGCAATAATAAACACGATCATAAACGTTTTCGTCCAGCTCCAGAGTTCCAGCTTCCAGTTCTTCTTTTTAAAAGGATCTTTCATAACTCTGCGACTGCGGACACCTTCTGTTTTCATCCGTCGTTCTCCTCCATTTATTTGATTGAATCAAGGACTTTTATACTCTATTAATTGCCACGGTTGAATTTTTTCAAACTAGTATTAAGTAATAATAATAATTGTTAATGAAATGAAACATAAAATCCTGAAAATGACAGATATAACAGGAGAATTAAGGTTTTATGGAGGGTCAAAATGATGTCAGCATAACCATAATTGATAATAATTAAACACAGTTGATAATATTTTGCAGGAATTTCAGGTTATGTATGAGGAAAGTATGAATAAAAAAGGGGGATAGAAGATGGACTCCTATATCCCCTTTATTCCCCGATCTTCAAATAAAAAACCACGACTTACAACATTCAGACCTATCTGTCAACCCCAAAACAAAAAAGTTCGGGGGACAGACCCCCGAACTTTCCCGGTATTTTTAGCGGTTTAAGAGGCTTCCGACGTAGCGGAGCAACTCGTTGGCCGATGTTGAGTTGTAGCCGTGATCCTCGATAAGTCTGGCGATGACTTCGTTGACTTTCTTAAGCTGATTTTCGTCCGGCGTTTTCGTCGATGTGGTGATTTTGACCACATCTTTAAGGTCCGCGAACAGCTTTTTCTGGATCGCTTCTCTGAGCCTTTCGTGAGACTGGTAGTCAAACTTCTTCCCTTTGCGGGCATAGGCGGAGATGCGAATCAGGATTTCTTCACGGAATGCTTTTTTCGCATTCTCGGAAATACCGATCTGCTCTTCAATGGAGCGCATAAGCTTCTCGTCCGGATTCATTTCCTCGCCGGTCAGCTGGTCGCGCAGCTTGTTTTTGTTACAGTACGCTTCCACATTGTCGAGGTAGTTATCCATAAGTGTTTTCGCCGACTCTTCATACGAGTAGACAAAAGCTTTCTGTACTTCTTTCTTGGCAATTTCATCGTACTCTTTACGTGCTACAGAAATGTAGTTCAAATAACGCTCCCTGTCCTCTTTCGAGATTGAAGCATGCTGGTCGAGTCCGTCCTTAATGGAACGAAGAACGTCCAAGGCGTTGATGGATGTAAGCTCCTTGCGGATAATAGCAGATGAAATCCGGTTGATCACGTAACGAGGATCAATTCCGTTCATTCCTTCATCCTGATACTCTTTCTTCATCTCTTCTACATCCTGGGTATTGAAGCCCTCTACATTCTGACCATCATACAACTTCATTTTCTTTAGAATGTCCACGCCGTTTTTCTTGGACTCTTTGAGTCTTGTGAGCACCGTAAAGATTGCTGCAATTTTCAGAGCGTGAGGGGCGATGTGAACATTTGAAATATCACTGTCTCTGATCATTTTTTGATAGATCCGCTCTTCTTCACTCACTTTCAGGTTGTACGGGATCGGCATGACGATGATCCGCGAGTGAAGGGCTTCGTTTTTCTTATTTGAAATAAACGACTTATACTCGGCTTCGTTCGTGTGGGCCACGATCATTTCATCAGCTGAAATAAGGGCAAAACGTCCGGCTTTGAAGTTTCCTTCCTGAGTAAGAGATAATAAATGCCATAGGAATTTCTCATCACACTTGAGCATTTCCTGGAACTCCATCAGACCGCGGTTCGCTTTGTTCAACTCACCATCAAACCGGTAGGCACGCGGATCCGATTCGGACCCGTATTCAGCAATCGTTGAGAAGTCAATGCTTCCGGTTAAGTCCGCAATATCCTGTGATTTCGGATCAGACGGACTGAATGTTCCGATGCCGCAGCGTTTATCTTCAGAGAAGACAATGCGTTCGACCATCACGTCTTCAATTCGTCCGCCATACTCCTGCTCCAGGCGCATCAGGTTAAGAGGAGACAGGTTTCCTTCGACCCGTATGCCTGTTTCCTGCTTGAATTCCTCACGCAGGTGATGGGGGATCAAATGAAGAGGGTCTTCATGCATCGGGCAGCCTTTAATTCCATAAACAGCACCGCTGTGGCACTTCGAATACTTTTCAAGACCTCGCTTCAGCATCGTAACAAGGGTTGATTTACCACCACTGACAGGACCCATCAATAAGAGGATCCGTTTACGAACGTCAAGCCTTTTGGCTGCTGAATGAAAATACTCTTCTACCAGTCTCTCAAGTGCATCTTCAAGGCCGTAAATCTGGTTTTCAAAGAAACAATAATGCTTTTTACCATCGACCTCTTCTACGCCCGCATCTTTAATCATGTTATAAATACGGGAGTGTGCAGTCTGTGCCACTTCCGGTCGTTCTCTTAAGATCTCAAGGTACTCCGCGAATGTCCCTTCCCACTTCAGGTTTTCCTCTTCTTCCCGGTACTGCTGAATTTTATTAAGAATGTCCATTTGGGGCCTCCTCCCAATACTGGCTGGGGAAACAACCAGATATCTTGATTCATCTTATGCGTGGCTTTATAGGTTCATTCGCTCTCTTTGAAAAGACATGCGTATAAAACCTGTCAATTTCCGACAGTTTTTAATAGAATAAAAGGAGAAACCAAGGAGGCGCGAGGACATGCGAGGGGTTGCAGGAACATTTTGTATACTTTTTTTAATGGGAGCATTCTCACTCCTTCTCATGGAAGGAGCAGCTGAATATCAGGATACCCGTTCACTCCACGTGGTGCTGGATGAAGAGATTCCTGTTAAAAAAGCAGCCCTGCCTCAGACAAGCCTGATTACGGATCAGGACGGGGCGGTTGTTTCTGAAATCTTTTCAGGGGAAAACCGGATTAACCTCACCTTTGATGAAATCCCGGCCACAGTCCTTGAAGCTCTTGTTGCTGTGGAAGATCAGGCCTTTTTTGACCATCAGGGCTTTGATATACAGGGAATGACACGGGCTCTTCTAGTTAACCTTGAATCCCGGTCAGTCGAGCAGGGAGGAAGTACCGTCACCCAGCAGCTTGCGAGAAACGTGTACCTCACCCATGAGCAGACTTACGAACGAAAACTGACAGAACTGCTTTATGCGTACCAGCTTGAGCGGCATCTGAGTAAAGAAGAAATTCTTGAGCTTTATGTAAACGTCCTCTATTTTCATAACGGCGTATACGGTATTGAGGCCGCGAGCCGCTTTTATTTCAACAAACCTGCAGAAAAGCTAAGTCTTGCTGAAGCTGCTTTTTTAGTGGCCATTCCGAACCGGCCAGAGTATTATAATCCTCTCCTTCATAAAGAAAACACAGAAAAAAGAAAAGAGTGGGTACTGAAAAAAATGAAGGATGAGGAGCTCATTACTTATGAACAGTTTGATCAGGCAAAAGAAGAAGCCATTGTCCTGAATGTATCTTCCCGTATCGATGACCATCCGGACTACGTGACCTACGTTCATCATGAATTCAAAGAGCTTGTCGGCATCAGCCACGGATTTAAACATTCCCTCAGGCAGGCAGTTTCCGATGAAAAGAGAGAAGAAATCCACAAGCGGTGGAATGAAAAAACAGATGAGCTTCTGGCGGGCGGCATTACCATACATACTGCTCTTGATCCGGCTAAGCAGGTTCACGTTGTCAATAAAGTGAATGCGATCCTAGGGCCCGGTGAACTCCAGGGAAGTGCCGTCATGATTGATAATCTGACGGGTGAAATTGTTGCCCTCTCCGGAGGAAAGTCCTACCGGAAATTTGATTTTAACCGCGCGTACCAAGCCTACAATCAGCCAGGGTCTGCCATGAAACCGCTGCTCTCTTTTGTCCCTTACCTTGAATATACTGGACTCGGCCCTTCATCCATTGTTGATGCAGGCCCCTACGAAAAAAACGGCTACTCACCTAATAATTTCGGCGGTGCCGTTTACGGGAAAGTACCTTTGGAAAAAGCTCTTGCCTCCTCATACAATACAGCTGCTGTAAGAATGCTCGATCAAACGGGCATTGAGCAGGCTTTCAGCTACATAGAACAATTTGATTTCAGCCGCTTATCGGCTAAAGACCGCGTTCTTTCCTCGGCTCTCGGTACGATGGAGGTATCTCTTTTGGAGCTTACCGGCGCCTACACTCCTTTTGCAAATGACGGGCATTACGTTCAGCCGAGAGCCATCAGAAATGTAACGGACCAAAATGGGCACGTCCTTTATGAATGGGAACAAAAATCCGAACAGGTCTGGTCTGAAGAAACGAACGATAAAATGCGCCGTATGCTGCAGGCCGTCATTCAAGAGGGGACAGGAACGGCTGCGCAGCTTCCGGGAAATGGCTACGCAGGAGGCAAGACCGGGACGACGTCCAGCTTTCATGATCTGTGGTTTGTGGGCCTGAATGACCGCTACACAACCGGTGTGTGGCTTGGTAAAGATGCTCCCGGTCCTATTATTGAGGCAAGTAACGGATCTTACCATACACGCCTTTGGAAAAGCATTATGGACAAATAAAAAGACTCTATTAATTTAAGGTGTTGATTTCCGCTCATTGCCCTCCCTTTCCGCGGGAGGGTCGCGCATTCGCTGCAATCAACTCTTTAATAAATCAAAAATAATCTTTAACACAACCAATAAAAAAAGAGGGGATACTTAAAGGGACATCATCCTTTATGTATCTTCCCCATTTTGGAAAGTCAGATCGGAAGACTTGCGATAATGGTGTTGTAAAGTTTCAGCGTGGCGTAGGAGACACTTGCAGTAAGGGTGAACCAAAAGAACATGTGGAAAAACACCATACCTACCAGGGAAGCTGAAGAGAGTGAGTCTCCCAGCCTGTAGACAAAAAAGATGAAATAACCGAGGCAGGCAAGAAAAAAAACTGCCGTACTGTACCAGATATTAAAAGAGAGTAAAACCGCGATAATGCTTCCGATCAGAAAAACCCAGACACCTCCCCGTATCTTTTGCAAATCGCTGCCTTCCCTGTCTCTTGAGAAAAACAGCAAAGACACTTCATTAACCGTATCTGCAATGAGCTTTAGAGCAGAAAAAAGCATGAAAAAGAAAAACAGCAAAACAAACAGTAAAGAAATCTGGATCCCCCGTTCACTGAACACCTCCACCATCCCGCTGTAAATACCCACTTCCAGAAGTAAGCCGACAATCACTCTCTCACTGTAAAGAGCCAGGGCCAGACTGAACAGCACGATGGAAATAAGGGGAAAATGACTTGTTAAGTATGTATTTTTCATGTCAAACGCCTCTCAATTATCAATTCTTCTACTATTATATCGGTTGGGCAGCCAGAACAATAAATATTCGCAAAAAAGAAGATGCCCGTTTTGGACATCTTCATCGTATTACAGGTGGTGTTTAGCGACATATTCGTATATTTTATTACCTGACGTCGGGCTCTTGTCCAGGTTCTCGCGGCGCTTTTTGTGTGCATCCTTAAACGCACGGCTGTCAACCCACGCCTTATAATCCTCCTCGGATTCCCACTTTGTAAGAACAACTTGAAAATTTTCGTCATCTGCAGGATGTAAAAACATAAAATCGAGGCAGCCGGGAACATCTTTCATTTTCTCCGCACTTTCAGAAAAACGGGCAGCGACGTTTTCACGCCCCTCTTTTGGTACATGCAGCTCATTCATGACTACATACATCGAAAAAACCTCCTTATAATTCAATCATCATTCCAGTTTGATTACTTTTCGCCGTTGGTACATATCCTAAGAATGTTTCATTTTGTACTACGCTTTCATTATACGGGAGTCAAAAAAGGAATGAAAGAAATTAGACGTGCATCCGTTTTTAATTCGTGGTATATTGAATTACAGATATTGATTGACCGAAGGAGGCCATAAAACATGAACTTGCTTTTAATTCTAGGCGTATGTGCAGCCTTTCTTGCTGCTATCTTCACAGGCGGGTACAACGACAACCCAAACCGAAGCTAATCCAATGAAAAGCTGAATTTCTTCTCTTGAAGAAATTCAGCTTTTTTTGTTGGCTTATTTCTTGATGCAGCACAAAGGTTTCTTCTGCTTTTACCGTGTAAAAGAAATCATGTAAGTAACATACGGCAAAAAGAATGTGTTTTCCACCCTTCTATCGAATATAGATAAGACAAGCGGAGAAGACTCTTCATCCAGAAACAGCACCTTTTGCTTCGCCAATAATGATACGGCAGGTGAAGAAAAAATGACTTGTTTTTTATACCCGGATATCGGACGGATTGATGAGCCCGTTCAGCTTCATTTGGACGGATTAACCCCTTTTGAGACTCTCGAAATAAAAGCACGGTGGATCGACAGAACGGAGAAACGCTGGGCATCCTCTATTTCTGTTCAGGCAGATGAAACCGGAAAAATAATGCTCTCAAAAGAAAACGGCTCCGACACGCTGCAGGCGTTGTTATGGTCTCTTACACCGGTGGAATCATCATCCTCAGTTTTGCAAAAAAGCAGGCTTGAACCGATGAATATTGATATCACAGTTATTAATGAAGAGAAAATTGTTGTGCTCGAGCGCACGATTACCCGCCTGTTTCAAGAAGACCATATCCAGCGGGAAGAAGTAGATGAACCAGGCTTAAACGGTGTCTTTTTTTATCCCGAAAATGAAAGTAACGTACCGGCAGTCATTATCCTCGGCGGCTCAGAAGGAGGTATTTATGAAGAAACAGCTGCAGTGCTGAGTGCCCACGGCTACGCTGTATTCGCTCTTGCCTATTTCGGTGCCCCTTCTCTCCCTGCCACCCTCCATGAAATTCCTCTCGAAGTAGTGGGAAGAGCGGTGGAATGGCTTTCCGGGAAAGACTTCATCAACCGTGAGGAAATAGGCTGTATGGGGACGTCAAAAGGAGGAGAACTTGCTTTACTCGCCGCCAGTTATTACCCTCAGATTCGTGCGGTAGTCGGTGAAGTGCCGGCCAGTCACGCTTTTCAAAGTGTCAACCGGAAACGAAAGGGTTCCTCGTGGACGTATGATGGAAAGAGCTTACCGTACGTGAAATATTCTTTCTCCTTTTCTATAACGCTCGAATCACTCAAGAGCCAGTGGCGAAAAAAGCCGGTTTCTCTTCGGGGAATGTTTGAAAAAAGCCTGGAAAAATCAGGAGAAGAAGCTGCCATTCCAGTTGAAAAGATCAATGGTCCTGTCCTTCTCCTGAGCGGGGAAAAGGATCGTCTCTGGCCTTCCACCCCTATGTGCGAAACCATAATGGCCCGCCTCGCAGAACACCGCTTCCCGTTTGAAAAGAAACATGTGTCATTTAAGGACGCGGGACATGTTTTAACACTTCCCTACCTCCCCTCCGTCCTCCCTGAAGATTTGCCATTTGAACTGGGAGGAGACGAAAGGGCAAATGCACTGGCAGGGCTCGAGTCGTGGACAGAGATTCTCTCCTTTTTCGAGCGCCATTTCCATCCTGTGAAACCAAAAGTAGAGAGCGTCATCTTTCAGCAATAATTAAAAGAGTGTAACCCAAAAGGCTGTTTTTTGCCTTCTGGGTCACACTCAAGCTATTTTTGTATTCTCAGGTTCTTAACGTGCCTTCATTCATTTTCCTTCAAGGTGGTCACAATAAATCCCCATGGCATCCTTCAGAAAAGCTGCCAGACCGTCTCCGTGTTTATCAATGTTTTTTGTAAAACGCTCATCACTTACATACATTTCACCAAGCCCCCTGAACATTTCTGTCGGACAAGTGTAAAAGTGATTGTTGATTAACTGATGATATTCACCAATAAGCTTCTGCACTTCCTGATCTTCCGGTCCTTTCCCCATATGTGAGGCAAGCTTTTTATAAAGCTCGTTCCATTCGGCTTGTATTTGAGCCCAGTCTTCTTTGTTATAGGAGGCTGTTTTTTTCATGGACTCCTTATAGGCATCTGTGTGGCCGTACTTTGCTTTTGTTTCATCGGCATACTTCTTTTGATGCTTTTCAATTTCTTCCGTATCAAACGGTTCAAACATTTCTTTTTTTGACATCCCCTTCTCCCCTTCCATAGCTGCCACGGTCTGATCAACGGAGGCTATGATCTTTTCCAGGCGTTTTTTTTTTCTCCATGAGTACTTGTTTATGCTGTTCCAGTGCTCTTTTCCGGTCAAAACCCGGGGCTTCCAAAATGTCCTTGATCTTCTGAAGGGAAAAGCCAAGCTCTTTGAAAAACAGGATCTGCTGCAATCGTTCAAGGCTTTCATCATTGTAGTAGCGGTAGCCGTTTCTTTTTACATCGACTGGCTTTAAAAGACCGATATGATCGTAGTGGTGAAGCGTGCGCACACTCACCCCGGCGAACCTGGAAACTTCCTTGATTAAATACACGGTGATCACCTCACCACTTACTATAAACAATGACGTAACGTCACAGTCAAGAAGGAAAAAAACTTTTTTCACTTTCCTCCATACTCAATGAAGCTCTCAAAAAAAGCGCAGCACTAAAAAGTGCTGCGCTTCAGCAAAGCAGGAACAGGCCCCATAGCCGTCTTGTTAAGAGATTATGTCAAATTATTCAGCTGAAAAGTTAGATGCAGCCGGAATGCCCTTCGCTTTCCGCGGGGGCGCCGGTGAGCCTCCGGGAGGTTTATGCCTGCTTCTTCCTCTATCAGAAACGCTACGTAGAGATGTGCGTCGAAGCAACTCCAGCTTATTCGAGGTGTAACCGCTCGTTGCTCCCGCAGGAGTCTCGAACATTCCGGCTACATCCTCTTTTACATTCTTATTTGAGTGCTTTTAAACATGAAGCAGCTTACAGGTTTCTAAATAATGTAAAAAGACACAGGACACACCGTTTAAGGTCTTAAAAAACACGATAAATAAGGGTGAGGGAACAGAACTATTAAGGGTTTAAGAAAGGTGTTGTTTTGTAAGGATCAGTTTGATCAAAATAGGAAGTGGAGCGAAAGGCGGCGACTCCAGCGGGAATAGCATCAGCTGAAGACCCCGCAGGGCGGTCTTTCCCGAGGAGGCTGAAGCGATGCCCGCGGAAAGCGTCCGCCTGTAGCGGATTTATCTGATTCAAAAAAATCTTCCGAAAGGAAGCTTCTTTGTCATGTGTAGATTTAGGAGTGTATCTTAGAATTTTGATAAGAAAACAAAGAAGCCGCCAAGTTTTCTAAACTTGACGGCTATGGGGTCTCACCCTGTGCCTTGCTCCCGCAGGAGTCTGCGGACATACCGGCTGCATCACCATTCTCCATATAACCTCATCTTAACTTGGTGTCTTTAGGGTCCCAGACCTCGTAAGATCTGGAATCTTATTTTTGTATAGCGGCAGAGATGTCGTAGTCAGACATGTCCAGATCGGTTTCCAAGCCCATCACAAGTCTGGCAAGCTCTGCGCCCAGATACGGACCGGATGTGAGCCCGGATGATCCGAGGCCGTTTGCTGCATACAATCCATCTGTTCCTGGTACCGGGCCGGCCACCGGAAGGAAGTTGGGAGTAAATGGACGAAATCCTACTCTGGTTTCAACGTAGCCGGCGTCAGTTAACCCCGGTGCAACTTCCAATGCACGATTCAACACTTGATGAATTCCCCCGGCAGTTGCCCGGGGATCAAACCCTGCATCATCTTCATGGGTAGCTCCTACAACGACTCTTCCGGGTCCGAATGTTAGCATGTAAAGGCGGCTGGGCGGCATAATCACCGGCCATTCGCTCGTATCGGTATCCGGCATGTCCAGGTGGATAATCTGAGCTTTTTGTGATGACGCCATAAAGGGCACTCCCACCGGTTCAAGAACCTCTCTTGCCCAGGCACCTGCAGTCACGATCACACTGTCGGCTTCGATCTTCTCTCCATCTACTTTCACACCGGTGGCACGGCCGTTGTGATACAGGATTTCTGCATCTCCAGTAATAAACTCCGCTCCGTTCTTTTTCGCTCCGTTCGTCAGAGCATTCCGGAGGGCCCGCCCGTCCACACGGGCTCCTCCACTTACATGGATCGCTCCATAGACATCCGAGAGGACAGGGAATTTCTCCTGGGTTTCCTTTGGTCCGAGTCTCGTAATTTCGCCCATTTCCGGTGCGTTCGGTTTTCGCTCACAGGCCCGTTTTTCAATACGGTCAATCATGTGCTCTTCGTGGTGCATAATCATAGCACCTACACGGGCATACCCGGTTTCTTTTTCTCCGTCTGCTTCAAGCATTTCTACAAGTTTCGGATAATAGGCAGCGCCGCCTTTTACGAGGCGGAACCACGGTTTATTCCTGCGCTGTGTTAGCCAGGGACAGATAATGCCCGCGGCCGCATCTGTTGCCTGACCTTCGTCTTTCCGGTCTATTACTGTGACGCGGGCACCGTTCTTTGCCAGGTGATAGGCTGTTGAAGCCCCCAGGATTCCGGCCCCGATTACAATATACGTTTTCATAACAACACCTTTTCCTCATTTGTCTAAAGCACATTTTACTACACTTTCTCCTGCTGGTTCAATTCGGGCAGAATATGGGACCGTTGATAAAATAAAAGAAGTCCTCCGGCATGGAAGGACTCCTTTATTATTATGACATCCACTTAGGCGGGGTGTTTTTATCCCAGTACACTTCTCCAAGCTCATGGTGCGCTTCAAAGCCATCTGAACTCAGGTGATAATGAAAATTAAACCAGTATCCGTTTTTCGGCCGGTTGTCCCGCCGTACGTGAAACTTCGCCACATCTTCATTGGCCTCACTGTCGTGGATGTTAAAGATTCTTTCTCCATAACCGCCGGATGGCTCTTCTGCAACAACGAAATTCTGATAGGAGCTGTCTCCTGCCTGCTCAACAAGAGTGTTGAGTACTTCCTCTATATTCGGCAGGATTGCACTCAAAACATCGTCTTCCACCTGCCTGGCGATTTTGGGCCCAAGTTTCTTAAGGGTATGTTCTCTCGCTTCTTCGGTTATCCTCTCAATAACCTCGTCCAGGGATTCCCCGTCAGTAAGGTCATCATCTATTGTGAGATCATCTTCATTTAATTCAAGGTCATCCAGGTCCCCTTCTCCATCTGAAACAGAAGACAAATCCGGATCGCTGTCTGAATCGTCGAGTCCCTTTGCACCATCTGCATTGGTATCAAGATATGTAGGCGGGATAAACATTCCCAGCGTGATAAAGGTAATCATGACAATGGATATCTTTTTAAACCAAAGTTTCATTACAAACGCTCCCTAATACGACCTGCTTCCATTTTAACATCATGGCTTAAAAAGTCTATTAAACTATTTGACTATTCTTAATCATTTTGTAAACATTTTGTGACGGAGATGAACGTTTTAATTTTAAGGACAGGTTGATATACTAAGAATAACTTTACATTAATGGAGGCAATATGCTGACTTTTGAAGAGAAACTTACAATAATTGAATCTTACCCTGAGCTGGAACGCAATGACGTTTCAATGGGGAGAGTGAACTTTCACTATCCCGGCAGTGTTAAAGACAAGAAGAATGTCGTGTACCACCTTCACCCAAACGGCAATGGCTTTGTTTACGCCGGTGAACTCACCGGTTATGAAGTGAATGATAAAGGGATGGTGAACATCCGTAATTTTACAGAAAGAGCACTCAGATCTGTCATTGAAAAAGCCATCTCCTCCCTTTCCCCACAGCCGGAAAGTGAAGAAGAGGAAGAAGTCTGGATCAATGACAACACGCAGACCCTTACGGTTATAAAAGAAGGGGATACGTGGAACGTGTATGCTGATACGGGTCTTGATGGCACGTTTGTATCCTATAAACAGGCTGCACAGTACCTGGACGAAGAAGGGTTTACACGAATTTAACTTTGCTAGCTGTCCGGACCTTAGAATCAACTCAATATAGTAAAGCTGCGCCCAAAAGCAGGCGCAGCTTTTTTTCGTGTTTTCAATTATGTTTATACCTAAACCTTTTAGGGTAGTAAAGCGATATAGAGCACACTATTTTCCTTTTTAACCTGATAATAGAATTCCTGTAAAAAACGAATACTACTTTGGAAATAAGGATTGGTTGTTGCAAATAAAAGGAGTTATGTCCATGCTTATATCATTTCAACATAAACACCCTCTCATTAAGAAATACTGGGGACTTTCTGAGACCTCATTTACGTCCATTACATACGATTCAAGAAAGGTGGAGCCGGGTACTGCATTCTTTTGCATAATAGGGACAAAAACTGATGGACACCGCTACATTAACCAAGCCTGCCGCTCAGGAGCTTCTATTATTATCGGGACTGATACCGTGCTTCTTGAAAAAGCTGTACAGCTTTTTCCCGGCACCACCTTTGTCCAGGTAACAGACGCCAAATCCTTTATGTCCTATCTGGCCATTATTCTGTATGACCATGCGGATGAAAAAGTTAAAACCATTGCTGTGACCGGGACGAACGGAAAAACGACCGTCTCTTCCTTTGTCCGCAATCTCCTGTTGAAATCGGGAATTCCAACGGGACTTATCGGGACGAACGGTGTGTGGGATGACCGGATCAGACGTAACTTTAACCATACTACGCACACCACTCCTGAAGCGCCGGACCTTCAGTACATCTTTCACCGTTTTTATAAAGAAGGTCTTCAGGCTGTATCCCTTGAAGTGACTTCCATTGCCATCGAGCAGAAGCGTGTCGCCGGTGTGATTTTTGATGTTGGTATTCATACAAACCTGACTCCCGAGCACCTCGATTTTCATGGGTCTTATGAAGCCTATAAGCAATCGAAACTCAAGCTTTTCCGTCAGGTGAAGAAAGCCGTCGTAAATGCTGACGACGGTGAGATGGGCAGAGACATTAAAGCCATGTTTAAAGGACCCCTTCTTACTTACGGGATTTACACAAAAGGAGATGTCTTTGCTGAAAATATGGAAACCACCTCTTCCGGTACGGCTATGGACCTTACCATTCTGGGAAAACGATTCCCTGTTCTCGTCCCCATTTTCGGAGACTATAATATCTCTAATTTCCTTGCGTCTTTATGCGCGTGCCTTCACCTGAGTATTCCGATCCCGATCCTTTTGGAAGGACTGCAGACCCTGTCACTCCCGGAAGGCCGGTTTCAGATTGAGGACAAATTGAGTAATTACAAAATCATTATGGATTTTGCCCATTCCCCGGATGCCCTTGATAAAGTCATTACGGCTGCAAAACAGCTGGACCATAAAAAGCTGATAGTACTCGTTACAGGTGCCGGTGGCGGTGATCCTGCCCAATGGCCGAAAATGGGAGAAACAGTGGAAGGAAAAGCGGATCATATCGTCGTTTCAGTTGATCACCCGGATCAGCTTGACCGACGAGACATCGTATCTGGTGTACTAAACGGGTTTCAGGATCCGATTCACCCGTCCGTCAATACAGCCTTGGACAGGGAAAAAGGCGTTCATAAAGCCCTCTCGTTTGCAGATAAAGGAGATATTGTTCTTTTAACAGGCATCGGCTTTGTAGGGCATCAGTTTGTTAACGGCAGGGAAGTACCTTATTCGGAGACAGAGACACTCGAGCGTTATTTTAACAAGATCAACATCCTTCCTGAATAAAACCCATTTACTTTGAGGCTGGGACATAAAGAAAGTGTTTAGCTGAAAATCCGAACAATGCGCTGGTGTAGCGGATGAAATATACGCAGACTCCTGCGGGAGGAAAAGCTAAGGTGAGACCCCGGAGTGCGACAGCACACGGAGGCTCACCAGCTTCCCGCGGAAAGCGGAGTATATTTCAGGAGCGGTTTTATTGCACCGCATATTATTCGTTCGGGTTTTCGTTCAACTAAAACACTTTTTGTCCCGGTCTCTTTTTGATTGGAGGCATGGGGTCTGACCGGCGTGATTTTTTCATACTTATGATGAAGATACCTTTAAGGAGGTTAGTTGAGTATGAATATACGCGTCCGTCGCGGTGACAGCTTCTGGTTCTACAGCCAGCTGTTTTCTGTCCCTCTTTCATTAATCACTGCATCCAATCCAAATACAAACCCTGAACGTCTGCAAATTGGGCAGATTGTAAGGATTCCTGGTTTTTATGTGAGCATTTATACAATTCAGCCAGGTGACTCTTTTTGGACGATCGGACAGCGCATCGGTGCTTCAACGGATATGATCCAGCTTCTTAATCCATCACTGAACCCGCTTCAGCTTCAGATCGGCCAGGAAGTATTGATCCCGGTCAGGGTCCGCTCCACGATCGTTCAGGGGGGAAGGGAATACAACTCTGCCGCTATGGCAAACGACATAGCAATGCTTAAGGAAATTTATCCCTTTATGGCTGTAAGAACGATCGGGAATTCGGTTATGGGAAAGGACATTTATGAACTGAGCGTAGGTACAGGAGACAAACGGGTTCACCTGAACGGATCTTTTCATGCCCATGAATGGATCACAACACCGGTACTGATGCAGACACTTAATACGTACTTACTCGGACTTGTGAACAGTGAACCGGTTAGAGGGCTTGCCCTTCTGCCGTTCTTTTCTTCGGTGACGTTGTCCATCGTCCCGAACGTAAATCCAGATGGCGTGGATCTGCTTATCAACGGCTTGCCCGATGAGGAACCTTACCGCAGTGAGGTGCTGGCAATCAATAATAACAGCACAGACTTTTCAGGTTGGAAAGCAAATATCCGAGGTGTAGATCTGAACAACCAGTACCCTGCCCAGTGGGAAGAAGAAGCAGAGACGAAGCCTCAAAGCCCTTCCCCCCGTGATTTCCCGGGATACGCACCATTAACAGAACCGGAGGCCATCGCCATGGCTGATCTTGTCTCTGAATCTGATTTTGACCGGGTTCTTGCCTATCATACGCAGGGAAAGGTTATTTTTTGGGGTTATCAGGGACTTGAACCGGAAGAGTCCGAAACGATCGTGAATGAGTTTGCGAGAGTGTCAGGATTCGAACCGATTCAATATGTAGAGAGCTACGCAGGCTTTAAAGACTGGTTTATCCAGGAGTTTAGAAGGCCCGGGTTTACAGTGGAACTCGGCCTTGGCGAAAACCCCCTTCCGATTGAGCAGTTTGACGAAATGTACGAAGATAGTTTAGGGATTTTTCTTGCGAGTTTGTATATGTAGGAAGATGGTTCCGGGGAGTACCAGTTTTTATTCGAGACTTTTTATTGAATTTCTACTCCTTTTTGCTGTTTATATAAAAAAATGAGTATCCCTATGAGTCAGTAAATTTCTTTTACTAAACCGGAAGTGTAATTAAATCCTTTTTGTATCATGCGCAGCTGAACGCCAGCAGCGAGACTCCTGCGGCAGTGGGGGCCAGGCGAGACCCCGCATGGCGCCAGCCTGAGGAGGCTCGCCGGCACCGCCGCGGAAAGCGAGCGGATGGCGTTCAGCGGAGCTTTAACAACCCCTTGTACTGACGTAAGGGGATACTCCTATTAATGAAAACTACTGCATCAAAACAAAACGTGCCGGACAAAGGAAAGCCTTCGCCCGGCACGTTATTTCTTTTGTTATTCTATGCAGCCATTAGTTAATGGTTACATCCTGAAGCTGATAGATTCCGGAGCCGTCAGCCCAGAATCCTTGAACGTTGGACTGCATACCCATGATATGGGATGGGTGGTACAGGAACGACATTGGCTGTTCTTCGTTCAGGTACTCGACCGCTTCTTTGTAAAGAGCCAGACGCTGGTCTTCATCCTGCTCTATACGAGCTTCCTGAAGAAGGGCATCAAACTCATCGTCCTTCATGAAGACCCGGTTACCCGGAGGTCCTGCGTTATCAGAATGAAAGAGCATGTGAAGCGGGTAATCTGCGTCACCGGTACCAAGTGACAGCCCAAGAATAAACATGTCATGCTCCCCGGCACCTGTAGCATCAAGGTAGGCACCCCACTCAACCGTATTGATGTTCGCCGTTACACCGATTTCTTCAAAGTTTGCCTGTGCCAGCTCGGCAATATCCTGACGCTCACGGCTGTCGTTTGTCCAGATCGTTGTTTCAAATCCGTCCTCATAGCCGGCTTCAGCGAGAAGCTCTTTCGCTCCTTCAATATCCTGCTCTTGTACAGGAATATCAGCGCTGTAGCCGAACTGCGTATCATTAATCGGCCCGTTTGCAGCTTCCCCTGTTCCTTCAAGGATACCGTCCAGCATCGCCTGCTTATCAAGTGCCATATCGAGAGCCTGGCGTACGAGTGGATCGTCAAACGGCTCTTTTTCCATGTTAAAGCCAAGGTACGTGATGCTTGCTCCGTCACGGATGTAAGGCTCTACTCCTTCGTTTCCTTCAACCCGGGCAAGGTCACTTGCCGTTACAGGGTCAACAATGTGCATATCGCCGGACTCAAGGTTCCCAAGACGTGTTAAGTCTTCCGGGATAACCTCAAGTGTGACCGTATCCACTTTCGCATTTTCACCCCAGTAGTCTTCGAAGTTTACAAGCTTCACATCGTTACCTGAATTCCACTCTTCAAATTCAAAGAAGCCAGTCCCTGCAGGGTTTTGGTTAATATAAGCTCCTGCCTGATCTCCGTCTTCCATTGCTTCATAGTCACCGTCAATGGACTCTTTACTTACGATACTGGAAGCATAGTGAGCAAAGTGATCCGGAAGTGGAGCAAATGGGTCTTCTGTAACAAATTCTACTGTGTAGTCATCAATGACATTTACTTCATCAATAATTTCAAAGAGAATCGCTCGTGGAGAACCAATCTCCTCATCAAGGATACGTTCAACGTTCGCTTTAACAACTTCTGCATTAAAGTCAGAACCGTCGTGGAACTGAACGCCTTCTACAAGTTTAAATTCCCACACATTTTCGTCTGTGGCTTCCCAGCTCTCTGCCAGAAGCGGTTCAAGTTCCATATCTTCGTTAAACTTCGTCAATGTTTCATAGATTGCTGTATGAACCTGTCCTGATGGAACGTCACTTGCTGTATGCGGATCAAGTGTGTTGATGTCGGAAAGAACACCAATTTTCAAGTCTCCCCCTGCTTCACCGGAGCCACCTTCTTCCGCGCTTCCGTCTGAATCTCCGCCTTCGTCCGTTGTTTCTCCTTCATCCGGTTCGCTGGCACAGCCGGTTACAACTGTGGCCAAAGCCAGTGAAAAGGCCCCCGCTTTAAGTGCTTTGCTTTTAAACATCTCTTTCTCCCCCTTGTTTAATTATCTATCGTATTTTTTACTCCTGAACAATGAGAGTAAATAATATGGAATATGGTGTTTATTCAGAAAATTCAGTTTATGTATCGCACCATTTTCCTCTCTCCGTCCAGCTATCCCATTCCCCTCCACCGAAAGCCGGCAGAGAAAACGTTATGTACAAAGCTACTATACCTTCACTGCAATGTAAAGGAAAAAACTATATTAATATCTTATTTTTTAGACTATTCTGCTTAAATGCGCGTCACACAGGGGATGATTGCATTTTAACAATAACTGCCATCATTCGTATTATCCAGGTAATAAAACCCATCATGATACATAAATTCAAGTAAATGGGATTTCGCTGAGGATATCGGTTTAATATTATATGTGAATAATAACCCACTGAAAAAAGCACCCAACTGGTGCTTTTTTCTTATTATTCAGCAAACGTAAGGGTGTATATTTTCCTTGGTCTCCCCCGCTGTCCGGGCTGCTCTTCACCGCTGATTTTTGCAAGCCCCATATCCTCAAGGGCCGTAAGAATCCGTCTTGCGTTCCGGTCTGTACTGTTCAGCCATGTGGATATGTCTTTGGCCGTAACGGTCTTCTGGCCATAGTAAACAGAGATCGATTGAATTTTTGACACGATGGCAGGGCTGATATGAGCTTTTTTAAACTTTTCAAGCCATTCCTCCCCCCAGAGCCGCTGGTTATAGGAGACTTCACCCTCGTTTTCCCAAACTTTACGGACTGATTTGTCTTCATCTACAGTAAAGACAACTTGGTCGTTGCTTGATCTTGCTTCACGGAAAGCCATGCGCACATTCTGCTCTGCTTCAATAGCCGTACGTCCGTATCCTGATACGGTACGAAGCGACAGTCCTGTCTGCAGCTTCGCCTGGTGAATAAGGTCAAAAAGAGGCTGGTACGTCTGGTATTCAAGTTCTCCCAGGGTCGTGTAAATAAAGAAAACACCATCGCCGATCTGGACGTAGGACCCGTGGACTTTCTCAGCATAAAGAAGAATCAACCGCTTCAAATCAAGGTCCCGGTGCTTTGACTTGAAGGAGTAGTATTCTTCTTCAGACTGAAGAGGGCTTTGAACACTCTCAATCCCTACTATTGCAATCTGTGATTTCCGGTACAAAGCAGAATGAATCCGTTCCCGGAGAAATTTGATCGTCAGTTGAATCGCAAGCTCTGTGGGCGTCACTCTGTAGCAGGGAACGCCCCGTTCTTTTAACGCCAGATAAACCGAGCGAATGCTCGTAAATGCAGCTTCGATTTTCTTTTCTTTATAGAGATTTTCGTGAAACGTCACGATCTCATCAGGCGGGAGGTAGCCTTCATACGGATAATTATAGACTTCAAGATCCTGAAGGGAAAACATGTTCCTGAACGAATCCATCTCCTCATCACTGATCGTATCAACGCTGATGCTGGGCAGAATGGTCCCTTTTTCATATTGTGCTTTAAGAAGCTTCCCAAGAAGGCTTGAGCCGTATAAAGGCGGATAGGTGGCTTCATGGTCTTCTACAAGATTAAGCTTGCGGGCAAAGAAGTACGGCGCCTGCCCTGAGAAAAGCCAGTAATCTACTTTGTCTTTGTTCGCTTCAATAATTCCCTTTGTCTCTTCCGTTCTTTCATAAGGAAAAGGAATAAGAACAAGGTCCTGGAACCGTCCCGCTTCCTGTTCAATTTTTTTAATCGAGTCCTCAGGTCCTACAGCACCTAATCTGATTTTCACATCTACTCACCTGTTTCTTTACGTAAATAAGCCGCAATAATTTTAACCCCTTTGGCCAGGTCTTCCACACTGGCTTCTTCAGCAGGATGATGGCTGAGACCGCCTTTACACGGAATAAAGATCATGCCGGAGGGCCATTTTGCTGCCATATTCATCACATCATGTCCTGCACCGCTCTCAAGAGTAAGTGAGGAGATCCCCAGTTCACTTCCCACTGAAACAAGCTTTTCGCAGACATGCTCGTTTAAATGGACAGACGGGTTATGGACAAGTTTTTCACCTTCAATTGTTACGTTAAAGTGCTTCTCCAGTTCCTTACACTTGTCGTAAATGTCACGTTCGAGCTGTTCTTTTAAACTGTCATCTACACTGCGAATGTCAATTCCAAGATCAAGAGAGCCTGGAATGACTGTCATCACATTCGGCTTTAGTTCTATCGTACTAGCAGTGGCTACAATTGGCAAATCCGATTCGGCTGAAAGTTTTCCTGCCCGTTCAGAAATGAAGGAAATCAGAGGGGCCGCTGCCACGAGGGCATCCTGCCTCCCCATCATCGGTGTTGTTCCTGTATGGCCTGCTTTCCCATTAAAATGGAGAAGGAGTCTGATCGGGCATGCGATCGCCGTAACCGCTCCGTAATCTGCGCCTGCCTGTTCTACTCTTAAACCTTGTTCGATATGAAGTTCGACGAAAGAAGCAATCTCATCAGGCGCCCGTTCCGCCTTTTTTACGTCACCCCAAACGAGTCCTCTTGATTCCACCGCTTCACGTATGGTCATTCCCCCGGAATCGGTCACGTTTTCCAGTGCGCGGTAATCCGCCAGCCCCGACATCGCTTTGCTTCCGATGGTGGATATCCCGAACCGGGATGATTCTTCAGATGCAAAGCAAATCACTTCAATGGGCTGGTTTGGAGAAAATCCTTCGTCTTTTAGTTCCTTAACGGCTCCGAGTCCGCACAGTACTCCTGCTACACCGTCATAGCCACCGCCCCGTTCAACTGTGTCAACGTGAGACCCTGTAGCTACAGTCGGTTTATGTTTATTTTCATCTGTTTCCCAGCGGGCAATCCGGTTTCCCGCCTTATCCTGACGCACAGAAAGGCCGAGTGCTTCCGCTGTTTTCGTAAAAACAGCCATGGCTTCCCATTCTTCCTCTGTATACCCGAGTCTGGTAAATCCATCCGGCTGATCCATCGTCTCTACAAGGTTCAGTTTCATTAATGTTTCTTCCAACCACTGTTTCATCGCTGCTGCCCCCTTTGATTGCATTCTAATATAAGTGAAATAAACGCTGCGGCTCCTGTTTTTAATACTCCTTCATCGTAATCAAAGCGAGGGTGGTGGTGTCCTGCAGGAAGCGGTGTCCCAAATATCATGTATGTGGCCGTTCCTCCCCGTGCCTGAACACGGTTCATCATGTGAGTCACATCTTCTGATGCGCCTAAAGAAAGAACAGGGAGCACCTCTGTAATTGCCGTTGATCTTGTTGCAGCCTGCTCCAGTAACCGTATAAACGCTTGATCACAGACAGCAGACGTTCCTTTCCCGACAACCTTCATTTCTGCTTCAACATCGTACAGAGATGCCGAGCCATGAATGATTCGCTCTGCTTCCTGGAACACGTAGTCGTTCAGTGCGTTCGTTTCCCCTCTGGTTTCCCCTGTCAGGGTTGCCTGATCCGGAACGATGTTACGCCCCGTGCCGGCGTTAAGGGTACCTATGTTCAGCCGGGTCGCTCCCTGTGAGTGAGGAGCGATGGCATGAAGATGCTGGGCACATGCAGCTGCCGCAAGAAGGGCGTTTTTCCCTTGTTCCGGACGTTTCCCCGCATGGGCTGCTGTTCCTTTAAAATGAACGTCAAACTTCGTTGTAGCTAAAAACTGCTCCGTTGTTGCGGCTACCTGACCGACAGTCAGGTCTTCAATACCGATATGTCCTCCCAGAAAAACGTCCACATCGTCGAGCCAACCCATTTCGACCATGGCTTTTGCGCCGCGGCTCCCTTCTTCAGCAGGCTGAAAAAGAAGCGTGTACGTTCCTGTAAGCTCGTCCCTGTATTTTGCCAGCCAGGTTGCAACCCCAAGGCCGATAGCGGTGTGGCCGTCATGGGCACACGCATGCATCGAGCCAGGCAAAGAAGAGGCAAACTCTTTTTCCGCCGGTACGTGGTCATAGGTGTCTGACTCCTCAATCGGAAGCGCGTCAATATCAAACCGGCAGGCAATATGAGGTCCGGGCTTCCCCGTTTTTAAAACAGCCACCACTCCTGTATGCCCGCCGGCCACCTTGTTTAGAAACTTTTCAGGTACACCTGCTTCTGATGCTCTTTTTTCAGCGGCGTAAAGTTCCTGGTCTGAGGGAACGCCCATCCGTGCCGACGTCTCAACTGCGTCAGTGCCTGTATAAACCGTAAGCCCCAGGGCCTGCAGCTGTTTGTAAATACGGTACGTAGTCATGTATTCGGTCCAGCCGGTTTCCGGGTACTGGTGAAAGGCGCGCCGCCAGTTGATAAGCTCAGGGTTCAGTTCTTCTAAAAAGGCGTCGATATTCATTAGCGGTTCTCCTTGTTCAGTCGTTCAAGTGCGTCAAATGCAAGCTGGGTCATGAGCTCTGTCCCAATGGCAAGTGACTCTTCGTTAATGTCAAACTCTGCATCATGAAGAGGCTTTTGTACCGCCCGCTCCGGAATGGCTGTACCAAGCCAGTAGTAAAGTCCGGGGTATTCTTTAAGAAATCGGCCGAAGTCCTCTCCTCCAAGGCTTGGGTTCAACTGTGGTGTTCCCTCTTTGCCCAGAATTGCCTGGGCGGTTTCTCTAACTGGTGCCTCCCACTCGGGAGAGTTTACCGTTGCCGGATATCCGTCCACGTAATTCAAATCAATAACAACTTCATTAGCTTCTGCAAGTCCGTTTACCGCTTTCCTGATCCGGCCTTTTACTCTGTTCTTTACGTCGTCGGAATTCGTGCGTACCGTTCCTTCCAGTGTCACTGTGCTTGGAATTACGTTGTAGCGGTCACCGCCGTGAATCTCACCAAACGTAATAACGGCAGACTCCATAGGATCCACATTTCTGCTTACGACCGTTTGAAGATGGTTAATCACCTGAGCGGCAATGACGATCGCATCTTTTCCCTGGTGAGGCATACTCGCATGCCCTCCTGCCCCGTGAATCGTCATGGACAGGCGGTCGGAATTCCCCATGATCGGGCCGCCCATTACCCCTACTTGTCCGACCGGAAGATCCGGCCACATATGCTGGGCAAAAATGGCGTCAGGTTTATGCGTCTCAAAAACTCCGTCTTTCATCATTTCCTGCGCTCCTCCAACAGGAGCCAGTTCTTCAGCAGGCTGGAAAACGAGAAGCACTTTTCCCGGAAGTTCAGCTTTATTTCTGTTCAGTAGTGCACCGGCTCCCATCAGCATCGCTGTATGGGCATCGTGTCCGCAGGCATGCATTTTCCCCTTCGTTTCAGAAGCATAGGGGACGTTGTTTTTTTCTGTGATCGGAAGGGCGTCAATATCTGCCCGGAGAGCGACTGTTTTCCCCGGCTTTTCTCCTTCAATGATGCCAAGAACCCCGTGAGTGGCAAAACCGGTTTCATATGGAATGCCTTCTTCTTTCAAAAAGGCCTGGATGGATTTTGACGTTTCTTCTTCTTCCTGACTCAGTTCAGGGTTTTTATGAAAATGCCTCCGGTAATGGACGACCATTTCTTCTATTTGTATGCCTTGTCCTTTGACTGAAAATCCCATTGATAACGACTCCTTAAGTTGGTTTTATATGTGAATGTATGAAACTCATTGTTTAAATTACATTCTTTTAAAGGTTTGTGTAATGGAGCCTCCATTTCCTTCGCTTTCCGCGGAGGTGCCGGTGACTCCTCATGCTGCGCGAGACCACTGAAAAGATTAACTTTCTCAAAGGTAAGTGTTGATTTCCGCTCATTGCACTCCCTTTCCGCGGGCGGTTCGGGAGCCTCCTCGACGCTTTGCGTCTCCGGGGTCTCCCCGGAACCCGCTTTTCCCGCAGGAGTGTCGCGCATTCGCTCCAATCAACGATTCTTACGACATTTCTCTTTACTATATGGCGGGAACAGCATCGACTGAATTTATCCCCTCAGAAAAGGGTATGGAATGATCTATTTTCCACAGCCTGTTATTTGAAACGAATAAGAGGTGCGTGATGCGTACTTCTGCTTTTTCACCTCTACTCTGTCCAAAGCAAGGATGCTGTAGCAATGCCCGAGACTCCTGCGGTAGTAGGAGCTAGGGCGAGACCCCGCAAGCGAAGCGAGGAGGCTCGGCGGCACCTCCGCGGAAAGCGAAGGGCATTGCTACAGCATCTGCATCCAACTTTTTCACAGCGCTCAGTAAAAAAGGAAAAGAGAAGTTGCTGCACAACAACTCCTTTCCCTTTCTGACTATATTTAGTTCATTCCTACACCGGGTCCGATCGGAATCCCGAGCAGTGTCCAGGCAATAAAGATCGCAATCCAGATTCCGAGGAAGATAAGAGAGTATGGAAGCATGATCGTAATGAGCGTTCCAAACCCTGCGTTTTTATCATAGCGCTTCATGAATGCAAGAACCATGACCACGTACGGATTAAGCGGTGTAATGATATTCGTTGATGAATCGGCAATCCGGTAGGCCAGCTGAACGAATGCCGGGTTGTAATCCAGAAGCATAAACATCGGGATAAAGATCGGCGCCATGAGCACCCACTGTGCGGAGCCACTGAAGATAAACAGGTTGAGCACCGCAGCCAGGATAATAAAGCCGACAATAACCGGCAGTCCGGTAAAGTTCAGATTCGTCAGTGTTTCTGCACCGGATACGGCAATGAAAGCACCAAGGTTTGTCCATTCAAAGTAGGCAATAAACTGGGATGCCGCAAAAATCAGGACAATATAGCCGGACATGTCCTTCATGGAATCAGCCATGAATTCCGGAATATCTTTTGTTGATTTAATCATTTTTACTGTAAGGCCATATGCGATGGCAACGACGATAAAGAAAAAGAGAATGATCGGTACGATATGGGTCAGAAATGGTGAAGGTACAATCGTGCCGCCTTCCCCTCTGAGAATCGCATTACCAGGAACGATTAGCAATGAAACCAAAATGGTATAAATAAGACCTGCAATACCTGCATTTCTGAGACCTCTGTTTTTCTCAGGTGTGATCTCTTCAATCTTCTGTCCCACAACATCATCTTCACCGAGTGACGGGTCGTATTTTCCAAGTCGCGGCTCGATGATTTTTTCTGTAATCCATGCACCTACAAACATCAGCATAACAACAGAGAAAAGCATGAAGTACCAGTTATCTACAGGGGTAATGAGTGCTTCAGCGTTAATCGTCCGTGCTGCTTCTGTTGAAATCCCCGCAAGAAGGGCGTCGGTACCTGTAATGATGACGTTCGCTGTAAATCCTGCACCGACCCCGGCGAAACCGGCAGCAATACCTGCCAGCGGATGACGGCCGATCGCGTAAAAGACCATTGCCGCAAGTGGCGGTACGATAACGAATGCCGCATCAGAGGCAAGGTTCCCCATGATACCAGTTGCAATAATGGCATACGTAATCAGGCTTTTCGGTGCGTTTAATATTGTCTTTTTCATAAATGTCTCGATCAGTCCGACCTTTTGGGCAAGACCGATACCAAACATCATCACAAGAACAAGGCCGAGTGGCGCAAACCCGGTAAAGTTATCTAGCATCGAGGAGAGAATGTACTCAATTCCATCTGCTGAAAGCATACTTTGTATTTGTTCTGTCTCCCCGGTCCCCGGATGTTCAAACGAAATGTTAAATAAGCTGATGAACCAGGACAGCCCGATTACACCCAAAGCAAGATAAACAAACAACATAAACGGATGAGGCAGTTTGTTTCCGACGCGCTCTACACCGTCAAGAAACTTTGAGAAAATCCCTTTCTTTTCCCCGCCTCCATTTGAGTCAGTCATATACGTTCACTCCTCTTTTTCAAATTACGGAAATTGTCTTTAATAAGACCGTTAATAAAAAAATATCATAGGTTTGTTTTAATGTAAACGTTTATTTTAATAACGTTCATCATTTTCTGAATACTTAAACAGGTGAAATACTGATGCAGCAATGGATCAGAGGTGTTAAAAAACTTCTGAATTTTAATGACATTTTTAAAATCAAGTGTTTACGCTCATTGCGCTCCAATCAACACCTTTATACCCACAATGACCTTTAGCACAACTAATTAAAAACATCAGAAAAAGGGCTGTCTCATTTTTTGAGACAGCCCTCAGGCTGTCGAGAAACCCACGCTTTTTTGAAGCGTGGGTTTCTTTATGTGGAGAAAATGAAATTAAGTGATGCAAATACCTTTTAAAAATAGGGCAAACCACCTCTCAGCTGGCTGTGAGGTGGTT
>NZ_JAFEUX010000010.1:0-137265 GCF_016901055.1 Alteribacter salitolerans | reverse complement strand
TTTGTAATTTCGATTATGATGCATCAAAAGGTCCTCCTCTTGGTGTATTGGGTTCGCAACCTGCATCATAACGGAGGACCTTTTTTTGTGCAAGAGGCCACTTCACCTACTAACAGGAATGCTCCTGCGGGATGAAAAGAAGGCACTGAAAAAGTACAAAACAACTTTTTCAGTGCCTTTTATTTGAGGTTGCGCGCCTGTTACGAGAAACCCACTCATACCAGGTTTTTAGAAAATGCAACCGTTACGCTCATTGCTTAGAATACACTGGAAAAAGTTAAAGATCGAACTTTTTCAGTACCTTCGATGAAAAGCAAAGGTGAGACCCCGCAGTGACGAGCGTTTACTTCATGAAAGTGCGACGAGTTGCTTCGACGCAGACAGTTGCAAAGGTTAGCTGGCAGAGGAAGAAGAAGAAGGTATGCTGGAGGAGGGTAACCAGCTTCCCGCGGAAAGCGAAGTATATTTCAGGAGCGGTTTATTTGCACCACATTATTTGCTCGGATTCTTGTAAATTAATACACTCTGTCCCAGCTTCTTTTTAATCCTTAAGAAGAGTGGAGGTGTTTGTCTAAAACTATATAATTAATCTTTATCAAGTACTGTATATAATTCTAAAATGTCTTGAAGGATTCGTTTTTTTAACGTGTAGTCATTGCTTTCTTCAAGTTCCATTTTCATTTTTTTAATTTCATACAGAAAAATCTGTTCTTCAACTTCTGAAAGCAAGACTGCACCTCCTTTTCATTCTAAGTACATTTAAATGTACCATAACATTCCTTTCCATAAAAAAACAAACGTTAGCTGCTGACAACCAAGAATTCTTTCTCATAAATGGAGATACGCTTAAAGATGTGATAGTCTGATTGAAGAGTTTACCAGAAAATACAGGAGGTACATAAAGTTGGGAAAGAGGGTTTTTGTTTTAACGATTCTCTCTCTTCACGTTGTTCTGAGCGGTTATGCACATCTGGAGCAGGAAGTCGCTGGTGAGGAACGCGGGGCGATCGAATCAACGCTGCATATTACTGTAGAGGGCGGTCATGCAGCTGCATTAATGGAAGAACTGCCTCATTTGTTCGACAACTATGCAAGTTATGAAGTGGGAATAACAGAAGAAAAAGGTTTTACTACTGTAAGCCTAAATAATGGATTATATGAGAACGATATGACAGCTGCTCTTTCACACTATGAAACTGAGGTCGCAGGCTACAGCAGCAGTAAGAAAAATCTACCGTTTTATTATGTGGAAAGCGTAGAAACAAATCTGATACTCTCTGAAGATATTGCTGTATTTTTAGAAGAAGAGGGTCTTGTAGTAGAATCCTCCATTATTGTAAGTTATCCGGGAATGAAATCTGATGCTCATGCAGAAGGGGATAATCATATTTGGAAGTCCGACACCAACAACTTTCAACTGGAATTTACGATTGAAGATAATAATCTGCATCTTCCGGTTGTAGGAATTATCTCTATTCTTGCTGGAGCGGTAGGTATTTTAAAAAAAAAAGAAACGGTCTCATGATTGATTGTCATGGGACTGCTTCTTTTTAAAGTGGCTTTGTTAAAGGTCAGCGGTGCTTTTTTTGTAGTTGATTGCAGCAAATGTAGGACACAGCTGCTGTAGCAATGTGCGTTGACATTCGGGATAAGCTTTAGTTACTTGCATGCAGAAACTACGAAGCATAACTGGCAGAGGAAGAAGCAGGGGGGTACTCCATATGCAAGGAAGCGCCCGTACAAAGAGCAAAAATTAACATCAGAGTGCAGGAGGAACTCACAAACAACGCTTTTTCGTAAACAATATTGATTGTAATAGTGTGATGGTTATTTTTGATTTATAGAAGTGTTGATCGGAGCGAATGCGCGACACTCCTGCGGGAAAAGCGAGTTCCGGGGAGACCCCGCAGGTGCACAGCGCTGAGGAGGCTCCCGAACCGCCCGCGGATAGGGGGCGCAATGAGCGTAGGTCAACATCTGAGTTTAACAGTAGAAAACAAAAGAAAAAAGCAGTCACAACGGACTGCTTCTTTTTAAAAGGGAATCTGCTCATCGATATCATCCATTAATAACTTTGTCTCTGCAAGAGCTTCCATGGCAGCGCCAAAGGATTCGAACCAGGCTCCGATGATACCGAGCTTTCTTCCCTGGATCTGCTGCCTTTCATCAGGTGACACTTCAAGACTGAAACCAAAAGCTGAGAGTGCTGTTCCTATCGTCTGCAGCCAGACGCCGGTAACAGCCTGCCGCTCCAATGCCAGTCCTTTGTCATCTGTTTCGCCTTCTTCCTGAAGAGCCTGCAGTTCTTCAGTCACTCCAATTGCCTCAAATGCCGATCCGGCAAACTGAATCCATACACCTGCCAGGACTTTGCTTTCCCCTGAGGAAAGGACAGGGCAGGTTTTTTTTTCTGCATGATTCAGCTGTGTCTGTAATTCTCTTAAACTATTTTGATTTATTTTGCCGTTCTCATCAAGAACGGGCTGGCTGAACTGCCGTTTCTTACCGTACTTTTTCCGCCCCATCTTTTTTCCTCCACCTGCTGAATATCGCTACATTCAACGTATTCCCGGACTCAGGACACGGTGAAAAAAATCAAGAAAATGGGGCCAATGGATTTTGTTAGTCCAGCTCGGCCTTTAGAATATTCCCGGTATTTGCATCAACATCAACCTCATATTTCATTCCCTGAGGGGTCACAATTTCTATTTCCCAGACCAGAATACCGTTTTCCGTATCCAGGTCAACATCCACTACAGTGCCCGGAACTTGTGAAATGGCTATTTCAATCGCATCTTCTGCAGACAGCTGTCTGGGGAACATCTGCCGGTGCTGGTTATAGACCGATCGTTGGAAAGGAGTCAGGAAGTTTTCAGAACGATACGGATTGAGGTTGTCGTAATGGTGAAAGTAGTTCATTCAATCACTCTTTTCAAATGGATTCCCCCCATCATATTCACAAGCTGATTCATGGTAATGGAACTATTTCAATTTAGGCGGTGGAGGGGTTAACAAATGCAGGGGGAAAAGAAAAGAGACTGGGACATAAAAAAGATTTTAGCCGAGAATACGAACAATGCGCGAACATAGCGGATGATATATACGCAGCATTCCTGTTAGTAGGTGAAGTGGCCTCTTGCACAAAAAAAGGTCCTCCGTTGTGATGCAGGTTGCGAACCCAATACACCAAGAGGAGGACCTTTTGATGAATCATAATCGAAATCACAAAATAAATCAAGTGACAGAGTCAACTCTCATTATCGGAGTTGATATCGCTAAAAAAACTCATTACGCTTGCCCGATTGATTATCGCGGGCGTGAACTTCAGAAAGCTTTTAGGGTCCAGCAAACCAAGCATGGGTTTGAAACGTTTTATTCAGCTATAAGAGCACTTATGGCGGAATTCAATAAGACAAACATCCCCCTTGCTGAAAGTAGAAATCCACGGTTGAAAAAGGAAGATCCGGATTTGTAAACAATGCTTCAAACTCATCTTCGGTAAGTTGATGGTAATGGAAAGGTGAACCACACGGGATTCCGCGTCCCTCACCGAAGGATGTTGAAATGAGAAGTGTACCTCCGGGGTTCAGCAGGTTAATCAGACTCTTTAAAAATTGCCGGTCATTAGGTACATGTTCAATTGTTTCAAAAGAGATAATCGTATCAAACGTGCCGATTTCATCACGGAGGGAAGGATCGAGAGCATTTCCCGCTGTAAATGAGAGTAATGGATGAAAGTAGGTTTTTCTTGCATATTCAATGGTATCTACGTTTATGTCCACACCTGTTATAGAGGTAATACTTTTCTTTCTCCCTTTCGCAATCATTTTAGTGCCGTAGCCGGTTCCGCAGGCAATATCGAGAACACGGCCTGAGGCATACGGAAAGGCAAAGTAATATCGTGCGAGGTGTTCCAGCAGCAACATATTATCCGGTTTCATCCGATCGGGGATCACTCGCCTAAGCAATCCCGTCCGGGTGAATTCCAACGTCAATACGACTTTCCTCTTTTAACGTATCAACGTTAATGGCGGAAATATCATTGGTTTTATTGTTTGCAACAAAAGCTCGGGACCCGCTTTCGTTAAACACAATGCCCCCAGCCCAGACCCCGACCGGAAGGCGTTTAATTTCCCATGGACGAACCTGTCCGTTAATTTGCTGAGCCGTTTGAATAATAGATATGTCATTGGATTCCCGGTTGGCAATAAATGCGTATTTCCCATCAGGTGAAAAGACGAGGCGGACAGGGACCTGGCCCACACGCCGCCTGTGTAAAACGTTGAATGTCGATGTATCGATCACATACAACGTATTCTCTTCCTGGTTTGCCCCATAAAGATGCTCGCCGTCCGGATGAACTGCTACACCTTCCGGACCCTGGCCTACAGGGATGTGATTCGTTACTTTTTCTGTTTCTGTATCGATCAGAGTAATGTTCTGACTTCCAATGTTTGGCACGTAGACGGTCTTATCGTCAGGAGAAAACGAAATCATATGAGAAAGTTTCTGGAAAGTAGGGATCACGTTTTCGATTTCATCAGTGCCTGTATTAATGATAAAGACTTTTTCACTGTATGTAGAAGCGAGGTAAAGCTTTTTGCCATCAGGAGTCAGTCCCACCCCGTGTGGAAAATTAAAGAACAATCTCAAACGTTTCATTATCCATGACATCAACCTTGTTACCCAGGGAACAGGCCACATATGTTTTTTTCCCGTCGGGCGTAATCACAACTTCGTGGGGATTGTAGCTTGTTTCTACCGTTTTCTCTACTTGAGATGTTTCCAGGTCCACCACGGAAAGGGTGTCTTCGTCTTTGTTTAATACAATGAGTTTTTCTTTCATTAAGATAACCTCCAATTAATCTTTGAGAATTCTATGAATATTTTAACACATAAGTATTTAGAGTATAGAAACATATCTTTATAATGGTAAAATACAAGTACTGTTGTTTCATTATTCAGATAATAATAGCGGAGGGATTCATATGAGTGAATTAACGGACCGTGAACGTCACCACCAGTTTAAAGAGGATATCGTCCGTGCTTTGAAAAAAGATACCTATGCGGAGCATTTGGGAATCGAGCTTACTGATATTGGTGAAGGAGAGGCAGCTGCTGAACTTCTGGTTAAAGAACATATGCTCAATGCCCACGGTACGCTTCACGGAGCGGTCACCTTTGCCATTGCTGATTTTGTGTTCGCTGCTGCCTGCAATTCACACGGCAGGACGGCTGTCGCATTAACCAATACCATCAGCTATATGGCAGCGGGAAAAAACGGTGCACGACTGAAGGCTTCGGCTAAAGAGATCAAGAAAAATTATCGCACAGCGTGGTACAAAATAGACATTTTAAGCGATGATGAGTTAATTGCCGCAATGGAAGCAACCGCCTACCGGAAAAATCATTATTTTGTTGGTGAAAAGGAATGAAAAGAAGAGACCCGTTTAAGACGGCGCAGTCATTCATCAAAGAGAATTATCCTGAATGTGAGGGAGCGCTTTTGGCCGGCAGTACAGTGAGAGGGCAAACCACTTCAACTTCCGATCTGGACATCGTCGTCTTTAGCGGAAAGGTCGCATATGCCTTTAGAAAATCACTTACATACAATGGCTGGCCTGTTGAAGTTTTTGTCTATAACCTCAATTCGTACCGCGACTTCTTTAAGAGTGATGCAGACAGAGGCCGGCCTTGTCTGCAGCGAATGTTCAAAGAAGGAAAAGTTCTCGCAGACAGTGGATTGATTACAGGGATAAAAAAAGAAGCGGAAGAGAGCCTCAATGCCGGCCCTGCAGAATGGGACGAGCCAATGCTAAGGATGAAGCAGTATTTCTTAACAGACCTGCTCGATGATTTTACCGGGTCTGACGATCGTGGAGAGGGAATCTTTATTGCAGGAAGTTTGGGAGAAGCTGTCCACGAATTTCTGCTGCGCACAAACGGGCAGTGGATCGGGGCATCCAAATGGATTGTCCGTTCATTAAACGAATACGATGAATCAATGGCTAAGCGTTTTATAAACGCGTTTGATACCTACTACCGGACAGGTGAAAAAGGGGAGGTCATCTCTTTAGTAGAGGATGTGCTCGAGCCATTCGGCGGGAGACTTTTTGAAGGGTATTCAATAGGGAAAGAATAGGAGATTTATAGAAGGTGTTGATTGGAACGAATGAGCGACACTCCAGTCTTGAGTTTTATGAATAATTCCGGGACAGCAAGTTTTTAAAAATCAAGCCTGGCCCTGAGGAAGAAGATGAGAGAAAAGACCGGTTTAAGAAAAAATGAGTCGAATGGAACGTTTTACGTCCTCCTTGACCGGTAATAGACACCTAACACATAAAGGAGGAATCGAACATGGCCAATAACGACAGTACATCTGATAAAGTAAAAGGGAACGTAAACAAGACGAAAGGTGAAGTGAAGGACCAGACAGGAAACATCACGAACAATAAGGATCTTCAGCGCGAGGGCAAGAAGGACAAGGCAAAAGGCAAGGTTCAGGAAGAAGTTGGAAAGTGGAAAGATTAAGTCAGGAAAACCGGCCGGAGACGGCCGGTTTTTTTGTGGAAAAGCCTGCAGTTGCTTCGTTTTTGGAAGTTTGTTATTCGGCTCCCAATGTTAAGGATTGCACCTTTATTATTAAGAATTCCTCCCTGAATGTTGGCAATTGGATATCTTCTTTTATTAAATTGGATCCTCCAGTTATCTCCCGATTCATCAGCAATGCTTCATCCCCCTCAATCCATTCCCTATCATATAACCTGGAATTAATGTGACGTAAAAAATACGCCACCTGTAAATAACATCTAAATTTATCAGTTAATTTAGAAAATAACAATAATAATCCTTTGTTCGTATTGACAGCGCTTTCATATACCGTTACTTTTAATATAACGAGAAAGTTACTTGGCGTTATTTTTTTATAACAGGGAGGAAAGAGTGCATGTCATTTTATGTTCGGGAAGAAACACTGGGAAAAGAAGAAATGGAATCCATTCAGTTTGCCCGTCTCAAAACCACTGTAGACAAAGTCTGTGAAAACGTCCCGTTTTACAAAGAGAAGTTCCAGAAAGCAGGTGTGAAACCGGAGGACCTCACCAGCCTTGATGACCTCAAAAAGCTTCCTTTTACAAAAAAGACAGATCTTCGTGATCACTATCCATTTGGCCTTGTAGCTGTACCTATGGATGAGGTAGTCCGTATACACGGATCTTCAGGAACGAGTGGGAAGCCGACTGTTGTAGCGTATACGAAGAATGACATCAATCATTGGTCGGACATTGTGGCCAGGTCGATTTATCTTGCCGGCGGAAGAAAAGGAGATCTTCTTCATAATGCCTATGGATACGGTCTTTTTACCGGAGGGCTCGGCCTTCATCATGGCTCCGAACGGCTTGGATGCGCCACTGTCCCTGTATCCGGAGGGAATACTGAACGGCAGATAACCCTGATCGAAGATTTTAAACCGAGGGTTATCTGTTCCACACCTTCGTATCTCCTGAACATTGGAGAAACGATGATTGCCAAAGGCCTCGAGCCGAAGAAAACAAGCTTGAAGTTTGCCATCCTCGGTGCTGAGCCATGGTCGGAAGAAATGAGAAATACTATCGAAGACATGTTTGACCTGAAAGCGATGGACATCTACGGTCTCAGTGAAGTGATGGGTCCGGGGATTGCCATGGAATGTGTGGACTGCCAGGATGGACTTCATATTGCAGACGATCACTTTATTGCAGAAGTCATTGACCCGAATACGCTGGAGCCTGTACCGGAGGGGGAGGACGGTGAGCTGGTCTTTACGAGTCTCACAAAAGAAGCGCTGCCGGTTATTCGTTACCGTACCGGGGATATTGCTTCCATTACCCGTGAGACATGTGCATGCGGCAGAACCTCAACAAGAATGAGCCGGGTTAAAGGGAGAATCGATGATATGTTTATTATCCGCGGGGTGAACGTGTTTCCTTCTGAAGTGGAGCGAAACATACTGCAAATGGACGAGCTCGTCTGCCACTATCAGATCCACCTTAAGAAAAAAGGTTCCATGGACCATGCGGAACTTCACGTGGAAGTGTGCGAACCGTTTTTTGACAAACTGCCTGATGGGGACTTGAACCAGGGAGAAGGTCCGGAGCTTGTGAATAAAATCAAACACACACTGAAAACACAGGCACTCGTTTCGATGGATGTGTACTTAAAGCCGCCTCATTCCATTCCGAGGTCTGAAGGAAAAGCGAAACGGGTTGTTGATCATAGAGCAAAAACCGCACTTGCAGCAAAATAATCTGCCTTAATTTATCAGAAAGTTCTAACGACTATTTCGGGGAGGATAAAGAATGAAAATTGAAAGGAAGTATGGGGAGATACAGCCGGGGATTAAGTGGGGGCCGTTTACAATGCGGCTCCCGGGTGTGCACCTGAAGTTAACACCCAGTCAGCACATTCAAGGGGGTCTGCTTCTTTTAGCCACCTGTGGTTCAATCACGCCTTTAATGATGACGTATTTTGAAGTGTCGTTTGAAGTTGCCTGGACAGTCAGTCTCGTCATGCTCTTCTGGGTACTGGCCCAAACGGTTCTGTTCGGGGACATTTACGCTGCCGGGGCGATAACGCCGGCGTTACCGTTAACCCTCGTTTACATGAATACACTCGCTCCGGGAATTGATGCGGTACAAGGAATGATTGCCCTTTTCCTTGTGGTGATCGCCCTGTTTTTATTCTTTGGTTTAACAAAGCTCGGGGAGCGTTTTAACAACATGGTACCAGTCGCCTTAAAGGCAGGTATTATTATGGGTGCTGCTATTGCCGCGTTCCAGTCGGAAATTAACCGCCTGCCGAGTATGCCGTATTCTCTCATCACATCCTGGGTTATCGTCCTGGTGCTTTTATTTTCGATTCCATTTTCAAAGCTTCCTGATACAAGGTCAAAGATTATGATGGGATCAAATGCCCTTCTCCTATCCCTTTTAGTAGCGGGGGGCGTCGGTTTTTTCACAGGAGAAATGACGTTTCAAATGGAGTGGGGATTCTTCGTTCCGCCCATTGCTGAAACAATGAGCACACTCTCGATCTGGGCTGTCGGCATACCTTCATGGGAAGTGTTCCTCGCAGTATTTCCCATCGCCCTGGTCGTTTATGTTCTTGCTTTTGGTGACCTGGTGATTGCTCATACTCTCTTAAAAGGTGCAGATAAAGCGAGACAGGATGAGAAGATTGACATCAACCCGACACGAAGTCACTTTGTTCTGGCTGCCAGAAACGCAGCCCAGCTGATGACAGCCGGTCCTTTGCTGTGGATTCACGGCCCGATCTGGACAGGGGTTCAGGTATTCCTCATTGAGCGGTATAAAAAAGGCCGTAACGTTATGGAATCCATTTATGATGGTCCGATGAACTTTTACATCATGGCTATCCCCCTCGGTCTGTTGCTGCCGGTCATTGCGATCATCATGCCAATCTTCCCGGTCGCCCTCAGCGTATCTCTATTGTTAACGGGATTTGCCTGTGCCTACGTGGCGATGTCACTCGTAAAGAGCAACATCTCAAGAGGAGTAGTCCTTGCGATCGGTATGCTCACGGCTACATACGGACCGGTGTGGGGTATCGGGGTCGGAATCGCCCTCTATATTCTATTAATCGGACGTCACGGTGAAAAAGTTGAAGAATCCCTTGGTGTGGAAACAGAAGAGGAGAAAAAAGAGGAAGCAGCGTCATAAATCAGGAGTAGTTTCAGTTCAAAACTAACAGGGTGACTCCTTCATGGAAATGGAGGAGTCGCCCTGTTTATATTAACTTTGAATAGAGAACTATGGTTTCGACAAAGTTCGGATGGTGACAGTGCACCGGGATCATCTTGGTGCATGGTTGTTTCGTTTCTTGCGGTTGTTAAGCATATTTACGCCCATGACGACAGCGATCATTTCTTCATCGCTGATGTTCTCTGAAAGGTTCTTAAGTTCGTAGGATGAGGATTCGAAAAAGCCGCTCACCTTCTGGAATTCCCCGGCAGCATTTTCGTTGGCGTCAATGATTACATACTCCTTGCTGAATGCTTCACCATTAATTGTATATGTGCCGCGGCTGTCGGTTACGTACTCGTATTTTTTTGAAAAAAACGTAATGTTCTGCCTGAGTATACCCAGCTGCTTCCCTTAGTAATCCGTGATGATCCATCTGTTGGAGAAGAAGGGGAATGCTCCTTTCACGAGAAGTTCATCGTCCTTGTTAAGGATATCCACGTTGGAATTAAACGCACTTTTTAAATCGAGGGAGCCGATTTCTTTTTTATCTCCGTTGTAGATGGTCGTTCTTCCTGCAGAGAAAAAGTTGTCGGAAAAATGCATAGTCGTCATAGAGATCATCTCCGTTCATTAGTCGGTGGTAGTGTATACGGGTGAGGGAGGGGGAGGGTTTCATGGCTGATGATGAACAAATCGATGAACAAATGGGAGAACTCGCTTAACAAATCGGGCAAATTGATGAACAAACCGTGGAACTCGATGAACAACTATACAAAGGTGATTAACAAACTTCAACGATCAACGAGGGCCTCTGCTAGTCTATGATCCGCCGGGCTCCCTGGTATTTTTTCTCCCACTTCGAATCAAGCTTTGAAACAGAGACGCGACGGACAGGACGGAATGTATGAAGCATTTTGCCATTTCCCAGATAAATGGCCACGTGTCCGATTTTTTGCAGGCCGGTAAGGCGTTTTCGCTTTTTCGTCGTGAAAAATAACAGGTCGCCTCGCCTGATGTCATCTTGTCTTACACGGGTTCCGAAAAGATACTGCTGTCTTGAACACCTGGGCAGGCTGATACCGTGTACAAAAAAGATGTATTGAATAAAAGAGCTGCAGTCAAACGTCTCAGTCTGAAATGGCCGGGCGTTGAACAGGTACGGTTTGTCCATATGTTTAAACCCTGTAGCGATGATGTTGTTTATCAGCATGATGTTTACCTCCTGTTAGTCAACCTCTAGTATTCTATTAAAGATTGAAAGAGATTGTCTGGACAAGATGAGCAGGGTGATCGTACATATATCACATACTGTATTGAGATACGAGAATAAAACAACTTCAAAAACAATCTAAAGTCATCATTCCAAAACCTGTGTCCAATCCGCTATAATGGAGAAACAAATAGCAGTTAATCAGGAGGATTTATGACGAAAAAAACGATTGTATTTACAGGTGGCGGTTCAGCCGGTCACGTGACACCGAACATTGCCATTATTAATGAACTTGACCAGTCAAAGTGGGACATCAAATACATCGGTTCGAAAAAAGGAATTGAAAAAGAGCTTATTGAAAAGAGGAACATTCCTTACTACAGCATTCGAAGCGGGAAGCTGCGCCGTTACATCGATAAAGAAAACATTATTGATATGTTTCGTGTCATAAAGGGGTGCCAGGAAGCGCGCTCTGTTCTAAAAAAACTCAAACCTTCTCTCGTGTTCTCAAAAGGGGGATTCGTCTCTGTTCCGGTCATTATTGCTGCACGATCTCTGGGGATTCCGATTTTTATCCACGAGAGTGACATGACACCGGGGCTTGCGAATAAAATATCCCAGCGTTTTTCAACGCGGATCTTTACTTCTTTTGAAGAAACAAGAAACTACTTTCCTTCAGCGAAAACAACCGTTATCGGATCGCCAATCAGGAAGGAGATCCTTTCAGGTTCTGCTGAAAAAGGAAGAGCGATGCTTGACTTCACGCGCAAGCTTCCTGTTCTCACGATTATGGGAGGCAGTCTCGGGGCGAAGAAAATTAATGATTCGGTCAGAGGATCCTTAAACGAGCTTACAAAGGAATATCAGATTGTTCACCTGTGCGGAAAAGGGAACCTCGATGAGAACCTGACAGGAGTGAATGGATATAAGCAGTTTGAATATGTGAATGAAGAGCTCGCTGACATTCTGGCTGCTACAGATATGGTGATCACCCGTGGGGGATCAAACGCCATATTCGAGTTTCTTGCTCTTCACATCCCGATGATCATCATCCCTCTGACAAAAAAGCAGAGCCGGGGTGACCAGATTCTCAATGCCCGGTCCTTTGAGGAAAAAGGCTTTGCCTTGAAGCTTGAAGAAGAGGACCTTACAGAGGTGTCCTTAAAAAAAGCGCTCGATACACTTAAGAAAAGACGTAACGACTACGTTGAGATGATGAAGTCATCGAAAGAAAGCAGTGCGCTTGATATTCTGGTTAAAGAGATTAACGAATATCAATAACAAAAAAAAAGACGGAACCGTCATTGTAAGATGGGTTCCGTCTTTTAGCAGTTTATAAATTCTTAGTTTTAAGTATAACTTTTTCGTAAAACTTTTCCACGTCCAGGTACAGCGCCTGCGAGCTCGAGGTCATTTTATTCCATCAGCTGAAGCCAAAAAGCGGCTTGAATTTGATAGCCTGAAAAATACTTTACGCTCGTAATCAAGGCGCTTACGCTTTTGTTTTTGCCGGTACTTTTTCCACGTAGGTACCGGCGATCAGGTCATGGAGGCTGCGGTGGTCCTTTCTCACGATCACCAGGATGAGGCTGATAAAGGTGGTGAGTCCAAAGGTGAACATGGCGAGGAGAAAGTAGCCGATAACCTGCCGCATGAGCATGGTCCAAATGGTGAGAGGTTTCCCGTCTATACGTGCGATCCGGATTCGGAACAGCCGCTTTCCGACAACGTACCCTTTCCAGAGGAGAGGGGTCACGGTCAGGTAAACGACGTATGCGTAATCCCACCCGGACCGTTCAATAAAGGTAAACCAGTTTTCCCCCATGACGAGGGATACGATCAGGGTGGCGGGAAGGAGGATAAGAAAGCTGTCCGCCAGAAGTGCGCCTAGTCTGGGTAAAAATCCTGCTGCGTTGTCTTTGGGTGTCATATACGTTCCTCCATAAATGTCTTAATGATAGTGTAGTACAAATATTCACGGGATGCGATACATACATTTTTACACAGGAGGTGTGTTTATGTTTCCTTCCAGAACTGTTACACTGGATGGGAACGGATGTTTCGCTCATTTTGTATTACGAGGAGTTTTTCATATATGCATAAATTCATTTCCGCTTCAGTGAAAAGGATGAGAGAGGGAGACGGAGGTCACATCTTTTACAAGTTTAACGACAGTGAAGCATACTTGAACAACGCTGTCACGTTTATCTTGGAAGGAGTCAATGCGGGTGATGATGTCGCTGTGATTGAAAGCGAAAGGATCATGCCCGCGCTCCAGTCTAAGTTAAATGAAGTGTTGACTGAAAAACAGCAAAAGAAGATTCACTATATGAATAACTTTCAGTTTTATCTATTTAACGGTAATTTTCATATCCATAAAGTTCAGAATTATTTCTCCAGGCTGATTGAGCCCTATGAAGGTGAAATCCCAGGTATTCGTACGTGGGCTCATGTGGAGTGGGGGGAAGACAGTGAGTTGCAGGATGAGGTTGCTAAATTTGAAGAAATTGCTGATGAGATGGTCAGTGAGAATAAATTAATTTCTGTCTGTGCCTACAGTGCCGACCGCATATGCGAGAAAATAGAAGACCGCCTCCAGCGGTGTCATCCGTTTTTGATGACCGATAACAATCTTGTCCCTTGTGAAAGATACAAAAAATTAAGTTAAGAAAAGACCAGTCTGCAGGCTGGTCTTTTTTTGTGCGGCGTGAGGGCGTGTGGTCCTGCTCAAGAGATGGTACTAAAGAAGAGTTTCCATTTATTTAGGCTTAGATCTCCAATTCTTAACAAAGAGGGAGGAATTCTTAACAAAAAAAGTGTGAATTTTTAATAATCGGATCGGAATCCTTAACATAAATGTCAGAAAAAGAGAGCGAGCCTGCCCCTCCATCCCTGACCATCAGCACCATCAGAAAATAAATATTCCCAGCATATTGCAAAAATTACTACAATAACATATACTACATTACAACACTAATGCACTAACCTTGAGAGGAGGTGCCTCCTTTTGATTATTAATCCAGATGGCGCCAAACCTATTTATGTTCAAATATCAGAGTGGATTGAAACAGAAATTTTGAATGGGAACTTTACAGAAGATGAAAAAGTGTATTCGCAATATCAGCTGGCAGAAATGATGAACATTAATCCGGCCACAGCAGCCAAGGGATTAACAAAGCTTGTTGAAGAAGACATTCTTTATAAAAAGCGAGGGCTCGGTATGTTTGTAGCAGCGGAGGCGAAAGGAATTATTTTGAACAAAAGGAAGACGAACACGTTAACGAAACTGGTCGAAGATGTTGTTGCAGAGGCCAATCATTTAAACGTAAGCGAATCGGAACTTATAACCATGATTAAAACAAGTATGTCGGAAACGAAAGGGGAAAAGTCATGAACGCAGTTACATGCAGTCACCTGACAAAAACATATAGAGAGAAAAAGGCAGTTAATGACCTGTCAGTCTCCATCGAAGAGAATAAAATCACAGGGATCATTGGAAGGAACGGCGCCGGGAAAACAACATTCCTTCAAATTGTGGCCGGGTTTCAAAAGCCTACTTCCGGGGAGGTCATGGTTTTTGGGGAAAATCCATTTAATAGTCTGAATGCTTCTGCCAACACGATTTTTATTAATGACACTATGAATCTTCCAAACTCCCTGACGGTTTACGAGATTTTGGAGTCAGCAGCTTCGTTTTATCCGAACTGGGATAAAGAACTGGCTGAACGGTTGTTTGAGTACTTCTCCTTTCAGCGGTCACAGCGGCACGACCGGCTTTCAAAAGGAATGCGGAGCACTTTTAATATGATTCTCGGTCTGTCTTCAAGGTGCCCACTGACGATCTTTGATGAGCCGACGACCGGGATGGACGCGGCTGTCCGCAGTGACTTTTACAGAGCGCTCTTGAAAGACTATCTTGCTCACCCTCGGACGATTCTGCTTTCAAGCCATCATTTGAATGAAATTGAAGAGTTAATTGAAGACGTCTTTTTAATCAAAGACGGGACCGGTCACCTGTACCTGTCTGTTTCTGATTTGAAAGAGTACGGTGTTGGAATACAGGGGCCGGATGAGCAGGTGGAAGAATGGATAGAAGGAATCGATGTTTTTCATAAACGGGACATTCCGGTAAATAAAAGCTATGCCGTCATAAAGCGAGAAGATTTAAGGTCCGGATATGAAAAAGCGGGGCTTACAGTTTCTCCTGTATCGGCTACTGATATGAGCATGTATCTGACTGAAAAAAGAACAGGGGGAATTGATGATGTCTTTAACCGCAGTTAGCTTCTGGAGTGTTGTAAAAAAACAGTACTGGTTTAAAGTGAAAGCCTACAAGAATGCTTTTTCGACTCTGGTCATTCTCCAGCTTCTTGCCATTCTTTTTTCTATGAACGGTACATCACAGATGGGGTCGGGAAGTGAAATGGTTTATGTTTCCGTTACACACTATACCTCGTCGGTGGTGATCATTTTTTCGATGATCTGGTGCTTTATTACTGCGATTTTAATTACAACCAAGGCTTACAAAAACGATGACTTTGCCTTCGTGACGAACCGGTTGAGCGGAAATGCGGCCAACGTTCTTTTCTTATTGACAGCAAGCGTTATTGCAGGAATTACGGCGAGCCTCAGCGGCTATGCAATAAGAATTTCCGCCTTTTTTATCCACGGTGTGGAATATATGGGGGCGGAATCGATGCTGCAAAATCCATTGGAAGTCCTGATGGGGACAGCTGCGGCTGTCTTGTATATCTTCCTGTTGGGGTCACTCGGCTACCTTCTCGGTAATCTAAGCCAGATAAACAGAGTATTTACATTTTTGGTGCCGGTCATCTTTTTCGGCTTTGCTTTTACGGGAGGGGGAAGTGAAGGAGGAGTTCTTGCTCAAATCCTTACCTTTTTTTCCGGTGAATCGTCTTTTCTCCTGTTCATGTTAAAAGCCATCATTGTCTCGACTGCTCTATACTCCCTGACGTCGTGGCTTACGAATAAAATGGAGGTGCGCTTATCATGATGCTGGCTATGGTTTTACAACTGGTTGTATTCATTCTTTTGTTCGGCGGCATTTATTTTGTTATAAAAAAACAAAGAAGGATGGGAGTTGCCATGGTTAAAGGCAGAAGCCGGAACTGGTTTTTTACCCTTTACATTTGTGCACTTCTTATCTGTGCAGCTGCTTTTTACCTGATCCCGGTTGAGCAGTTTAATCAGACGGTGGCTCTGGAATATGAGGCGGCTTTTGAAGCAGAGGAGGAACTTCGCACATTACTGAATAGCGGCAATTATGAAGAGGCAGAGGGTAACCTTGTCTCCAGATTCTCCTTCGACTATTTCAAAGATGAACTTGTTGTTAATGCCATGTACAGAGACTACTTTCAGGGAACGCTTTTTGTGGAACCGACAGATGAACTGGACGGGGAAATGGAGGCCTACCTTTATATGGGGAAGTCCTATGTGGACGGCTTTGACTACACAGATCAGGTTAACGCGCCACACCTGGTAGTTCACGAGGATGAATTGCAGATTCATCTGGAAGAGACAAATATCAGCTTTGCAAACCTGGGTAAAGAGTTCACTATCTCTCAATTTACGGAGGATAATGACAGTGATGACCCCTTTGGCCATCGTTCTTCATCCAGCTATCACGGAAGCACTTATATCTATTTGAGAGTTCCGGCGGGAGTAAGCGTGGAATCCGCAGATGACGGATTGTATGTGGAGGAAGTGAAGAGGTAGGGGGAATTGTTCTAAACGTAGAATGACGGCGGCGAAGTGCAAAAACGGTCACCGTAACCGTAAAATAGCGTGAGCTAAACGTTAAATAAGCGAATGTAAGTATAAAAAAGCAGTTCAGCACCAAAGGAAACCGTTCATGGCTGCAGGCTGGGGCGGAGCGAGGGGGCAAAACGCAGAAAAGAGTTGTAACCGTAAATAGCAGCAACCTGCATCAATTCAGCGTTCCCCCTCTCCTTTTCGAAATTGACAAAAACGCTTTCATTCACATATGATGGTATTAATTAATGGAAAGGAAGGTACCTTATACGATGAAGCAGTAATCCTATTTTCAAAGACAAGAATTTCATTTAACAAGAAATCATTTTGTCTGGATAGGATTAGTGTGTACATTTTTAAGGGAGCCTTCATAACGAACAAGACCGCCCGTTTCAGGGGGAGGTCTGCCCAAAATGAATGCACACAATCCTCTCAGGCCTACCAGGGAGGATTTTTTATGCTTTTACTGAAAACTGAACCACTTGAGAAAAGTTACGGGGACAGAATAATTATAAAAACGGAAAAGCTCAATATTTACAATGGAGAAAAAATCGGAATCGTAGGGCGGAACGGGGAAGGAAAATCAACACTCTTAAAAATACTCGCCGGAGTACTCCAAGCCGACAAAGGGGAAGTGCATACTCTCTCTGACTGTGCATACCTGCCACAGCTCGAAGCAGGACAGACGCCGGTTACAAAAAAAGAACGCAGCAAATGGGCTGTTCCAGATGGAGACCGCAGGAGCGGCGGTGAGGAAACAAGAAAGAAAATTGCTGCTGTCCTTTCCACTGATGCTCAGTTGATTTTAGCAGACGAACCGACAAGTCATCTCGATATTGAGGGGGTTGAACAGTTCGAGAAAGGAATTTTAAAAAGAGAGGGAGCGGCAGTGCTCATCTCTCATGACCGGGAACTGCTGGACCGTGTCTGCACATCCATATGGGAAGTGGAAAATGGCGAGCTTCTCATATATGAAGGGAATTATTCCAGTTACACAGAGCAAAAGCAGTTAAAAAAAGAGCGGGACTGGTTTGAGTATGAGCAGTATACAAAAGAAAAGGCCAGGCTCACAGAAGCAAAGCTTGAAAAATCACAGCGGTCAACTGCACTGAGAAAAGCCCCGAGGAGAATGGGGAACTCGGAAGCCCGGCTTCATAAACGAAGTGTAGGAAAAAAGAAAGCAAAACTGGACAAAGGGACAAAAGCGATACAGTCAAGAATTGACCAGCTGGAGAAGAAAGACAAACCGAGGACAGAATCCGAAGTGACGTTTAATATGGAGAGGTTCACACCCCTTCACAGCAGAACAGCTGTAGCTTTCGAAGATGTTACTGTAAAAGCCGCCAGCCGTCTTCTGATTGAAAAGCTTCGGGCAGCTGTTAAACCGGGAGAGAAAGTTGCAATCACCGGTTGTAACGGAGCAGGCAAATCCACGCTCCTGAACATGATTAAAAACAGGGAGAGCGGTGTACGTGTTGCAAAGCCGGCTAAGATCGGTTTTTTCTACCAGCAGCTGGAGAATCTCGATGAAGAAAAATCGATTCTTGAGAATGTAATGGAAACGACCAGGTATACAGAAGAGTTTGTCAGAACGATTTTGGCCAGGCTTTTATTTAAACGGGAAGAGGTTCACAAGGAAGTCTCAAAACTCAGCGGTGGAGAGCGTGTGAAAACAGCACTTGCAAAAGTATTTCTCAGTGATGTGAACGTACTTCTTCTCGATGAACCTACAAACTTCCTCGACCTCCCCACAAAGGAAGCGCTGCAGGAAGTCCTTAGTGAATATCCCGGTACTATACTCTTTGTTACTCACGATCGCTACCTTATCCGCTATTTAGCTGACCGGGTCATCGAAATAGCAGGCAAACGGGGCATTGTCCAGGAGCCGGAAACCCTCAAAAACCCCCTTCATACCGGAGCCGAAGAGGAAGAGGCGATGACGGAGCTTGCTATTGAATTGAAGCTTGCAGAATTGCTCGGAAAACTCGTTGAAGCTGTGGATGAAGATGAGAAAAAACGTTTAGATGAAGAATATGCACGTATGCTTCAAAAGAAACAACAGTTATAAAAGGCTGATATGACAGTGGTTTTAGAACCGCTGTCTTTTTTTTGCCCACTTCCAATCAGCGTCTCGCGTCCTCTCACGCTCTCTCGTGCCGTATATCGTGATTAGAGGACCCTGTCGGAATAATGGAGGCGCTTTCATTCACTATTTGCCGTTTATCCTCACTACCTCACATTAACCCCTTGAAGTCAAAAATGAGAGTGTTACGATAAATAGCGGATTGAACAACAGGACGGAACAACAAATGCTTACAGAAAAAAAGGAGCTGGATATAGATATGGATACTAACTTACGCGTTGCATTTATCGGTGCAGGAAACATGGCGGAGGCGATGATTTCCGGCATTGTAAAAACCGGAACTCTTGAGCCGCATCAGGTGATTGTTACAAACAGAAGCAACGAAGAGAGGTTGCTCGAGCTTCACAATCGATACGGAATTCAGGGAATGGTACGCGACCGTTTGCCCATCCAATCAGCCGATGTGATTATTCTTGCGATGAAGCCAAAGGATGCAGAACAATCACTGCTTTCTATAAAAGATCAAATCAGACCCGATCAGGTGGTCATGAGTGTTCTTGCCGGGATCTCAACAAGCTTTATGGAAGAACATTTAAACGCAAATCAGCAGGTCATCCGTGTGATGCCTAACACATCAAGCATGCTGCAGGAGTCAGCAACAGCGATTTCCCCAGGTGAGCATGTAACGATGAAAAATGTAAAGATGGCGAAGACATTATTGAAATCCATCGGTGAAGTTTATGTGATCGAAGAAGATCAGATGGACCTTTTCACAGGAATTGCAGGAAGCGGTCCTGCTTACTACTACTACCTGATGGAACACATTGAAAAGATTGCAAGAGAAAACGGAATGGATCCGGCGCAGGCAAGAGAAATCGGCGCACAGACCATTCTCGGAGCAGCGAAAATGATGCTTGAGCGTGAGGAAACCCCTGCACAGCTCAGAAAAAATATAACGTCCAAAAACGGTACAACAGCTTCCGGCTTGGAAGCACTTGCTGAAAACGGCGGCGGTAAAGCAATTAAAGCAGCTGTTGAAGGCGCAATGAACCGCTCAAAAGAAATCAGTAAACAACTGGAAAAAACACCAGCCCACCAATAAGAAAGTCTTATAGAACGTAGGAGTGATGAAATTAATGACTTTAACAAAACGTGTTGTAATTAAAATTGGAAGCAGCTCACTAACGAGCCAATCAGGAGATATCAGCAGAAGAAAACTTGAAAAGATTACAGACCAGGTTGCGGAACTTAAAGATCAAGGCCACGAAGTTCTTCTCGTATCATCAGGAGCGGTAGCAGCAGGCTACAGAACACTCGGCTTCGTAAACCGTCCGACATCACTGCCTGAGAAACAGGCAGCCGCTTCTGTCGGTCAGGGCCGTTTAATTGAAACCTATTCCGAACTCTTTTCATCACACGGATATGCTGCGTCTCAAATATTAATTACACGCGGCGACTTTTCCGACGAAAAACGATACAACAACGTTAGAAACACCGTGAATGTTCTTCTTGAGCGAGGCATTGTACCGATTGTAAATGAAAATGACACCGTTACGACAGACCGTCTCCGCTTTGGCGATAACGATACCCTGTCTGCGAAGGTAGCCGGTCTTGTGGATTCAGATCAACTGATTATTTTATCTGATATAGACGGATTGTACGATGATGACCCGCGCAAAAATCAGAATGCTGAGCTACTGCCAAAAGTTACAGAGATTACAGATGAGATCGAAGACATGGCCGGTGAACCGGGTTCTGCAGTAGGAACCGGCGGTATGCGCTCTAAAATCGATGCCTTTAAGATCTCTATGGCATCCGGCATTCCATCTTTCCTCGGACGTTCCGGTGTGAAAAATATTCTTATTGATGCTGTTGACGAAACAGCAAGAGGAACCTATTTCTCCTGTGAGGAAACCGAACACAATCTTGATCATAAACGTCAGTGGATTGCGTTCAACTCTGGTCCTGAAGGAGAAATTACGATCATTGATGAAGCACGAGAAGCGATTGTTGATAACAAGGCCCACCTTCTTCCGAGTCAGGTTTACCAGGTTGACGGGCACTTCAGCAAGGGCTCTGTCGTAAAAATCCGTGACATCAACGGTACGCAGCTCGGACTTGGAATGATGAACTATTCCTCAGAAGACCTTGCAGCATTTCAGTTGAAAAAGACTCAGGATAGATCTCTCGATGCTGTAATGAACAGCGAAGCATTTGTATGTGAGCTGGAAGTGGCAATTCCAGTTGGAGTTTAATTCAGTGTGGCGTAATTTATAAATTGGAAACATCTCAATAATAACTACTGTTTTCAAGAAGATTGTTGCAGAAAAGATGCAGCCGGAATGCTCGAGACTCTGCGTGAGCAATTGCCGGGGGAAGACCCCGTAATGGGGAGCAGACCCACAGGCACCTGTAGAAAGGAAGGGCATTTCGGCAGCATCATATATAAATTTATTACCTGAAGGAACAATTTCTTAGAAAACAGCCAATAAATACAAGGAGTGGTTTGGTGACTAAAGTAGTCGAACCAGTAAGTGTAAAGTCTCAGGCAAAATTGGCACAGAAAGCGTCAAAGTCCCTAGGAATGCTTTCAACGCAAGTGAAAAACGAAGCATTGCATGTGGTTGCGGACTATCTGGATCGAAATATTACTACAATTTTGACAGCAAACGAACAGGATCTTCAAAACGGAAAGAAAGCAGGCTATGATGACGCGTATATGGACCGTCTCGCCCTAAGCGAAGCACGGGTAAAGGAATTTGCCCAGGGTCTTCGTGACGTAGCGAAGCTTGACGATCCATCAGGTGAAACCGTAGATGAGTGGACACTTGAGAACGGTCTGAATGTAGCGACTGTCAGAGTACCTCTTGGAGTCATCGGGATGATTTACGAAGCCCGTCCTAACGTAACAGTCGATGCGACCGGTCTTGCCTTAAAATCAGGCAATGCAATCGTTTTAAAAGGTGGGTCTTCTGCGATTCATTCGAACCGTGCGATCGTAAAATTGATGAAAGAAGCTCTCGCTAATACAGAAGTTTCCTCAGATGCCGTACAATTCATTGACAGCACTGACCGCGAAGCAACTGAAGAGTTGTTTACAATGAAAGAGCACATCGACGTGCTCATTCCACGTGGAGGCGGTAAACTAATTTCCGCAGTTGTAAACAACGCAACGGTTCCTGTTCTTGAAACGGGTGTAGGAAACTGTCACATTTATGTTGACAAAGATGCAGATGCAAAAAAAGCCATCAGTATTTTTGTGAATGCAAAAACGGACCGCCCGGCTGTCTGTAATGCTGCAGAGACATTAATTGTTCACAGTGAATGGCTGAGCGCCAGCAAAGAAGCTCTTGTGTCTGCTTTTAACGAACATGGAATCGGTGTTTACGGCTGTGAAAAAGCAGTGAAAGAGATTGAGGGAGCAGAGCCTGCGACAGAAGATCACTGGGCAAATGAATTCCTCAGCCTCGATGTAGCGGTGAAAGTAGTAAACGACGTTTCCGAAGCGGTTGAACACATCGACACTTACGGAACAAAGCATTCTGAGGCTATTGTAACGGAAAGTAAAGAAACAGCAGCCCGCTTCACAGGACTTGTTGATGCAGCAGCGGTTTATCACAATGCATCCACCCGTTTTACGGATGGAAGTGCCCTTGGCTTTGGTGCTGAAATCGGGATTTCCACTCAAAAACTCCACGCACGTGGCCCGATGGGGCTGCCGGCGCTTACGACAGTGAAATATGTCATGAGCGGAAATGGACAAATCAGATAGGTTTACTGGTAAGGCCCTGAGGCTTTTAAAGCTTTCGGGGTCTTTTTTTGCAAATTTAAAGGATACAGGACTTCTATCCAGAAGAGTTTGAACAAGGGGAGATTTTCTCTCCTAATACGAAATCGAGGAGTCCTTTTTTTGGAATTTCCTGAACTTGAGACGAATAGGCTGCGCCTGGTAAAGATCACCTACGATTACACAAAAGAACTTTACGACATTCTCTCGAGAAAAGAAGTCATGAAGTATTATGGTATGGATCGTATTTCAAATTATGAAGAAGCTGCCCAGGTGATTGAGTCGTACAGAAAGAATTTTGCAAATCAGCGAGGAATCCGTTGGGGCATTGTCATAAAAGATTCGAACGTATTTGTTGGAACAATCGGATTAAGTAATTTACTGCAAAAAAAAGCGGAGGTTGGCTTTGAACTGCATCCGGACTATTGGCGAAAGGGATACATTTCTGAAGCTTTCAGAGAGATACTCAGATATTCATTTGAAGAACTTGATTTGTTCAGGCTGGGAGCGGCAACTTTTCCTGAGAACACAGCATCCATATTTTTATTGGAGAAATTTGATTTTGAGAAAGAGGGGTGCCTGAGAGGATACTTTTATCAAAACAAAACCTCCTATGATGCACTCATCTTCTCCGTAATTTATCCAGAGTGGAAAAGAAGTATTTGAAGATTTTGACATTGTAAAATATTGTCGATACTTATTCAGGGAATCACATCATTCATACTCCTGCATTCATGAAAATAGTTTATAATTATTTAGATGAGATTAGTGGGTTTTAAAACTTTTCTTGATTAAAAGGAAGGGGTAGAAGAAGTGATAAACGAGGATAAACCTCCATCATTGAGTGGGCATGTGTTTCTTGCGAAGCTGATTACGCAATATGCACACATTCACGAGCGTACAGTCGGTAAAGGAGCCCGGGATTATATCAGAGAAATCGGACTTCGAACCGGGGAATGGCTTGAAAGGTTTTATAAAGACGATCAGGAACGCTGGTCCGTTGAAAAATACGCAGACGTTATTGTCGATATAAAAAATTCAATCGGTGGGCACTTCAGGATCGTTGAAGTGTTTCCCGATCACGTGGTAGTCAGAGCAACAGCATGTCCGTTTGGGGATGTTGTACAGGACGCACCGCATTTATGCATGATGACCTCCAGTGTATTTGGAGGCATTGCGGCCCGCCAATTTGGATACAGTAAAGTAAGTTTGCGGGAGCGCATTGCATTAGGTGATGGTGGCTGTGAAGTAGCGATATACTTCTCACCGGCAAGCACTGAAGAAGGGGATGAATATAAAGATTTACGGATCACTCCTCATTACGGCGATCCGTTTAACTGGGAAGAAGAAACCATATCCATGCTCAATGAAGAGCTTAGGAAAAGTGACACGATGATCGAGATGCTGTTAGAAGAGCTTGAAGAACTGAAAAAAGAACGAAATTAATGAGACCCGCACAGCTTTTGAAGCTGTGCGGGTTTTTCATTTTCAATGAAGGAACAGTCTGGATTCCCACTAGCCTGTTTTCTTATCTTTCACACCACCGCTGCCCTCCGCTCATATACTAATACAAGCATATAATGATAACAAGAATGGAGATGCAATGATGAAAACAGTATTAAAAAGCTTACTTACAAGCTGGCTTTTCTGGTGCCTGATAATTCCGGTATTTATAGTATACGGTACTTTATCCTACGCTACTTACAATTTAATCTGGATTAATGCAGAAAAGCTGGAGACGATGGAACCGGAAATTATTGAAGCAAAAGAGGCAGGGGAGACCCTCCCCTTCAGAGAGAGGTATGACTATGAATCTACCTTCAATCTCTATCATAAATCCCAGAACCTTCTCCAAAGCTTTTGGATGAAATACATCTTCCCCTTCCCTGAATTCACCGAACCACTCTAACATTCTTGCTAATCTGAAAAAAATTAGGACGGATGCTGCACCTTTCAAGATATTTCAGCACCTTTTTTGTACGGAATATCCTCCCTTTCCGCGAACTGGCACTTCCGCAGGATTCTCGGTAGTTCAACTCCCCACGATGCTTGGAGAAAACAGAAGATAAAGATAAAACAATCTGACAGCTAACGTAAATAGTACCAACATATGAACAGCCCTTGGAATGGACTTGCATTTCAGAGGCTGTTCCTTTCCTTAATTTGTGTAAAATTGTGGGATATTCAGTCCGGGAAGGGTGGGAAGTCTAAACGGCGAATTGTTAAGGAAAGTTTGTGGAACGGCCGGCATAGAGTAGGACAAAGGTTGATGCTCAAAAAGAGGTTACCCTGTCAAATATCACAGTTTTTCTTGATAATAACTGAATTTTATGAATTTATTTGTCGGAAAAGGGTAACGGAAATGTAGAGTACTCTTGATTTCGGAAAGGGGATTTCTGTGACTAAGAAGAGAAGAGTTATCCTGGTTCTGCTGCTCTCTGTTTTGGTTGTTGCTTTATCCTACGGTACTCTCAGGCCGAGTGCGGTCCATGAGTTTCCCGTTCCGTTCCATGCGGAGATCGAAACGGTTCATTCTGAAAACAGCTTTACCTACAAACACACAGGGATTAACCGTTTATATCTGCTTCAGGCACGACTGTGGGGATGGAAGAAAGTTGACAGCATGGGATCTCTGCAGGTCTTTGAGAAAGACGGAAAAAAGGTCGATGTGATCACGTTTCAGGATGGATTTGATATCGGGGCTTCCATTGAAGAATAGTATATGGATACTCTTACCGGAGGGTCTGGTAAAAGAAGCACGTACCTCAATGCTGATGGACGTGCTCTTTTCCATGTGCTTAACGATTTGTCAGTAAATACAACAGCCACACACCATGGTTTTGTTCATCCCATGAGGCTCTGCGAAAGGTGTTTCTTACGGCAGGTACGTCGGCCTGCTCGGCTGCATTCAAGTATTCAGCTACGTTATTCTGTTTGTTAAAGAATGCTTCTTTTAGTCCCCTTTCATAAAGATTACTGCAGACGGCAATCATTTGAGGAGTATGTTCCCTGCCTGTTAAATTAAAGTAAAGCTCAGCAAACATCCGATAATGACGGAATTCATCAGCGCGGATGGCAAGGATACGCTCCCTCTCTTCCAAAGAAGGTGCCAGTTGGGCAAGTGTTTCAAGACAGAATATAGATGTGTATTCCACGTTCATCGCTCTTGCAATGTTATTAATCTGTTCGGGGTTAATCCCTTCAGTCAGCTGCAGTGTCGAGTTATACATAAGACAGACTCCTTAAAAATCGTTATCGTGATCATTATGTTATTCGCTAAAAAGCTGTCCCGTGTAAGTTGTTATCCTGTGAAAAGCCAGGATTTTTTTCGCGGTGATTTCCAGGTTGAGACTCACTGTAAGTTATTATTAAACAGATCTGAAAGTAAAGAATGGTAAGATAAAAAAAGATAAATAAAAAGGAGGAAGTTTGCATGAAACTGGACAATTTACGCCTTCTTGTAACCTCTTTTGAAGAGTGTTTTTACTTTTACAGAGATACGATGGGCCTGACAGTCACATGGGGAGAGCCATCAGGGGAGTATGCGAGTTTTGAAGATTCAGGAGAAAATACGGTGGCCATCTTTAATCGCCAATTAATGGCCGAAGCTCTCGGAAAAGGAGAGCTTCCCAGCTTTTCAAACAGCCAGGATCGCTTTGCTTTAATTTTCAGAGTGGAGGACCTGACTGAAGAGGTCAGCCGTATCAGGGGAAATGGCGGAGATGTGTCTGACATCAGGAAGCAGCCGAGCTGGGGGATCGAATCAGCATATATCCGTGACCCTGACGGAAACCTGATTGAACTCATGTCCAGTATTCCGAAGTCATCGTGGGATGAATCGTTATTAAAAGAAGATGATAGATATTCCCGTCAGTGAATGAAGAAAAAGATAATGATTATTTGTCCAAGCCTTGTTAAAATGGCAATGGATCGTTAAAAATAGCAAAGAGCAACATAAAAAGGAGTTTTGACATTATGGCAAATGAAAAAGTACTTATCTTTGGTCACAAAAGCCCGGATACAGATACAATCTGCTCAGCCCTTGCGTATGCTGAGCTGAAAAAGGAATTGGGAATGGATGCTGAACCTGTCCGTCTCGGTGAAGTAAGTGAAGAAACACAATATGCTCTAGATCGTTTTAAGGTTGAAGCGCCCCGGCAGATTGACAAGGCAGCACCTGACGCAGATCTTGTTATCCTTGTGGACCATAACGAGCGCCAGCAGAGTGTCGAAGATATTGACAGTGTCCGTGTACTTGAAGTCATTGACCACCACCGTATTGCAAACTTTGAAACAAAAGATCCCCTGTACTATCGTGCTGAACCGGTTGGTTGTACGGCAACGATTTTAAACAAGCTTTATAAAGAAAACAATGTAGAAATCAAACCTGAGATTGCCGGGTTGATGCTTTCTGCCATTATTTCCGATTCATTATTATTTAAATCTCCTACCTGCACTGAAGAAGATATCCAGGCAGCCAAAGAGCTTGCTGAACTCGCCGGGGTTGACGCTGAGAGCTATGGTCTTGAAATGCTCAAAGCAGGTGCAAACCTTCAGGACAAAACAGTTGAACAGCTGATCTCTCTTGATGCAAAAGAATTTACGATGGGAAGCGCAAAAGTGAAAATCGCCCAGGTAAACACAGTAGACACAGACGAGGTATTTGAGCGGCGCAGCGATTTGGAAAAGGCCATCAACAACGATGTTTCTGAAAAAGGACTCGACTTATTTATCCTGGTAGTGACAGATATTCTAACAAATAACTCTACGGTTTATGTAGAAGGTGAAGCATCTGAGAGTGTGGAAAAAGCATTTGATGTGAAGCTTGATAATAAAACAGCCGTTCTTGAAGGTGTCGTTTCCCGTAAGAAACAGATCATTCCTCCACTAAATGGTGTATTAGCATAGTTGAAAAAGAGGCTGCCGCAATGGCAGCCTCTTTTGTCATGCTGTTTTTTCCGGTCAGTGATTAATCCCGATTGTTTCTTCTACCGGGAGGATGAAAGCAATTCCCTTTCCCGGCTGATTGAGGGAGGCTTCTTCTTCGATTTGGTGTAAGACTCGTTTGACCTTATCCCGGGTAACCAGGGTAAGCACGATTTCTTTCTCAGGTTCAATAATCATGGAAAGAAGCTTTGCCTGTTCATGAATGCCTGATCCTCTCCCTGATAATATGGTTCCACCTTCAGCCCCGGCTCGTTTGGAAGCATCAACAACGATACCGGCATCTCCTTTATTTACAATGGTCACGATTAAGTCAAAATTCACTTTGCCGGTCATTGTATCCAATGCCTCCTCTTCGAATGTCAGATCCATCTGATTATGAACAATCCCTCTTACAGCCAGAATATCAACAACAAATCCGATGCCGGTCCCTTGTTTATTTAATTTTGCTTCTTCTTTAATATGTTCAAGGATATTTGACAGCCGGTCTTCCGGAATAAGCGTGAACACGATCTCCTTTTCATAAAGCATATCAATTCCGAAAAAGGATTCTTTCTCATGAATCCCGAGCCCCGAACCGAGAAGAATCGTACCACCTTCAGCGCCGGCTTTTTTTGCTGCAGCCATTACTTTATTGGCTTGTTTCTTTTTCACGATTGTGATGATCAGCTTGTAATGGTTTTTTGATGTCTTCACGGTGTACATCCTCCTTTTTGCTATACAAGAGTCCGAGAACAAGTACGGATAGAATTGGCGTCAGTGCAACGAGAGAAATCATTCCAAACCCATCCAACAGAGGGTCCCGTCCTTCAGTTACATTTGCTACCCCGACAGCAATGGCCATGATAAACGTCACTGTCATCGGGCCGGTAGCCACTCCACCGGCATCAAAGGCAATAGTGATGAAGCGTTTTTTAGAAAAACGTATTAAACAAAATGCTGCGAGGTAACCGGGCACGAGAATCATCCATAATGGAATACCCACAATGATCCTGATCATTGATAAAGCGATAGAGACAGCAACCCCGATCGACAGCGTGAAAAGCAGGATATTACTTGAAATGGATCCTGCTGTGACTTTTTCCACTTCGTGATTGAGTATCCGTATGGCTGGCTCTGCGAATGTCACGACAAACCCAAACAATAATCCTATTAGGGGAAGATAGAGCCAGGCTCTTGTATTCTGCCCGAGTATCTCTCCGATAGCCTGACCTGCCGGGAAAAAGCCGATGCCTACCCCTTGGAGGAAAAAAGAGAGACCAAAGAAAGTAAGGGTAATACCAAACATCATCTTCCACACTTTCTTCAAGCTAAGGCGGAGAAAGAAAATCTGAAATGCGGCAAACAAAATAATTAAAGGTAAAACGGCCAATGCCACTTCATGAAGAATATGGTCAAAACCTTGAAAAAAGTGAGTGATCAACCAAAAATCACCCCCAGGATCATAATAGCCAGTACAGGACCGATCGAAGCCAGTGCTACAAACCCAAATCCGTCACTTGTCTGCTTGGAGTCGGCCCGTCTGACTACAGACGCCACACCTACACCAAGGGCAAGAATAAACGGTACTGTCATCGGTCCGGTTGTGACTCCGCCGGCATCAAAGGATATGGGAATAAAATTAGGAGGTGTGAAGAGGGCAAGGATAAAAATAAGGGTATATCCCCCAATCAATAAATGAATGAAATTTAAGTTATATAAAATCTTAACCATTGCCAAAGCAACGAAGATAGCAACCCCAAAGGCGACAGTATAAACAAGAAGGTCATTTGAAATACGCCCCCCTGATACCTGGTCAACCTGGAAGGCGAGAACCCGTACATCCGGTTCGGCAATGGTAACCACGAGTCCAAGAAAGAAGCCAACCCCGATAATGAGCCACGATTTCTTGATTTTTGGGAGAGAAGAACCGATCAATTCCCCAATAGGCAGAAGGCCGATATGCACCCCCACAAGAAACAGAAACAGTCCGATCCCAACAAGTACAACGCCTGCTAAAAAAGATATAAATACATCAGAAGGAAGACCGATGACAGTAAATTGAAGAACAATAACAACGAGGGCCAGGGGAATGATTGCAAACGTCACTTCTTTTAACTGATCAAGAATGTTGGCCATGTGTTTCTCCTCTCTGTGTTCTGCCAAAAGGAAAGAGAAGCCGGAACGCTGCCATCTGTTTTATGTAAGGAGTCATGTTCATTAACGTGACTTAGGTGAGGCGTTCAAATGTTACATAACTCTATAAAATTATTATATTATGTAACCTTTGGAGGATTCCTATGAAAAATGTCGATGCTGTAAAAAGATTTGTGCTCAACCAGAATATAGTGAGGCCGGTAATCCTCATAAATACAAAAAGAGAGACATCCTGATTTCAGGACTGTCTCTCTTAAATTTATTAAATATTCCTTTCACATTGCATAGTGACCGATGATTGCAAAGAAAAAGACAAGTCCAAAAGCAAAAAATGTACGGCGCATGCTGCAACCCTCCTCGATAAAATAGTCCGGAATAAGCGATAAAACCTGGTTGAATGCTATAAAGCATCATAAGAGTTGTTTACCGTTAACTAACGTTAATTAACTCTTAATAACTTGATTTTAAATCATATATCGACAGATTTAAAGTATTTTAATTATTATTTTTCCGTTTTTTTGTCAGTTAAAACATAGGATTTCAAAATGGGGAATATTTGAAAAATGACAATAAAATCACACATTTTGCCAATAAAAGATTACAAAATGCAAAAAAAACTTTACATTTTGTAATGGATACCGTACAATAAAAAAGTAAGATGATGGAAAAGGAAGGAATGCCATATGCTAAGAAATCGTGTAAAGGAGCTCAGGGCCCGGTTCAGCTTAACACAGACAGACTTAGCCAATAGAATTGGTGTAACCCGGCAGACAATCGGGCTGATTGAAAAAGGTGACTACGCCCCGAGTATTACCCTTGCCATCAAAATGGCAAAAACATTCGATACGTCCATTGATGAAGTATTCTGGCTTGAAGGAGATGAAGAGTAGGATGTTGGAAAAAGTGATTCGGTCCCCATTGGTTCTGATTGTTACTTTGTTGTTTATGGTCATTATGCTCTGGTCTATTTATTACGGAAATTTGTCTAATGTAACTGAACAAACATTGGTTGTTATCTTTCTAATCTGGAGTGTAACGTTTATAATCCTGATCGGTCTTCATAATCATCGGAGCCCGGAACGGAAAATAAGCTGGAAAAGCTGGACACCCTACGAATTACAGGAAGAAGATGAAGGTCAGCAGTGGGTAACATACCGGGCTACCCGTAAAGTGTACATCTTTTTCTATTTCGCTATTCCTGCAGGGTTATTGGTGGTGGCTGTCTTCAGGCACATTGAGTTCATGCCTTTGATCGTTTTGTTTGTATTAGGAACAACCCAGTATGGAATCTACTGGTATGAATCCAGAAAATATTTAAATGACCGGGAGGAAGTTTAAGAATGACTACATTTATTGCCTATGTTGTTGTGTTTTTACTCGCTGCCACTCCGTTTTTTGAAATGATTGCCGTTATTCCTCTCGGCGTTGCTGCAGGTCTTCATGTTGTTCCTGTTACGATTCTTGCATTTGCAGGTAACGTAGTAACTGTTCTTCTTGTTATTCTATTAATCAATCAGATTCAGGCCTGGTTAAAAAGAAGAAGAGAAGCAAAAGGAAAGGACGGCGATTCCAAAAGAGAAGGCAGGGCAAAGAAAGTATGGAAGCGATTTGGACTTCCCGGCCTTGCCATTGCGGGACCGTTTTTTATCGGGAGCCACCTTGCTGCTCTTATGGGAATGAGTTTTGGAGGAACGAAGAAACGAATGGCTGTCTGGATGGTGGGGAGTTTAACAATTTGGTGTCTTGTAACAGCTGTAGCTTCTCATATTGGAATAGACTTGTTCTTTACCCACACCGACCGGGAAGGTTTTCTGGTAGATTACCTGGATCAGTAGAAATAGTGAAATACAGGAGGGCGGCTTAAAGGTCCGAAAGTAGCTTTGATATGGCTCCACACACCGCTCGACCGGCAGGAGAAACCGACTCCTGCCGGTCTCTTTAAAAAGGACATCGGCTCCGCTCATTGCTTCGAGGTTGATCCGGATTTTGGGTCAACCTCTTTGTTTTGTATCTGGCGAAATAGTGTACGTAATTGGAGCATATAGTGAAATAACGTCTTTAGAATACAGATGAATCATTTAATAAGAGGAGTGAAACATCATGAGGGCAGCAACCATAAACCTGATCACTTTCTTGTTTGTTTCTCTGTTTGCCGCATTGGGGATTTCAGGTCAATTCACAGAAGTAAACAATGCTCCCCACTGGTGGCTGTACCCGAGCATTGTCTGGACCTTTGCATTATTCATTCAGCAGATTCCCCATCTTTGGGTAAAGTTGAGCGGTCTGGCACTTGCCTGCCTGAGTGCACTATTTTGTTTTGTATTTATTTTACCGGAGTTGTTCAACCTGCTTTAAGGACATTGGAAAAAATGGCAAGCAGGAAATCTCTGATCATCGTTGAATACGTTTATTAAGAGATGAACATTTAGATCTGCTGTGCGTCACGATTCGTTGTTAAATTAGTTACAACTGTACACGCTGATGTTTTCTAATGACACAGCCGGAGCATCGTTCCTTGAAACCTTTGAATAGAAAAATATGTTAAGATTATTTCTATAAACAGATAGAAAATAAGTAAAAAAGTTAGGAGAGGGCTTTATGAAAGGGTATCTGTTGATGATCCCATTCCTGCTTATGGCGGCCTGTTCAAATCAAGTTGAATCAGAAATTAATAAACAAATGCTTGATGATGAAGTTGATTTTTCATATACCATTCCTGAATTGGATGGATACCTGATTACGAAAATTGACGTCAGTCCCCGTGGCGGTGATGTTAGCCGAATAGATATTTACTACACGGATGTTGATAATGTTGACGATGACCGGCAGCTGCTGGATGCTGAAGAAGAATATGATGAAGAATTTAATATCAGGACGGTATACGGTCCTTATGAAGAGTGGGCGGAGCATGGAATTGTACTGATTCAAAGTCCGAAAGAGCTGGGTTATTCATACAATGAGGTCATAGAGGTTGAAGGCCGGGAAGTCCCTTATAATCATACGAAGAGCGGAAAAGAGTCTATCATTGCCTTTGAATTAACGACTGAAGAAACGTATTATTACGGGACGATCTTTAACGTGAAAGACAATCCGTCTGATAGACAGATCAGACGCAGCATTTCTCCAATCTTCGAACAAATTTTAGAGGAATACGGCGAGGAGTAAAAAGAAAGCCTGGACATAGATGCCAGGCTTTCTTTTATGTGTCCTCTGACTCTATAAGCTGGTGCTCAAGAATCTCCGCTCCGTGGGCTTCGAGAGTTCTAAAGATGTTCCGGCGCATGGATGCCAGGTTGTGGTCGTATGTGAGGGTGAAAGTATCATTGTTCTCGGTTCTGAAGACGAAGTGGGTATAATAATCCCCGTTTTCCTCTCCATAAGTCTGAACTTCTTCTATACTTCCCCATGGGTAATGGTCTGCCTGGTAGGAGGTGAGTTCGTTTATATGGAATCCCTCATCGTCAATAAAGTAATAGTTTGTTACACCGAGAGTGCAGATGGGAATAAACAGCAGACCTGCCAGTACAAAAGCCCAGCCGTGCTTCGTTTCCTTTTTTGCTCTGTCCCTCAGATGACTCACAATCATATAAGCTACCATGATAAGTACCGTCCAGAGCATCCCGGCCCCAAAAGTGTAATAGGCAGAACGGGGGGCTACAAAAATCCAGTGATCACGTGAAAAATAAAACACATCCTGTAAAATTAAAATAAACACTAAGGGCAGCATAAAACTGCTCAAAAAGATCATGACACTTAAAATCACGAGAACCATATTAAGCTGGTCCGGGTCAATCTTCCATTTTATCAGCCTTTCTGTTGACATATATACCGCTCCTTTTAAAGGGTTCTAGCTAAGTCTACGGTATGGTATCACGAAAGTTTCAGAAATTTCCATCAAAGAGGTTGTTAAAATTCATCATCTATTCACAAACTCCCACATAATCATCTTGTGATGCCATTGAAATTTCACTATAATTTACATACAGAATACGGATAGGAGGAGGATACATGCTTCGTGAGGAACGAAAAAAACGAATACTTAACTGGATTGATGAGGAAGAATACATTCGCATTACAGAATTGAGTAAGCGGTTAAATGTATCAGAAATGACCATATACCGGGATATTCAATCTTTATCTGAAAAGGGTCTGCTGAACAGGTCCAGTGGCGGGGTGACAAAAAAACACACTTCAACACATGAGGGTACTAACATTTGTGCGTATTGTAAAAAAGGACTTCACAGACGCCAGCAGGTACAATTGATCTTTAAGGATCAAAAAGTGGAAGAGCTGTGCTGTGCCCATTGCGGACTTCTACGTTATCAGGAAGTGGATATTGAAGTCTCTCACTTATTATGTAAAGACTTTCTCGATGATTCTACAATGAGTGCGAGTATGACGCATTTTCTAATTGGTTCAGATCAGGTAATGAACTGCTGTTACCCCCAGACTCTTCCATTTGCTTCCAGAGAGCAGGCTGTAAGGTTTCAAAAAGGATTCGGAGGACAGCTCTGTACATTAAAAGAAGCACTCAGTGAATTGAATAAACAGATGAACGTTTCAGGATGCTGTAAAGACCACTAGACACATCAAAGGAGTAATTCTATGAAAAAGTTTCTCGCATTTGCGTTGATAAGCGTATTAATGATCGCTTGTGGACAGGAAGAAGAGGAAAGCCACGGTAACGAATTGGAAAACCTGGGACCGATCGATGTTGAAGTAACGATGGACAGTGAAGGGGATCCTGGTGAGTGGACACTTGAAGCTTTAGTTACCCAGGGGGAAAATCCGGTAAATGACGCGGATGAAGTCACATTTGAAGTATGGAAGCAAGGGGAGAAGGAAAACAGCGAAATGCTGGATTATGAAGATGTCAATGAAGGAATGTACACAGCTTCCTACACATTCGAGGAGGATGGCCATTATTTTGTGATTCCTCATGTCACGGCTCACGGTATGCACGTTATGCCAACCCATGAACTGACAATCGGGGAACCGGAATCAACAGAATCTGAAGAAGCCGATGACCATGAGCATGGACACGATGATCACGACCATTCTGATGGTCACAGCCACCATTCTGACATTGTAGATGTGGAAAGTAACTTTGAGGATCTTGACCGTGATACTCCAATTGAAGTGACCATAACTGAAGATGGAGAAACCCTTGAAGATGCCCGTGTCCGCCTTGAAATCTGGCAGCATGGTGATGAGATGAGAACTTGGATCGATGCTGAAGATGAAGGGGAAGGTGTGTACAAAGCTGCCCACGATTTTGAAGAAGCAGGAGATTACCACGTTGTGATCCACATTGAAAACGATGAGATTCATGAGCACCTGGATGATTCATTTACAATTGAATAGAGGTCTATATTCCTCTTATTAGATAAAGCAAGAGACAAAAGCCTGTTATGGAGGCTCAGGAAAACTGGGTCTCTTTTTTATGCTTTGCTTTATACAAAAACTAATGCCTTAATATATGTTAACTTAAATTAGAGTGAAGTTAACATATGGAGGGATTTTATTGTTTAATGATTTATCAGTATTAAAAAAGTCGGGCTTATGTTTATTGTTTGCTTTAATAACCGGTGTTTTTGCACAAATCACGATTCCGCTCCCTTACATCCCTATAACCGGTCAGACACTGGCTGTTGGTCTGGCAGCAGTAATACTGGGAAGCAAGCTGGGAGCGGCTACCATGGTTGTCTACCTCCTCCTTGGTGCAGTCGGTCTTCCTGTATTCTCTGACTTGCAAAGTGGAGTTAATGTTCTTGTTGGACCGAGCGGCGGGTATATATTCGGGTTTGTGTTAACCGCGTATGTTACGGGGCTGATCCTGGAAAAGTCATCTTTCACGCTTGGCTGGGCGACAGTGGCTAATATTGTTGGAATGGGGATTACACTCGCATTTGGAATGATCCAGCTTATGATCGTGCTGGAATTGACTTTTACAGCCGCTTTACAGGCCGGTGTTATTCCGTTTCTTATAACAGGTGTTATTAAAGCTTTTCTGGCAAGTGCAGGAGGCGTCTGGGTGAGGCGTTTTTTAGGTCATGAGCCGAAAGAGGAACGACTGGAAAAAGCCAGCTGACTGCAGCTGGCTTTTCGTTTTAAAAATGAGTATAGATATACTTAAATGAAGCGTTTCATCTTAAATATGCATATCGTAGTAAAAAACGAGGTGCACAACATATGAACCCTGAAGAAGCATTTCAGTACTATGCTGCCCATTCATCTGCATGGTGACCATTTTGGAAGGTTAAAAACAGCTGCGGCCGGCAATCCGAATCAATATTACGCCTATGCTGAAAGAGAAGCCTATCATCGCTGGCAGGCTCTCTATTACCGGAGGTTTTTTAAGTCACCTCTGGCTGATTAAACGAACATAAAAATAATAGTTCCTCCTGCAGCACCGATGAGTACGACCATCCATGCCGGTACTTTCCAGAACACGAGAAGTCCGAACAAGCCTGCTGCCAGTGCAAAATCTACCGAAGATGTTACTGCGCTTGTAAAAATCGGATTGTAAAACGCAGCGGCTAAGATCCCCACAACAGCTGCATTGACACCTAATAAGGCTCCTTGAATAGTTGGATTTTTACGAATCACATTCCAAAAAGGAAGAGTGCCCAGGATCAGCAGAAATGCGGGCAAAAAGATTGCTATGGTTGCTACAAGTCCACCGGTCCAGCCGTTTGCAATCGTCCCGAGATATGAAGCGAAGGTAAATAACGGTCCTGGAACAGCCTGTGTGGCTCCATAGCCTGCAAGAAAGTCTTCAGCTCCTACAATACCTGCGGGAACAACTTCACGTTCAAGTAAAGGCAGGACGACGTGCCCGCCTCCGAAAACGAGAGCTCCTGCTCTGTAAAAACTGTCGAAAAGAGCAAGCAGATCAGATGTAAACACATTCCTCAGGGCAGGAAGAACGGTCAGAAGAGAGAAAAAAGTTACAAGACAGAACGAAGCGAAGCGGTAGCTTAGCCTGATTCCCATATCAACAGGATCTTCGTCCTTTTTTCCCCGGTAAATGATAAGTCCCGCTACGCCGGCAAGAACAATCAGCACTACCTGGCTGTAGACGGTCTGCCATACGAGCAATAAAATAAGAGTAATGATGGCAATGCTTGCTCTTGTCCGGTCCGGAGCCAGTTTTTGACCCATCCCGAGTATCGCATGTGCGACGACGGCAACAGCTACAAGCTTGAGGCCGTGAATCCATCCTGCCTGGCTGATATCAAAGCTTTGCATCAGCGTGGCAAAAATCATAAGGGCGAGAACGGATGGAAAAGTAAATCCGATAAAAGACAAAATAGCTCCCATAAGCCCGCCGCGCATCAGGCCGATGCCAATGCCTACCTGGCTGCTTGCCGGTCCCGGAATGAATTGGGCCAGTGCAACGAGATCAGCATAGGCTTTGTCACCAAGCCAATTCCTGCGTTTTACATATTCATTGTGAAAATAGCCTAAATGGGCAATAGGTCCCCCGAATGAGGTAAATCCAAGCCGGGTGGAAACGAGCAAAATTTCAAGTAATGTTTTAAGATGCATGCACAGCACTCCTGTTTCGCAGAATCGCAGTCATTATACCATAAGGATTTCAGTGGTTTGTTAATTCAATGTAAAAAATTGAGTGAAATGAAACATTTAGAATTTATATGTCTCAGGTATGATGAATGAGGAAACTGGAACTCCTGTATTGAGGAGTGGGTGAATATAATCAGCCAAAAAACAGCTTGTAAATGCCAATGGTGATTAATACGAGGGAGGGAAGTACTTTTTTGTTTTTTGTAAGGTAAGGAAATCGCGCAGAGTTTCCTATAATGATTCCAGTTACAAACAAGGCGAAAAAGCTGCAGGCAACAAACACACTTGTAAGAGGGTGAACTTCCTGTACACCTGAGATAACTCCGTATCCAATATTGTCGATATTAACAATGATAAACAGGTTCCTGACAAGCCGGCCGAACATAAACCCTCCCGAGTGTGTGAGCTGAAAAAATCCGATTGCCAAAAAAACCAGCCCTGAAGCCTGGTTTAAAAAGCGGGTCGATCCTTCAAACCCGATTATGGAGCCGAACATGTACGTAAAAAAGAAGACAAAACCTACTCCTGCTGAAAGGAAGAGGAGCTGCCCAACCGGGAAGTATATTCGCTTATAACCGATAATTGCTCCCCATAAGAGCCCGTCAAACCCAATCAGGAGGCAAAACACAAGTGTTGTTAATACCATTATCCTCACACCTTTACTACATGTGTATTACCCGGGCAGGACGAGTAGGACTTAGGGATAAAAAAAGGGATGCCCTTTGTGCACTTGCACATCGGACATCCTCTACGTTCGGGGGGCACTTCATTAAATTAATTAGCGCGTTTATTTTTCCCTGGCTTACTGCTTGTTTTATTGGCAAGTTTGTCGTCAAGGCGCTCTTCAATTCTAGAGAGCTCCTTTTCGTTCGTCATCAGTTCTTCTTTATTTTTATTAATAAGAATACTCATTGATGTTTTAATCACAAGAATCATCCTTTCCAGTTGATTTAACCCTGCGTTCATGACATCGTTTAAAGCGCTAAAGCTTATACTTATAATATAGATGATAACAATTCTCACCGTCAAGAAGATTGCACCCACTTCCACAGTTTCACATAGAAAGCCGGAATTATGCTTACTTTATAAACAGGGTTGTTCTAAGATGCTGGCGGAGCAAGAAGCAGGTTATCCCCCCAGGCATTATGAAAATAGCCTTTTTAAACCTTTGGCTTTGTTAAAGATCTTGTTGATTTTTTATAAATAATGTTAATTGCAGCGAATAAGTGACACTCCTGCTGGAAAAGCAAGTTCCGGGGAGACCCCGCATTCGCAAAGCGTCGAGGAGGCTCCCGAACCGCCCGCGAGTGCAATGAGCGGAAATCAACACCTGGCTTTTCTTAGCCTATTTTAAAGGGAATGGACTTTTTCAGTGGCCTCTGCGGAGCACTAGGAGGCTCACCGGCGCCCCCGTGGAAAGCGAAATGAGCGTAAACCAACAACTGAATTTAACAGAGCCCAACCTTTAGTAAAAGCGGGTATAAAAATAATATATTAGAGGTTGATTATATAACTGGTTGATTATATAATGGTGTCGAAAGCTGAATCCAGTAAAAAAAGGAGTTCTATCTATGACGAAACCAATCATTTACTTCTTATGCACAGGAAACTCCTGCCGCAGCCAGATGGCTGAAGCGTGGGGAAAACATTATCTGGACGGTAAATACGACGTTTACTCTGCCGGAATTGAAGCTCACGGGGTTAACCCTAAAGCTGTAAAGGCAATGAACGAAGTGGACATTAATATTAGTGATCAGACTTCAGATACGATCGATAAGGACCTGCTTGACCGTGCGGATCTTGTTGTTACGCTATGCGGACATGCCAATGACGTTTGCCCGGCTACGCCTCCTAACAAGGATCGGGTGCACTGGGGCTTTGATGATCCGGCCAAAGCAGAAGGTACGGATGAAGAAAAATGGGCTGTATTCCAGCGCGTCCGTAACGAAATTGGCGAGCGGATAAAACGCTTTGCCGACACAGGTGAATAAACCAAAGAAGCCGGGACGTTCTCGGCTTTTTCTATAGGAAAGGATGTTGAATAACATGACAGTCATTCGGGTTTATGATCCGGCTATGTGCTGTGAAACCGGAGTTTGCGGGCCCGTAGTAGACCCGGAACTTACAAGAGTAGCTAATGCATTATTTCTCCTGGAGCAAAAAAGTATTGATGTGAAACGCTATAATCTTGGAAATGAACCTCAGGCGTTTGTCGATGAAACACTCATACAAAAGCTTTTGGAAGAAAAAGGGGTGGATGCTCTGCCGGCAGTCATTGTAAATGGAACTGTTGTAAAAACAGGAGAGTATCCAACTAACAAAGAACTAGCTGAATGGGCAGCGGTCCGGGAGGATGAACTTCAGCCTGAGAAGAAAGAAAAAGACGATTTGACTTTATTTTAGCCGGAGGTGTACAGCATGTTTACCAATTTTACTTTACCGGAGGTTTCCCGGACACCATTTATTTTTTTTACAGGGAAAGGTGGAGTCGGGAAGACATCGACTGCAAGTGCCACAGCTGTAGCCCTCGCTGATGAAGGTAAAAAAGTTCTTCTCGTCAGTACCGACCCGGCCTCAAACCTCGAGGATGTGTTTGGGATAGGTGTTAGCCTGAAACCTGTCAGGGTTCCGGAAGTAGAAGGTCTGTTCATGATTAACATCGACCCCGAGGCGGCTGCTTCCGACTATCGGGAGAGTGTGGTCGGTCCTTACAGAGACAAACTTCCTGAACCTGTTGTTACTCAAATGGAAGAGCAGCTGTCCGGAGCTTGTACTGTGGAAATTGCGGCTTTTAACGAATTCGCTTCATTACTTACAAAAAAAGAAGTAATTGACTCTTTCGACCACATTATCTTTGATACTGCACCCACAGGCCATACATTACGGCTTCTTCAGCTGCCTGCCGCATGGTCTGGTTTTTTGGAAGAAAGCACTCACGGAGCTTCCTGTCTTGGCCCATTATTAGGGCTTGGAGAAAAGAAAGCTTTATACGAAAGCACTGTTCAGGCGTTGTCGGACCGTGAAAAAACAATTCTCATTTTAGTTACCCGGCCTGATGAAAGTGCGATATGGGAAGCAGAGCGGACAGCTCGTGAACTGAATGACATCGGATTGTCCAATCAGCGCCTGCTGGTCAATGGTCTTTGGTGTCCGTCTGGAGGAAGCGCAGCCTGAAGATGAAACAATGGAAATAAACGGCGTTAACGTTGCGATTGATCCGACGATCAAGGGTCAGGCTGCAAACGTGACTCTGGATTTTGAAGAACGGGAAGGCTCAAGAAGTATTGTCCTGCACGGCCTGGATTACTGTTGTTGATCAAATGCTATTTTTGTTCTATAAACAACGAAGAAGCAAATGAAGCCTGACTATTATCCTTCGTTTATTCATTCTCTTCACTAAAATAAAAGGCGGCTCAGAAGGTGGAATTATCCCTTCTGAGCCGTCTTTTTTGATAGCCGGTGAAACCCCTGGCCCCGCAGCTCATCCTCTACTTCTTTTTCGCATTTTCTTTTACTTCAGTGATTTTAACGCTGCAGCAGGAAGGTTTTTTCTGATCTTTCTTCAACGAAAAAACGAATTTTTTAAACACCACAATCCCTCCTTTCCCGGATAATAGCAACGCCTTATACAAAATAGAAGATAAACCCTGATAGTGTGGACATGGTAAGAACCGATACTACGAAAGCGAAAATCAATTGTTTTTTAAAGATCGACTTAAGCAGAACGATTTCGGGGAGGCTTGCACCTGCAGAACTGATGAGCATAGCCATCACTGGCCCGGTTGCCATCCCGCTTGAGATCAGAACCTGGGATACAGGGACCATACTGGAAAGCCGGATGTAGAGGGGGATTCCAATAATTGCAGCTGCAGGTATGAGCCACCATGCATCTCCGCCGAGATGACTGGCAATGAAATGAGCGGGTACAAGACCGTGAATAACTGCACCGATAGCAGCGCCAATCAGCAGATACGGATAAACGGTTTTCATCATGTTCCACGTTTCTCTCAGTGCACCTTTTAATGAAAAATGACGTTCAGCCTCTGGGTCAAACCCCTCCAGAACGACTTGCTTTAAGGATGAGGCAAAGCCGAGTTTCTCTAACGTTAATCCCATTACGATGGAGAAAGTGACGGTTACAAATGTATAGATGAGTGTGACTTTCCATCCCATGATTACAGCCATTACAGTCAATATGGTTGGGTCGAGAATCGGTGATGCGAATAAGAACACCATTACGACGCCAAAGCGAACGTGGTTTTTCAAAAGGTTTACGATAACCGGGATGGTAGAGCAGGAGCAGAATGGTGTGATAAAAGCGAAAAGGACTGCCAGGAAGCTTGCTTTCACAGGGCTGGTACGCTTTAACCAGCGCTCCACTTTAGCGTAGGGGATGCGGGACTGGATAAAATAAAGGGCAAAAGAAACAGCGACAAACAAGACGGTAAGCTGTAGTGCGATGTGGATAAAACTTTGAATGGTTTCGATCATGGTAAGAACCTCTTTTCGTTTTTTTATCAAATATATTTGATGTATAAATCAAAAAAAAAATTGATATTAAGTCTAAGTCCTGCCGGTACTATTCGGCAGGACGGAAGAGGCAGCAAAGGTCTTCTGACAATAAAGCTGAAAGCTGTGAACCACTGCTGCTGTAGTAGTTCCAAGTGCCTCTTTTTTCTCGTGTAATTAACTCTGCGTCAAGAAGAAGCTTCAGGTGATAGGACAGTTTGGATTGAGGCATGTTCATGTCTTCCTGAAGGTCACACACACAAACTTCGCCTTTATTACAAAGCAAAAAAAGAATCTCCAGTCTTTTTTCATCGGCAAGTGCTTTAAATTGTTTTTCGTACGTTTTAAATGGCGTTGGGCCTGACAACTGGTCTTCAGATAATGTACGGCTCATGTGGAAAGGTCTCCTTTGATCAAAAATATTTGATGAATTAATCATAATGGAAAATAAATGAAGATGCAAGTGTTTCATCAAGAAAAATTGATGTATTCTTTTGTCTTTTTTTGTCTTTCACCTGTGGTACAATCATGATGATGGAAAATAGCACCAGTCACCTTGTCTTTGGAATGTAATTCTTCAGGAGGGACGTCTATGAACAGCAAACCGTCAGCGATGTTTACGATGATTCTTGTTGCTTTGTTTTTACTTATTCCCCCGCTGATTGTTTTCCTGCATAGTACAGGTAATCCTATTACAAATAACCAAATTGAACAGGACATACTTGCCTACCTGGAGGACCGGGGATACTCGGAGTCTGACATCACATCGTACAAACAGATCAGGAATGCAGACGACAGTCTGAATACTCATCGTACCCGGCTGAAGGTTGTTTTTGAGGATGAGCCGGACCATGGGTACGTTTACGTGAAGATGGAGAGCGGTGATGTACAGCAATTATGTACGGTTCGCCGGTTAAATTCGGGCAATGTAAGTGGGAATGAATCAGATCCCATGCATCTTGACGACCATTGCTACAACCCTGAAAGAGGGGAAGCATCAGGTTAGAAACGCTTTTACTTAATTGAGATAAGCTTCTTGATATATAAGAACGGGGAAGCTCTTTTCCAGCTGTTTAGATAAAGAGATGATAATAGAATAGGAGAAATGGGAAATGGAGTATGGTTTTGTTGCAGCTTGTTTCGTTTTTATAGTTGGTTTTTTAGCATTGTACAGTAAAGTGATGGGCCCGGTGTCACGCGAAGAAGCAGGAAGAGAGGAGTTTCGGAAGCTGCAGACTGCTTTTTTCATTCGTTTTGCCATTATGGAAACGCCGGTTATTGCAATTATTGTTCTCGTTTTTATATTATTGGAGGGTCAGGTGGGGATTGACTTTATCATGCCTGCAGCTATTATAATGGTGGTGACTCTCGTTGGCATTGTTTTTACGTTTATCATGGCAAGGGGCGCATGGGAAAGCAGGGGTGGAGAAAAGTTCCGGTTTTCACTTCATACGTTCTTCTTTATCGGTGTGGCACTGATTACTGCCATCCCCATTGTATGTGTGGTTCTCCTATATGTACTAAGAGAGCAGGGAGTGTCGTAATTGCGTGGAAAGAATAGTTTCTCTCCTTTGTATGTTATAGGAGGAGCGTGTTTTTTAGCAGCCATGGCAGCGGCTCATATTTATGATTCTGATTTATTCAGGGCTGTTGGCAGAGCGGGACTGCTGGGGTTGCTTATCGTTCTTTTCTTTCAGACGAAAAGAGGGAAATGAATGTTTCAATTTAAATATTTCAGGCTATATGAAGTAATACAAAAGCAGACGACTCATAGTGAGCCGTCTGCTTTAATCATTCTATAAAATCAGAGAGATTTACAAGAATGGAAGGATTATTGATTAATTGGATTCAAGAATTTGAACTTCTACTGTCTGACGGCCGAACTCTAGAGCTTCCTCTTTTGTAGCCATGTGAAGATCGATACGGTTACCTTTGATTGCACCGCCGATGTCGCCGGCAATTGCTTCTCCGTAACCCTCAACATATACTTTAGAACCTAGAGGAATGACGTCCGGGTCAACGGCAACAACTTTTTTGTCTGGGTTAGCACGAAGATCCTGCCCAGTGTAAGTGATGCCTGTGCAACCGTCACAATATGCAGTGTAAGCAGTTGCTTCCATTTCAATTACAGATTGTACTTCAGAAGAAGACTCTTCTTCTGAGCCAGAAGTTGTTTCTTCAGTCGCTTCCTCTTGAGCTGGCTCTTCAGATGAAGATTCTTCCTGAGCTGGTTCTTCAGACTCAGTGGACTCTTCTGCCGGAGCTTCTTCGGAAGTTGTTTCTTCTTCTTTTGCCGTTTCATTAGAACCTGTCAGTGCGGCATGCAGCGTTCCGTAGGTTTGTGGGCCTGCTAAACCGTCAACAAGAATGTCTTTAGCAGATTGAAAGTCTTTTACTGCATCGTGAGTGCCACGATCAAATTCTCCATCTGCATCTGCCTCAAAATATCCAAGTTCCTGCAGGCTTTCCTGAAGGGCTGCAACAGCTTGTCCTTCATCACCTTCACCCAGGATCGATAATGCACCGACTGTTTGTACCCCAGCCAGTCCGTCTACTAAAATGTCAGAGTCCGTCTGGAACTCTACTACTGCTTCTTTTGTTTGTGGATCAAATACTCCGTCTATGGCATCCTGATCTAAGTATCCGCGCTCATGAAGAAGTTCCTGAAGTTCTTCAACCTGGGAGTTCTCCTTACCTTCAAGAAGAAGTCTGTCCCCTAAGTTTGTTTCACTTCCCGCTTCACTGATCGCCGGTGATACAAAGAAAAGTGCACCTGCTGCGATTATGGGTAAGCCAAGTGTTTTTAGTTTTGATAAACCAAAGCTTTTCATATGTCAGCCTCCTTAAAGTTTAAGTGATCTTCGCTAACGAGTTCAATACTACCAATCAGGCCGATACAAAAGCAATGGAAAAAGGGTTACTTAAAGGAATTGAAATATAGTTGTAATTGCTGCAATCTGTTTTAACACATTCGCCATGAATGTAACTGTATTTGTGACAAATACCGCTAAATTACGTACTTTATTTGACGCAAATTCCAATAAAAGGAACATTGTGTGGGTGATTGTGGGAGAGTGCAGATATTATATCTTTAAAGTAATATATTAGTTTACCATATAAACAAAATAAAATATTGTCTCTTTTATTCAGCGAAATCCGATATAATAGAATAGAGTCTTAATTGGAGGAGTGAATGCAGCTTGGTTCTATATAATCGAATCGGGTCAACTTATGATGTCTCGAGAAAAGCTGATGCTGAAATTGTCAACCGTCTTCTTTACTTGTTGCAGATGAATTCAAAAGAACAGGCGAGTATACTTGATATTGCTTGTGGTACAGGAAATTATACGATTTCTATTAAAGACAAAGGATACTCCGTCAGCGGCCTGGATATCTCTGAAACAATGCTGGATCAGGCCAAAAGAAAAAGTGCTGACATAGAATGGATTCATGATGACATTAGAAGCTGTAATTTACCGGAGAGTCGCTTTGATGGGGCTACATGTGTTCTCAGTGTACATCACTTTGAGAACCTCGTTGAAAGCTTTTCCAACGTATATAAGACATTAAAACCGGGTGCGAGGTTTGTTATTTTCACCTCAGGGTCTGAGCAGATGCAGCGATACTGGCTGAATGCTTATTTTCCTGAGATGATGAAAGCATCCATGGCAAAAATGCCGTTGATCAGAGAAGTGGCGAAAGCGTTGAAGAAGGCCGGATTTACTTTTCAGGGGTCCGAGTCATTTCTCGTGCAGCCTTCGTTGGAGGATGCCTTCCTGTATGTAGGGAAAGAAAACCCGGAGATGTATCTTGATCCTGATGTGCGAAAAGGGATCAGTTCTTTTTCAAGCCTCATTACAGATGAGGAACTTGAGAAGGGGCTTGATTTATTAAAAAAAGATATTGAAGAAGGGACCTTTGCCGAAAGAACAGCTTCATTCGACAGCCGCAAAGGTGATTACTTGTTTATGGTGGCAAAAAAATCATAATAAAAAACGATGGTCCAGCGCTTTTTCTAAGCAGGATCATCGTTTTCTATTTTTTGTACATAATCTTTTTTTAACATGGCCATTTCATACATATCCCAGTATTCATCCCCAACACGTCTGAAGTCACGGAAGTATCCTTCCTCCGTAAAGCCCGTCTCCCGATACAGTTGGTAAGCCGGGGTATTAAATGAGAAAACGCCTAAAGCAAGACGATTCAGGTCGAGGTATTCAAAGGCGAATTCCAAGGCTTTTCTGATGGCTGGCTTTGCAAATCCTTTTCCGCGGTAATCTGGAGAAATAAGAACTTTACCAAGCCTGGCACAGCTGTGGTAGCTGTCAATTTTCCGTAAAGCCAGGTGACCTGCCGCCTCATTTGTCTCATCCACAACCACTTTAAAGATAAAAGCGTCACTGCCGGATTTGTTAGCTCCTTCCGAATAGTTATTGAGCTGTTCTATTGTGAGGGGATAGGTAAAGGTAGGGCCGCTCCACTTCATAAAAAAAGCAGGGTCAGTGTCGTTCACCCATGAAATGAGATCGTCAAAATCCTCTTCCGTAAAGTAGTCCAGTCTGATCACAATTTGCTGCTCCTTTGTCATCGGTTTCTGATCATAGTTTATCATAAAACGAATGAGCAAGGTTCAATCTTTAAATAATGAAGGGAGTCTCATAAGGCGTACAGCCACCTTATGAGACTCCCTTTTAGAAACGGTTGATCCGCTGGGAAAGAAGGCGGTTGTAATTTTCATTTACAACGGCTTTTTGTCTGGGGATATAAGGTTTATAATGCTGCGTTTCGAGTGTCGGTTCCGCTTGAACAGGACTGCTCGTGTGTTTTCCATGTTTCTTTTCCCAATCACTGAAGTAGATGACTTTAGGATCATGATCAGGTGGTTCAGGCAGGTTGGCTGCGAACTCAAGCAGGTTTCCGTCCGGGTCTTCAAAGTAAACAGAAGCCATCGGTACCCACGTATGAACGAGTGGCTCTGTGGGATCGAGTCCGAATGCTTGTTTTGCAACAATTTCACGGTCTTTCAGCCAGCTGATCGCTGCTTTCATATCTTCAACAGGGATTTGAAAGGCGAAGTGGCTTTTTTTCCATTCCACCTCGGGTTTTTCCCAAATGCCAAACACCTGGCCGGAGCCTCCGGGAGTGTAAAAAATGACGCCCCGTTCTTCCATTACTAAAGATGGCGTCAGGCCTAGCTGTTCTTCATAAAACGCTCTTGCTTCTTTCAGATTCCTTACATCTGCATGGGTTTCATATATGCCGTTAATCATTAGGATCTGCCTCCTTAAGGATTTTCTTATAATTTCATTATAGGAAGGAGGCAGGTTAAAAAAATCGGGTCCGGGATTGATCTTTTTCCGGTAAAGAGAATGATTTTTTCTAAGACCTGAGTCGTATTGAGCTACAGAAGTTTATGGCGGATGGCGAGAAGAGCGGCCTTTGTTCTGTCTTCAACAGCTAATTTTGCAAAAAGGTTTGTTATGTGTGTTTTAACTGTTTTTTCAGTAATAAATAAAGTGGCGGCAATCTCGCGGTTGTTTTTCCCTCTGGCGATTTCAATGAGCACTTCACGTTCCCGTCTTGTGAGCGATTGAACTGCTATTACCTCGTCTGACTTTTCGTGGTGGACGTGCTGAAAAAGGTGACCTGCCACTTTTGGATCAATATTTTTAGATCCTTTTACTACTCTTTGGATCGCTTTAAGGAGCTCTTCAGGGTCCGTGTCTTTTAAACAGTAGCCATCGGCACCGGCTTGAACGGCGGAAATGACATGGTCCTCGTCCTCAAAGCTGGTAAGGACAAGAACCTTAACAGAGGGATATTGTTTTTTTACAAAGCTGGTTACTTCAACGCCCCCTATACCGGGCATGGAAAGATCAAGGAGGATCAGGTCGGGCTTTGTCCCCTCTGAAAGAATCTTCATTGCTTCCTCTCCTGTGCCGGCTTCTGCTGTTATCTCCACGCTTGCTTCCTGTTTAAAAAAGTAGCAGAGCCCTTTACGGACTACAAGGTGATCATCTACAATCATCACTTTAATTTTGTCAGTCACCCGGTTCACCTCTCTTCAATACCGTAATTGTAATCGTTGTTCCCTGCTCAGCTTCGCTTTCTATACAAAAGGACCCGCCGAGAAGAGAAGCGCGCTCTTTCATGCTGATCAGTCCCATCCCGTCAGATGTAAGAGTATCGGGTTTAAAGCCCTTTCCGCTGTCCGAGACTTTCATTTCATAGTAGAGGCTGTCTTCTTTCAGGGATATTGTACATGTATTTGATCCTGAATGTTTCGAGATGTTGTTTAATGCTTCCTGCCCTATCTTCCACAGCCCCACTTCGATTTGTGAAGGAATGGAAGTGAACTGTCCGGTGGTGATAAGTGTAAGGCCGAGCTTTTTTGAATACGTACCAAGCCGGTTTGCAAGCCCTTCTTCAACTCGGTCTGACCTGAGTTGCCAAATCAGAGCTTTCATTTGAGCAAGGGCATCTTTTGACATCGAATGGATGTCTTTAAGAGCAGCATTGACAAGGGGGTCTTTTGTCTGGCGCTTTACTCCGGTAGCTGTATACATGATGGAAAAAAGCTGTTGATTAACTGAATCATGGAGATCTCTGGCAAGTCTGTTGCGCTCTTCAAAAACTTTCATTGTTTTTTCTTTTTCAGAAAGGCGGATCCGTTCATATGCCGAGCCGATCTGATAAGCGATGGATTCAAGGATATGCAATTCATCCTGAGTAAAAGAATTTTTGACAGGGGCGGCAACGTTTAAAATACCGAAAAGTTCTTCACCGGATTTCAACGGGACACTAGCATGGTGGGTAATATCATCAATTTTTCCTCTGTCTGAGCGAATGGCGTCTTCGATCCGTTTGCATTCAATGATATTTGCTGCCTCTTTCAGGCGCCCGTCTATATATTGATTAATGCAGTAGCATCTTCCTTCACAAAGATATCGTTTATTTTCGTATGCCAGTGCTTCAGGTAAACGAGAAGAAGCGGCAAGAGTGTAGTGTTGCTTCTCGTCGAGGAGGAAGATCCAACCAGTCTGCAGGCCGGTTAAGTGGAGTAATTTATCAAGGACCTGCTGAAGCATTGAGGTCAGATCAGTTTCTTTATTCAAAAGTTCAGCTATGTTTTTTATAAGGTAAAGTTCCTGGTCACGGTTCATATAGCATTCTCCTTTGAGCTGGTGACGGATATGAATTCAGTGTAGCAGAGAAGTGTGAAAAGTTGGGAGGAAAAATGAATGGATTTGAAAAGTGAGGGAGGTGAAAAGCAGTGGAGTCAAACGATCACAGTATTTTGGCAATGTCTCCGCACGCTGCTCCTCCGGCAGAAGAAAACCACCCCTGCCGGTCTCTTTAAAGCGGGCAACGACTCCGCTCAACCTCTTTAGTCTGTTGTATAGTTAAATGGTTGATTAGACGGGGTGAGGGTAGTCAGGAGATCATAGGAAGAGCTCTTGTTTACAATAGTAAATGAAAGGGGGAGAGCTTCTGCTCTTAGAATACCCTCCTCGCAATGGGGGCCTGAAACGAGATCCTTGTCAGAGTAGATTTTAAATGAATCAAAAGGGATGCTTGAAATTCGAGTGTGATTATGAAATAAATATCCGTCTTCAATACATAGTGTATACGAATCTCCCATTTCTTCTGTCTGGTGGATACTTCGTAATTCCGACACGACCAGGTTTGCTTCCTGTGTCAGTGAAATGTCCGCCCCGGTCCGTACGTGGAACAAATTAGCCTGGATTAGAAATGTAATTGCAATGGCACCAATGACACCGAACAAGGCCAAAGCAGCGAGTAATTCGATTAAGGTGACGCCTTTTTGGTTCGAATTTCTTATTTTTTTCATCATATCACCTTACAATTTGTGAGTTTTATACTATTATTTATTATATAGGAATTCATAGGGAAATGGTGAAAAAAATGGCTCAAACAAAGAAATGGTACACGACTGAACAGGGATTTACTCTTATAGAACTTCTGGTTTCAATATCTATTTTGTCCATCGTTGCAGTGGCTTTCTTTTCTTTTTTCACTCAGGCTTCCCTGTTTAACCAAAAAGCGGATACTCAGGTCGCAGCAGTGAATGTTGCAGAACGGGTACTGAATGATATAAAAAGCAGCGGTCCAGCACTTGGTTGTGATGAAAGTCAGTTAGGATATGAAAATGACGGAAAGGGGTTCTATATAGTTAACGGTAAGGAAAAATATTATGTAAGTGTTACTTGTGACGATACTTATGACGTAAATGGATTAATGCTAGTTGAAACTGTCCTTTACGATGATGAGGATAGAGAGTTAGTAACCATGTATGATTATTTCATTGACTGGGAGGAAGAGTGATGATCAGAAATGAGAGAGGTGCCGCTCTTATTATTGTGTTACTGACTATTGTTGTAATTGGATTAATGTCTGTGGCGTTGGTGAATCAGGTTGCGGGAAGCCACCTTCAAGGACAACGGGCTGAAGAGAAAGTAATTAGTAAACATAATTCCGGGCTCGGTAAAGTCCATTTCCGCCAGCTGGTTATAGATGAAGTAGGTAGGTTACCCGGAAACATTGCGGATGCAAAAAAGATTCTGAAGAATACTTTGGAAAATGAAAGGTTTATATTTTTGATCGGACATAATGGAAAAGAACATAATGTGGAAATAGATGGTGTAAAAGTGAATGTTGGTTCTGATAATGAATCTATTGAGATATCCTATTTAAGTTACGGTTATTATGATGATGTTTTGAATATAGAGCATGAGATGCTTACCCTTAATTTAACAACAAAAGAAGTGGAGGTTCCTGGCTGGAACTTGGAGGGTTACGATAAAAAGGAAAACCGGGTTTTTAACAGGGGACGAAACAGACAGAATTATGGGGCCCCTAATCCAACCTTAACAGGTAATTTTCATTTTTATAACGCAGAATTCAGAGGAAACAGTCATGTGACTGTAGGTGGAAACTTATACATTTCAGGTGATTATGTTATGGTTCCGCCCGCTAAATTAACTGTAACAGGTGACTTAATTATTGGTAGAGGAACGAACATAAATTTAATAAACAATGATGATGTTTGCGTCTTAGGAGTCATTCATATAGAAGGTTTGAACGATATCAGAGGTGAAAATGGTTCTTGCACGATGCTGGAAAACGGATATTATAACAATGGAAATTCTCGAATGGAAGAAACAACATGGTCAATAAGAAACTAATCACATTTGCTCCAACCTCCTTACAATTGGTATGATAAAACCGGTCACCTTTTTGAGGGTGATAACATTATTTAAAGGTAGGCATTTAGATTAGTGTGGAAGGGGTTCGTCCAGTGATTACAATAAAGTCGGAGCGTGAAATAAAATTAATGCATGAGGCGGGAAAACTTTTGGCCCGCTGCCATAAAGAAATAGCAAAGATGATCAAGCCAGGCGTAACAACGATGGAAATTGATACGTTTGTTGAAAAATACTTAGCAAAGCACGGTGCCACGCCTGAACAGAAAGGGTTTCACGATTACCCTTATGCAACGTGTGCGTCGATTAACGATGAAATCTGCCACGGGTTTCCCAGAAAAGAGCCGTTGAAAAACGGAGATATCGTTACCATTGACTGCGTTGTCAATCTGAATGGGGGACTGGCTGATTCGGCATGGACATATACAGTGGGAAACGTGTCTGATGAAGCAGAGGAATTGTGTAAAGTAACGAAACAGTCTCTTTACCGCGCTATTCGTCAGGCAAAACCGGGAAAACGTCTCGGTGATATCGGGCATGCGATCCAATCCTATGTGGAAGCGAAAGGCTACTCTGTTGTCAGGGATTTTGCAGGGCACGGTCTCGGACCTACCATTCATGAGGAGCCGAACATCCCTCACTTCGGTGTCCAGGGAAGAGGTCTTCGTTTAAAAGAAGGAATGGTCATCACAATCGAACCGATGATCAATCTCGGTGCCTGGGGTTCACAGATGGATTCCAACGGCTGGACGGCAAGAACGGTAGACGGATCCCTGTCTGCCCAATATGAGCATACCCTTGTGATTACAAAAGAAGGTCCGGTTATTTTAACCGAACAGGATGATATATAGAATCAGGCACTCCTCTCTAAAAGAGGGGTGTTTTTTTATGGCTGTGTTTAAGATCATTGTTAATTTAATGCATCAGATGCACCACACTCCTGTTTGAAGAGGTTCACTGGCGACCCCGGTGCAGTGAGCGTAAATAACACCTGAGTTTAACAGAGATTTTATTATATAGCCGGATTCCCGATAACCAGTCAAATGATCCGGCAAACCAGCCTGAGACCACTTCGATACATAGGATCACCCCTGAAAGGAGACCCTAATTCAATATGTATAAGGGCAGGTGGGACAGTTGGACAGCCAAATTACGGAAGTTGTAATCCGGAGCTTTGGTGCGTATACCATTCTTTTGATTATTAACAACATGCTCGGGAAGCAGACTTTGTCACAGATGACCAATCATGATTTTATTACATCCATCATGATGGGAGCGATCGCCGCCAATCTTGCCTTTGATACTCAGGTCAGCTACTGGCACTCCTTTATCGCCCTTTTAATTATCGGAGGAATCGGGTATTCGACCACGTATCTTTCCATGAAAAACCGAGGTGTCCGTAAGTGGTTTTCAGGATCACCGTCAGTGTTTATCGAGAATGGAAAAATACTTGAGAGCAATATGAAAAAACAGAAGTATAATATGGATTCCCTCAATCAGTCACTGAGGGAGAAGAATATTTTCAATATAGAGGAAGTTAAATATGCTGTTTTGGAGCCGGACGGTCACCTCTCCGTTATGAGAAAGGAAAAAGGGGCGAATTTATTCCCGGTCGAACTTATAATGGATGGGAAAATTGTAGAAAAAAACTTAAGGGACATTAAACTTTCCGAAGATTGGCTGATTAAGGAAGTGAGCAGACGTGGGTATGCGGTTAATGATGTATTTTACTGCGTCCGTGGGCCTGATGGGACACTTGCTTTTGATTATAAGGATGACAGGCTTAAGGCACCGATTGACCGTGAGCGGTAGGCAAGCACCCTTCCACTTTTCCTGACATAGTTTATTAAGAACTATTTGAAAGGGGAGGGCACTGTGTATAACGACGACAGACAATTTCCTGGCGGGATTTATTCATTCCTGTTACCAGGGCAGCAACAACAGTTTGGACCTTCAGGACAACAATTCGGACCACCTCCATTCGGACCGCCACCAGGACAGGGGGGACCGCCATTCGGTCCACCACCAGGGCAGGGTGGGCAGGGGGGCCCGCCGCCGTTTGGACCGCCGGGACAGGGACAGCAAGGAGGCCCGGGGGGACCTCCTCCAGGCCCGCCGCCATCGACACCGCCGGCACAAATGCAGGCAGGTCCGGCAGCTGCATCCGTTCAAGGAGCTGGAGGAGCTCAGGTATTTGCAGTTGATCCCGGATCATTGTATGGATGTTTGTTCCGCTACACCTACATCCGTTTGATTACAGGTCAGCGTTTCTGGTTCTGGCCGGTATTTATCGGCAGAACTTCCGTTGCAGGGTGGCGCTGGAGACCACGTGAGTACCGCTGGGTTTATACCGGCTTTGATACGCGCTTAATTCTGTCATTTTCATGCTAAGAGGTTTTCAACTGTCATAAAGAAGAAGTCCCGAAAGGTAACGCGCTTTTGGGACTTTTTCAATTAGTCATTCAAAAGCGCTTTCTGAGTATGTCAGTTCATAGCTGTTGCTGTCATCCGCTTCTTGGAAGTGATCGGCTTTTTTTACGTCAGGGACTGTGAGACCGATGAAGGAGACAGATCGTGGATACATGAAAAACCTCTTTTAGGTAAAATGGTTGACCATACATGTATATACCTTTTGTTTTTCCTTTTTTTAACGGCAAAATGTTCTCGTATTACGTGTAAATATATGCCATAATTAATCCTGTCGATCTATTTTATGTTTAGATTAAAATTAATGTATTTTGTTTAAAAAACAGGTTTAATTAAGTTTCGTTTGAGGTAAAGGCTTAGGATATCTACATTAGAGATAAAGCGGGAGGAAAGAAAGATGATGAGCGAAAATCATATGGTTAAGATAGGTGAGGCGATTATTGAAAGAAGTGAGGAACTTTCAATCCGTCTTTCCCGGGAGCATGATGGCAAGTACAGCTCCTCCCAAAATCTCAGTTATTCTGCTGAAGAAACCATTGAACATCGTAAAGGCTTTTTTGTTTTGCTTGGAGAAGCATTGCTGACCGGGGATATTGAAGAAAAATTAAATCAGGTTTATATGTGGGGGAAAAATGCCGGGAAAGAAGCTGTCAAGCATGGAATTTCGGCAGATACAGCTGTATTAAGTTTAAACCCCATTAGAAAAGCGCTTTATGAAGCAATCAGAGAAGAGTTCAACAAGCTCGGCTTAGGATTCGATGCTTATTTTGATGTTTCGGACAGGCTGGATCCAATTATAGATCACGCTGTTTATTCATTTACCCAGGCGTTTGTAGAATATAATGACGAAACGTTTTCGCAGGCACAGGATGAACTTTTAGAGCTTTCTGTTCCTGTTGTTCCCTTGACAGGTAATGTGGCTATACTTCCTGTAATTGGAACGATTGATACATTCAGATCCAAAAAGATGCTCGATCAGGCCCTGGAGAGAGGAACAGAACTCGGTCTCTCTTATATGATTATTGATCTTTCAGGAGTACACATGATTGATACTGCCGTAGCTCATAATCTTTTCCAGCTGAACGATGCCTTAAAAATTGTAGGGATTAAAGCCATTATCAGCGGATTGCGCCCCGAGCTTGCGCAAACAATTGTAAGTTTAGGCATTTCCTTTAACCATATGACCGTTACGAACAGCCTTGAGCAGGCACTGATGAAAACCGGCTTGACGATTCAGCCGGAGGATACAGTTGAGACTAAAGAAAACTTCAAAAAAGGTTTGCTTATATAAAAAAATGAAGCACTCGCGCCTTGCGGGTGTTTTTCTTTGTTTTTTGTCCGTCGCAAAAGTATGAATATTGTTTACATTTTCAAGAAATGAATGATAATAAATGGCATTTACCTCAATCTTTAGCTCGATTTCTAGGTTTTAATCACTGGAAATCCTTTCCCTTTGCACACAATACGGAATTCTTATGGCATAATGATGTCCGTGGAGGTGTTGAGTACATGTTAAAAAAACTCATTTACTCAGTATTGGCTGTTGCAGTTGCAGTTCCTTTGGTTGTGGGGAACACAGCGGAAGCGAGCTCAACTCATACAGTTGAATCAGGAGACACATTGTATAAAATTTCTCAACAATACGATGTAAGTCTTTCTGATATTATTGATGCAAACAGTGACATCGATAACCCGGACATGATCTACCCAGGGCAGCAAGTGACATTGCCTTCTGCTCAATCAGCTCAGCAACCAAGTCAAACGTCTGAGCAGACTTCAAGCGAACTTAGTGAGTTCGAGCAGGAAGTTGTTCGTTTGACGAATGAAGAGCGTGCACAGCACGGCTTACCTGAGCTTGAGATTGCAGAGGACGTTTCAGAAGTTGCTCGTGATAAGTCGGCTGATATGAGAGATAACAACTACTTTGATCACAACAGCCCGACCCACGGAAGCCCGTTTGACATGATGCGCAGCTACGGAGTAGATTACAACGCAGCTGGTGAAAACATTGCTGCAGGTCAGCAGACACCAGAGCAAGTTGTCGATGCTTGGATGAACTCTCAAGGTCACCGTGAAAACATCCTCAGCAGTAACTACACTGAAATTGGTGTAGGGCACGTTGAAGGCGGACAGTACGGCCACTACTGGACACAAATGTTTATTTCTCGATAAAGAGATTGCAAGAACAATAGATTATCATGTTAACCTGAGCACCTGCCTCCAGAAATGGAAGCAGGGTAAGCTCGGGTTTTTTTATTGTGTTTTTAATAGAGAGGGGGATTTTACTGAAATTTGCTACCGGCTGAAAAAAAGCTGAAATATAAAATGCCAGGCCCGTTAATGTGGATCTTTAATTGAAGAATGACCTCATTCATGTGTGAAAAAATATAGCGAAAGAATTCAACGTGTTTTTGATAGAATTAATGGCATTTTCGGTAGAAAAAATGGAATTATTGATAGAATTAAGAACGGTTTCGGCAGAATTAAATACAGTACCGGCAGAATAAACAATTAATCCCGATGGCAATCCCCCAATCCCCAGCAATCAATTCACATATAACATAAGCAGCCTTAAATTGTCGGGGGACAGACCCCGCACAATTTCGCACAATTTAGAGGAGGTTGTCTTCGGTTTGGAGGGCACGGTCTGTTTCAGGGTTATCGGGTCCGGGGGGCACCGCTTTTGTGAGGAACCAGCCTCCGATCGCAATAATGACCAGTACAGACCAGAAGGTTATCTTCCAAGGAGTGGATTCCGGAAACGAATGTGGAATAACGGCAACATCAGGATGTGCAAGGGTAAAGACCACCAGCTTTACACCTACCCATCCAACGATGAGAAACGCTGCAGTTTCAAGTCCGGGTCGTTTGTGAAGGATACGAACAAAGTAGGTTGCTGCAAATCTCATAATGATCACTCCGATCAATCCCCCTGTTAATATGACGGCAAACTGACCCCCGTCCAGCTCCCCGACGTTCGGAAGCGGGGTCGGAGACAAGGTCAATGCGAGGGCAATGGCCGCAAGAATAGAATCAACGGCAAAGGCAATGTCTGCAAGCTCCACTTTCAAAACGGTCATCCAGAATCCCGATGAGCCCTTTTTCTGTGCAGCTTTTTCAAGCTTATTTCCGTATTTTTTAAATACATATTTCTTAAATAGATGATTACAAGCGATAAACAATAAATAAGCGGCTCCGATAGCCTGGACCTGCCACACATTTACGAGAAACGATATAGCAAACAGGGATAAAAACCTGAAAATAAAAGCTCCTGCAAGCCCATAGAACAATGCTTTTTTTCGTTCTTTTTCCGGGAGGTGCTTTACCATAATGGCAAGAACGAGAGCGTTATCTGCAGCTAAGATTCCTTCAAGTCCGATTAATACAAGCAGAACCCATCCGTATTCCAGAAGAAGTGTAAGATCCATAATGAGCAGCCTCCTTCTTCCTACTTTGTCCAACATTTTTGAAATTAGTAGTAAGATTACACAAGTTTAATTTGAATTTTTAGAAAATAGACGATAATTCACCTAAATTATGGTACGATTAATTACAATCATGCGTTATAAAGTGAGGTGAACTCGTTTGTTTGATTGGAAGTGGATGACGAAAGAGGACGCGTTGACAATTGCAAACTGGGAATACGAAAAACCTTACGACTTTTATAACATGAATGAAGATTCGGAGGACTTGGATGAGTTTTTGAATCCGTTTAACTGGAAACACATGTGTACAGCTTACATGGATGGCAGACTTGCCGGTTTTGCAGTTTTTAAGAGGTCCGATGAAACAAATGAAGTAGAAGTAAGCCTGGGACTCAGACCGGATCTTACGGGAAAAGGATTCGGTACTGCGTTTGTTGAAGCAACAATGGACAAGGCGTTTGAAAACGGCCATGTGGATGTTCTGGTAATTAACGTAGCTGCGTTCAATGAAAGAGCAATCTCTGTTTATGAACGTACAGGTTTCAGGAAAACAGCGGCTTATTTGCAGAAGACCAACCAAAGCTCCTATCCATTTGTGGAAATGAAAAAGGTCTCCAAAATGGAAATAAGTAAATAATTTATGATGAGAGTATCTCAAAAGTAGATTGGCAATGGCTAGGCTCATTGCTTCGAGGTTGATCCAAAGGTAAATACCTGCCTTTTGGGTCAACCTCTCTTCACAACCTGAGAGAAAGAAGAAGCGCGAAGAAGGTGAGGTGATAGAGGTGGCTTTAAGAAAGTTTGATTCCCCTCGTGAATTTTTACATTATACTGAAGCCTTTCTTGAAGAACGGGAAGCAGTCCATAATCTTCCGCTCGGACTGCTTGGAAGGCTTATAAAAGACGAAGATGTAAACAAAAAATATGAGAACCGTAAAGCCCCGTTTATGGCCGGAAGTACAAATGGAAGGTTCTGTATGATTCAAACACCTCCATTTAACCTGATCATTGCAGGAAAGGAAGAAGGTGTCCCTGATGCCGTTTCCTGGCTGGTAAACCAAGGGATTGATATGCCGGGTGTAACAGGTGAAAAAGAATTAACATTTGCTTTCATTGATGAATGGGAGAAGCAGACAAAGAAAAAAGGAAAGCCTTTTATGCGTCAGCGGATTTATAAGCTTGAAAAGGTAAGGGACGTCATAAGGAAGAACGGTACTTTAACCGTGGCAAAAAAAGAAGACCTTTCCCTTATTACGGAGTGGGTTCAACTCTTTCATAAAGAAGCCCTGACACCAATCAGTAAGTCGGAAGCAGAAGACTTTGCCGGCAAATCAATTGAACAAAGAACAATCTATTTATGGAAAAATGAAAAAGATGTACCTGTTTCCATGGCAAAGAAAGCCCGTGAAACAAAAAACGGAGTATCTGTAAGTCTCGTCTATACCCCGGATCAATATAAGCGTGAGGGCTATGCTACAAGCTGTGTGGCTGCACTTAGCGAACATCTACTTAATGAGGGATATTCGTTTTGCTGTCTTTACACCGACCTGGACAACCCCGTCTCAAATTCAATTTATACAAAGATAGGGTATGTACCTGTAGCTGATTCCATTGATTATCGATTTGGATGGGATAACTGACGTAAAGCAGGGAGGCAACTATGTTATCACTTTATTTTACAAGACATGGTGAGACAATGTGGAACCGTGAAGGACGCCTTCAGGGCTGGCATGACTCGCCACTCACAAAAGAAGGAGAAAACATCGCAAAAAGTCTGGGCCATTATTTCAGGGATATCCCTCTTTCTACAATCTATACAAGTACGAGCGGAAGAACGATTCGAACAGCTGAATTAATTAACAGTGGACAAAAGACCCCGATCGTACTTGATGAAAGACTAAGAGAAATTCACCTTGGTGAATGGGAAGGAAAAACAAGAGAGGAGATTGCTTCAGGCTACTCAAAAGAAAGACTTGAGGCGTTTTGGAACAATCCTGAAGCCTACAAGCCTGCAGGAGGAGAAACCTTTTGTCAGGTTGAGAGCAGAGTGAATGATTTCATCAGTGACATTTACAGGAACCATCAAAATGGGCATGTGCTGCTTGTTACTCACACAGTAATTGTAAAGCTTTTGCTGAAACGGTTTAAAAACAGGATGCTCCATCAATTATGGGATCCCCCTTTTATACACCCGGGATGTTTAAACCTGGTTGAAATAGACCGGAACAGACAGATGAACGTCCTTCTGGAGGGAGATTTGAGTCACGAAAAATATTATGGCAGCTGACAGGTGCTGGTTAATTCAAGGGAGGACAGTCGATGAAGACGATAGGTGTAATTGGCGGTATGAGCTGGGAATCAACGCATATTTATTACAGGTTGTTAAATGAAAATATAAAAAAACGGATGGGTGGTCTCCATTCTGCTGAATGCATTATTTACAGCGTTGATTTCGCACCTGTGGCTAAAATGCAGGAGGAATCAAGCTGGGGAGAAGCAACCGAAAAGCTTGTTGGGATTGCAAGAAATTTGGAAAAAAGCGGTGCAGAGGGTATTGTAATCTCGTCTACTACTATGCACAAACTTGCCTGCGGGATTGAGGATGCTGTTTCCATTCCCCTTATCCATATCGGAGATGCACTGGCAGAGAGTGTAAAACTTCGCGGCACTGATAAAGTTGCCCTTCTGGGAACCCGCTATACGATGGAAGAATCTTTTATGACCGACCGGTTGGAACAACACGGGTTACAGGTGATAACGCCTGAAAAAAATGAACGTGAACTCATTCATCATATTATCTTTGAAGAGCTTTGTGTCGGGAAAGTCCGTGATACGTCAAGAAAGCGTATGCTTGAAGTAGTAGAACGGCTTTATGAAGAAGATGTACAGGGTATTATTCTTGGATGCACGGAACTTCATATGCTGATCAATCAGGAAATTGTAGATCTCCCTATTTTTGATTCAACCCAGCTTCATGTCGAAAGAATAGCCGATTTTATGCTTGATGGAGTGGATGTCAGATAATAAACGGAAACGTCATCGTGTTATCAGGTGCACAATTCTTTAGAGGAGGGAATGCGCCTTGAAGAGATGGATGATTATTCTGTCATGTGCTTTCTTCATGGTTTTTGCAGGGTGTTCACAGGAGGAACCCGTGATGAATTCGGATGCGGAGGAAACGGCATATGAAGAACGGATAGGAGAACTTGAAGAGGAAATAAAGGCTCTGTTATCAGAGCTTGATGAAGACCAAAAAGAACACGATCTTTCAAAACAGGAGTATCAGGAAAGAATTGACGTGCTTGAGAGCAAGCTTGCTGAGCAGCAGAATGGACTGGAAGAAACAGAATCCGGTGTCAGTCAATTTCAACTGTCAAATGAGGAAGATTTCTATACTCAGTTCTGGTTTTCAGATGACAAAACCGACATAGAAGAAGAATTGGGGTTTGAGCCTGGAATAACGGATTGGCAAACCTTTGCTCACGAAGGAGATGATCATGAAGGTGACGGCGGTTTATCCATTTCGGCACTTGCTCTTGACTGGATACGTGAACGTGAGCTGGATGTTCACATGGATACAGAGGAGGAACTGGCTTTTCGTACACAGATAAATTACGAGTCAGGCATCGGAAAGGTATTGGTCCTGCTTTGGGGACTGAAGGATGATGCTGTTGCCGGTACTGATTATCTGCTTCATTTTAACAGAACAGAAGAGAAGTGGAATCTCGAAGAAGTGGAAGTGAGGCACTACTGCAGGCGCTCGGTTACAGAAGACAGGGCTATGTGCAATTAAAGAATCAGAGGGGAAAAAGCATGTTTTACTATACAATAAATGAAGTTACAAAGCTTGAAATCCTACAGGAAAAACACGGTGACGCTCTTTTTGCTTTAACAGAATCAGGAAGAGAATATCTCAGCCAATGGATGCCATGGGCGCCTGATATTAAAGGAGCGGAAGATACGAAAGCGTTTATCCGCTCTACTTTAAAAGCTTTCGGAAACCAGGGAAGCTTGTCCTGTGCCATTATTTATAAAGAGGAAGTTGCAGGAGTTATCGGTTTTCATGAGATTGATTACCGCAATAAAAAAACGAGCATGGGTTACTGGCTGGGAGAGGGATTTCAGGGGAAAGGTATCATGACTGAAGCATCACGGGCTTTTGTTCAATATGCCTTTAATGAAATCGGCCTGAACCGCCTGGAGATCCGTGTAGGTGTCGAAAATAAAAAAAGCCGTGCTGTTCCTGAAAGGCTTGGGTTTATGTATGAAGGAACTCAGCGGCAGGTGGAAGTCGTGAACGGACGTTTTATTGATCATGCCCTTTACGCCATTTTAAAGGAAGACTGGAAAGGATAATCATTTGGTGGTTTACAAGAAAGGGATTTTGTGGTTAGAATACAACTAACAACATATTCCGCGATCGCACTAGGGGTGCATAAAGAACTGTTCTTACACGGACAGCTCAAATAGCTGAGATTCAGGTGAAAATCCTGTTAACCCTTTGAACCCGAACTAGGTAATACTAGCGTGGGGAAGTGCAGTAGACGTCTTTAGCGTAATTGCGCTTTATCTTTCTGACTAACACTGCATTTCTCACTTTGAGAAATGCAGTTTTTTATGTTTTTGCGGCCGGACATGTTGAATACGATCATAATGGAGGATACAAAATGCAAGGTTTAAGCTGTGGTACAAGCAGAATCGTAGGATGTCGTTTTTCCATCTATCCGATGGCTGACAACTTCGTAGACATTATTATAGGAGCCCTTAAAGAAGTTGATACGAGTAAAGTGTGGATGAAAACAGATGATGTCAGTACATGTGTAAGAGGAAGAAGTGAACATGTTTTTGATGTTACAAAAGCAATCTTTACCCATGCTACAAAAACAGGTGTTCATGTTGTGTTCAATGGTACCTTTTCGATCGGCTGCCCGGGGGATTCAGAGGGAGATACGTACATGTCGGAAAGTGATGAACGATTAAATGAAGAAGCAAGCAGGGTTGAAAAAGTAGAAGTAGCGACACAGTTTGCTCTCTATCCCCTCAACAACCCTGACTATATGCAGGTGATCGCCGACCAGGTTGGTGTCGCAGCCGACCACGGAACATTTACGAAAGGTGTTCATTATGCGAGCCGCCTGGATGGAGATGTACACGACGTGTTTCAAAGTTTGGAAGAAGCCTTCGTAAATGCATCAAAAACGGACGATCGCAGCCACGTAACAATGACAGCTGCAGTTTCTGCCAACAGCCCATCAACGAAAGACAACTAAAAGGACGGTGCAGCTAATGTCACATGCATGGAAACTACGAGAAATTGTTTTAATGTCCATATTAGGCGTCGTGTTTGGCGTCATCTACCTGATGTTTTATTTCTTCGGTCAAGGTCTTCGAAACGTTCTTGCCCCGTTTGGTCTTGGGCCGTTTGGCTACGAAGTGATTTTCGGGATCTGGTTTATCGTTTCAATCATTACCGCCTATGTGATCAGAAAGCCGGGTGCTGCATTGATCTCGGAAACCATTGCAGCTACAATTCAGGTGCTGATCGGAAGTCCCGCCGGACCCAGGCTGATTGTTTCAGGTCTCATTCAGGGACTGGGAGCAGAAGTCGTCTTTGCCGCCACCCGGTGGAAGAATTATAACCTCAGCGTTCTCGTTCTGGCCGGGGTTTCAGCAGCCATTTTCAGTTTTGTATGGGGCTGGTTTATTTCCGGGTTTGCTGCCTTATCCACTTCGATGGTCCTTGCCATGTTCATTGTCCGCTGCATAAGTGGTGCACTGCTTGCGGGGCTTCTTGGTAAGTGGATCAGTGATCAGCTGGCAAACACCGGCGTATTACGAAGCTATGCCCTCGGAAAGGAGTGGCAGGCAAAGCGTGAACAAAAAGCATCGTAACCGCACGCTTGTAGAAGTGGATAACTATTCCTTTGACTACGAGGAGAACAAGGATGATCCTCTTTTTAAAAACCTGACGTTTTCCATAAAAGAAAAAGAAACCATCCTTTTAATGGGGCCCAGCGGGGCAGGAAAAAGTACCCTCGCTCTCTGTTTAAATGGATTGTATCCCGAGGCTGTGGAAGGATGGGCTGAAGGAGACATTTGCTTTAAAGGAAAGTCGATAAAAAATTTCAAGCCGGGTGAACTCAATAAGCGTATAGGGGTTGTGTTTCAGGATCCTGAAAGCCAGTTTTGCATGATTACCGTTGAAAATGAACTCGCCTTTACTATGGAGAACCTATCGATTCCAACTGAAGAGATGGACGACCGGATGGAACTTGTCCTGCAGGCAGTTGGGATGACTTCAGAGCGCAAGAGAAATATCCATGAGTTATCCGGTGGGCAAAAACAGAAGGTCGCACTTGCTTCTGTTCTTCTGCTTAATCCGTCTCTTCTAATCCTTGATGAACCGACGGCTAATCTGGATCCGGCTTCCAGATATGAGTTTATCGGACTCATTGAGAAGCTTAAGCGGGAATGGGGAATGTCTGTATTGATTATTGAACACCAGCTCGATGACTGGATTGCTCAGACCGACAGGGTTCTCGCGATGAACAGCAGGGGCGAGGTGTTCATAGACAGTCCGCCACGGGAAGCTTTTTACGGACGCTGTACAGAGCTGGAACAAGAAGGCATCCACCTTCCAAAAGTCGTCAAAACCGCGGTGAATATGGGTGTTGAGGCATTTCAGAAAGAGCCTCTTACAGAAGAAGAACTGGGGTTGCTTTTGATGGACAATCCGGGAGTTCAGGGAGAATCGGGTGAGATTAAAGCCGGCGTTAAACAAAAATTCAATGGAAGTATTATCGCCCTTAACGATTTGTATTTTCACAGGAAAAAGAAGGTTCCAATCCTATCAGGAGTAAACCTTGAGGTGAACAAAGGGGAATTTATCGGGATTGTCGGTGAAAATGGAGCAGGAAAATCAACGTTGCTTCAAATTATGGCTGGGATCCTGACACCGCAAAAAGGTGAACGGCGCTTTATAGACAGAGATTATGAGAAGTGGGGACAACGTGATTTGCGCCGAGAGCTTGGCTTTGTTTTTCAGAACCCGGAACATCAGTTCATTGCAGATACTGTGTATGATGAGATTTCGTTTGGAATGAAACTGAACGAAAAGGATGAAGGGGTCATTTTGGACCAGACAGAGGAACTTATGCGGAAATTCCATCTTGAAAAAAAGAAATGGGCGAATCCATTTTCCTTAAGCGGCGGGCAGAAAAGACGGCTGAGTGTTGCCACCATGCTTGATGAAACCCCCGGTGTTTTATTATTTGATGAGCCCACCTTTGGGCAGGATGCTAAAACGACGAAAGAGCTCATGAAAATGGTGACCGATCTACGGGACCAGGGGACGGCTATCGTGTTTGTGACACATGACATGGATCTGGTGGATCGTTACTGTGATCGTGTTTATGTATTAAATGAAGGAAAGATCGACTTTGATGGATCACCAGCTGAACTTTGGAACAACCGGCAGCTCATAAGAGAGGCAAAGCTTCGTCTTCCATACAGGGTCCGCATCCAGGACAGGAAAGAAGTCAAAGAAGAGGTGGCTGGTCATGCTTAGTACGATAAATCCTACGATGAAAGCTTTGACGATCTTTATTCCGGGACTTCTCCTTGCCTTTGTATTTGATCCGTTCACGCCGCTGGTTTATCTGATATTTACAATTCTGATAACCTTTTTACTTAGTGACTTGTCAGTGAAACGGTGGCTGCTGATTTTCGTACCATTTGTATTCGTTGCTCTCAGTTTTTCATGGATGACGATGCTTTACTCAAGTGATACTTTCAGCGACGGAAATGTTTTGTTTTCATTCTGGTGGTTTGAAGTAACGGAAGGGAGCATGATAGTAGCGGTAAGTCTGGGACTACGTTCATTATGTCTGGTTGCCCTCTCCCTTATGTTTGTGCTTACTACTGATTCCACAAAGTTCATGCTGAGCCTGATGCAGCAGGCTAAACTGCCGCCTAAACTCACTTATGGAATACTGGCGGGATACCGTTTCCTCCCTACGTTTAAGCATGAGTTTGAGGTTCTTCGCCAGGCACACAAAATCAGGGGTGCAGGAAGAGCAAAAGGTGTAAAGGGCCGCATTCGGCAGTTTCGCCGCTATGCCATTCCTCTCCTTGCAAATGCCATCCGCAAGGCAGAACGTGTTGCTGTAGCCATGGAATCAAAAGGTTTTACCGGCTCTACAGAACGGACTCACTACCATAAAATGAGTATTAGAAAGAGGGACTGGATGTTTTTCTCTGCCTTTGTATTCGTTTTCTTTGTAACTGTGTTTGCTTCCTATCTTTTCGGTTATTTAAATATCTTTGGCCGGCAGTTCTGAAGTGGAAGAGGCCCCCGGGAGTGCAATGCTTCCGGGGCTTTTTTGTATTGATGGATTAAAAACAGCACTCAAGGCTCTTTATAATCCCGGAATGATAATCGTAACGAAGAAGGTGAGTTTTCAGAGGGTTTTAATTGATTGATCTCGAAGAAGACAACAAATGTAAACTGGAGGCGTTTCATGTGAACAGCGAACGTGATCAAAGGATACCGGTTCAACGGGAGAAAGTGAAAAGCCGTATGGAGGAAGATCTGATCTGTGACGAGAACGTGATTGGACTGTATTATGGCGGTTCAGCAGCAGCAAATAATATGGACCTTTATTCAGACCTGGATGTCAGGGTAGTTGTCAAAGACCATTCGTTCCAGTCTTTTATCCATAATAAAAATGAGCGGACAAGAGGGTGGGGGACTGTATTGTTTTTTGAGGATCCGGGCAGTAACGTGCCTTATACCATTGCTCATTATAAGTGGTTTTTTAAAGTAGACCTTTTCATTTATAAACTTAAGGATCTGCATCCTTCTCCGTGGCTGAAAGGAATAAAAATCATACACGACCCTTGTGGAGAAATAGGCAGCATACAAAGGGAATCGGCTGCATTAACGATTCTGTTTACCAAAGACGACTTTCATAAGTGGCGGGGAAAGACTCTCGCTTATGTACATGAAGCTTACCGGCGGACTCACAGAGGGGAGTGGTACTACGCCAGCCAGTGTATCGATTCGATCAGGTGGTCAATTGCAGCAGGCTGGCTTGTGGAAATGGGACATCTGATGAATGGAACGATGGACTGGGCAAAAATCGAAGGAAGCAGAAGTCCTCTTACCCCTAAGCAAAAACACATTCTTGCCTCCTGGGAGACAAAACGATCTCCAAGTCACCATAATGAGCTGTTAAAAGAAATGGTGGAGCCTTACCTTGAAGTAGAGAAGAAGCTCGCCAGTCTGGTAAATGAAAAAGATAGAACGGGTGAATCGAAAGACATATGGGAAATGGCGGTTTATTAAAGGGTTTTAGCTTGAATGTGTTTCATGTGAAATATTCCAGTTTGGCACTTGGAAAGTATTTGTCAATGTAGCTGTTGAGTGTTTCTTTTAAGTCTTCCTGCTCATCTTTTTGATAAATGTATTTTCCGATTCCGTATTTTCCCCATTTGTATTTTCGCTTTTCCTCGTCAAGTTCCAGCTTGGTCATTGGATAGTTTTTCTGAATCACACGTTTTGCAGGTTTGGTGAACCGGTGCTGAATCAGCTCAAAGGTAAGATCATCACGAGCCCTGCCCGAAAGCTCTGCATCCAGTTTCTTAAACATCTCTTCGTAACCCTGCTTCCACCCTTCGTGAATATAAAGAGGAGCTACGATAAAACCGAGCGGATACCCTGCATTTGCTACTTTACCTGCAGCCTGGATACGGTAATCAAGAGGTGAAGTGCCCTGCTCAAAATTCTTGATTACATAATCGGCATTGATACTGAAACGGAATCTTGTTTTCCCTTTGTGATCGGCATCCAGTAAATGATCAACGTGGTGGTATTTAGTCACAAACCGGAGTTTACCGTTCTCAGAATTACCAAAGTATTCAATGGCTTTTTTCAGTGAATGGGTAAGGTGATCGATTCCTACTATGTCAGACGTGCATGCCGCTTCAAACCTTGTGTCCTGGGGAGCCCGTTCACTCATGTACTGCTCGGCCTGATTAAAGATATCTTCAAGATTGACGTATGTCCGGATATAAGGTTTATCTCCCATGGTTGTCTGCAGGTAGCAGTACTGGCAATGGCCCATACAGCCGGTAGCAAGGGGAATGGCATATTCTGCAGATGGCTTTGAGGTGTCAAACTTCAGTGTTTTTCTGACTCCGACCACAAGAGTAGACTTTGCATTCCGGTACTTTTGAAGATGGTTTTCGCCCGGTATGTTGCGTACCTGGTTATGGGAAGTGGTTTTGCGAATCTCTACACCCAAATCCTCGAATTTCTTTTTTAACTCAGCACCCAGGGGGTATTCTAATGCTCCCGGTTCAATATATACGAGCTGAGGCATGAACGGTTTAATCACAGGTTTTCACACCTTCCTAAAAAAGTTAAGTTTACAATATCTCTTTACTTCAGCTGCATCACAGCTAACAGCTAATATAGATCCTCATCCTGAGGAATATCAAAATACTGATTATACATTTCTTCTGCTTCCTGATAACTTGTGTACATGGCATATTCATCTCTTAATGGAAAATGTTCTTCAAAAAGATATAAACTCATTCTCCCCGGATTATGAGGATCTTCAATTATCGAAGCCTCCTGTATCTGAGCGACATTCTGTGTGTGCGGATTCCGGTAAATCACATATACCGTGTCTCCGGAGGTTAATTCAGAAATATTCATCAAAACTCTCCCTTTAACTGTATTACGTATAGGTTGAGTCAGGTGAGTATTCTTATACCAGCTCATATCTGTAATATATTGTAAAGTATACAAAAAAAGAGACCGTCCGCTAAGGGGAACACCCGAAGTGAACAGTCTCTTTACATTTGATTATAGTTATTCGTTTCTGTCCGGGTCTTCGTAAGGGACAGGGTCATTCTCCACGCCGGGCTCGTTTTCACCGCTGTTTTCAAGTGAAGCCACTCTTGCATCAAGCTCAGCGATTCGCTGTTCGAGAGCCGTAACTTCAGCCTTTGATGCAATATCCAGATCACTGAAGAATTTTTGAGCCTTCTCCTTTGAACGACGGTTCCAAGTTTCTTCAGTCTGAGTTCCTTTCTTCTCGAATTCCTTCATCATTTCATTTGCTTCATCGGGAGTTACTTTCCCTTTGACAATCAGCTCCTGAAAGTATTTCTCAGCTTTTTCCTTACTCGTAATAGCGGCACCAAGTCCGATTAAAAATCCTTTTTTCAATAGATCACTCACGATTATCACTCCTTATAAAATTTCAATCATTATTCTCTCTGAATCCTGAAACCCAGCGTTTATGAAGATACAAAAACATGATCGTCGAACCAAGTCCTGTCGCGGAAAGTGCAGCAGTTACACCAAACAGATTTTGAACATCCATAATGATGCTGAGAAACAAAAAGATAAGGCTGATCAGAAAGGTAAGGCTCGAAATACCGATAAACAGAAGGTAGCGGTGGTGATCGTATCCACGCCATTCCCTCCTGGTTTCGGCCCGTCTTGCATATTTTGGGCCCTGCAGCCATTCATTTAAGTTACGGGGCACAGCCAGTAAAGGTTTCGCCGAATCTTTAAGAACCTGGAACTGGAGGCTTCCTTCTTCTTCCTCGGTATCGTTAATCCAATCCTGTACTACAGGTTTCCCGAGTTTTATAAAATCAATTTCAGGATCAACAATTGTCAGTAAGCCTAAAGCGATGGATGCTGCCCGCCCGAGAAAGGCAAATTCCGTAGGAAGCTGGATCGGCTGCTCCTGGACGAGTTCCTGAATGTCTTCAAAAATCTCTCCAATCAGCTCCTGGTCCACAGTTCCGACACCGTTTTCCAGATACGTTTCAACAGATTGTCGCAGGATCGCCTGAAGCTTGTGCTTGTTTGCATGGGGGAGGAGAAAGCCAAGCTCCCCCAACTGCTTCACTACAAGGGCATAATCTTCAAGGACAAGTCCCTGGACCACTTTTCTTAACATAAGAGCATCCTGTTTTTTTATAACCCCGACCATTCCGAAGTCAAGTACTACCAAAGTTCCATCGCTCTTTACTAAAATGTTTCCCGGATGAGGGTCGGCATGAAACATCCCATCTTCAAGGAGCTGATCCATAAAGAACTTAAAAACCTTCTCAGCCAGTTGTTTTTGATTAATGTTATGTTTTATTAGAAAAGACGTATTGTTCATTTTTTCAGCGTCTATCCATTCCATTACGAGAACACGGCGGGTGGAGAAATCCTCAAAGTAATGGGGGATATACAGCTCGTTGCTGTCATGGAACCGCTTCTTGAAATAAACACCGTTTTTCAGTTCCTTAGAGAAATTAAGTTCATCACTCATCACCCTCACCAGCTCTTTGTGAAGGGATTTCAGATCTGCCTGCTTACCGAATTTAGTAAATCGCTTTGCGATCCATAATACAATCCGAAGGGCTTTAAAGTCTGTTCTGAAAATCTTTTCAATATTATGGCGCTGGATCTTGATGGCTACTTCTTCACCGTTATGTAACCGCCCTTTATAAACTTCTCCGATCGAAGCGGAAGCAACGGGTTGATCACTAATTTCCACAAGCCAGTCACCTATATCACGTCCCCATTCTTTTTCCAGGATCTGTCTTGAAATCCTCGCCGGAACAGGAGGAACACGGTCGATCAGGTCTTCAAGTTCTTTGAGGAAAACTTCAGGAAACAAATCGGCCCTGGAGCTTAAAAACTGTCCGGCTTTAATCATAAGGCCTTCCAGCTTAATCGCTTTATCCCGGTACTCCGCTGCTTGTTTCTTTAGAAGCTCCTCCCACTTTTCACGGGTAGCAGCGTCCCAGTGTGTGTGGCGTTTGTTGAAGAAATAAAGCTGTGCAAGAAATTTAATGAACATCGTAACAATAACGAAAATGCGGTATAGTGAATTATTCTTCATCGGCTGACCTCCTGACTGCCCCGCGCATCATGCTAAAACTACCTATTCCCTTAAACGTGCTCAGATATGTCACAGATTTATGACTTTTGTCAGGGATTTTACGTTTCTTCGGTTATGCCTGAAAGCCTCTTGTATACTGCCGGGGGTCTTGTCTGTCCCTCAAGACCGGTCTACTCAACGATTAGGCTCGACGCGAGTCCGCGTCAATGGAGCGTATTACGTTCAGCACAGTGGAGCGTTAATGAAGGATAATAGTACCTTCCCAACTTTATTTTCAGGGCAGCCGATACAATAAAAATTATTTATACCCAATAGAAAAAAAAGCACCCAGCCTGTTAAAGGTTGGGTGCTTTCTTTCTGTTCTATACTTCTTCTTTTGTAACGAATTTTGCGTACAGGAATGTGAGTGCAAAAGGAACAACGATTGCAATGATCATACCGATAAAGAATGACATCCAGAAATCAGGAATGATGGAAAGTATTCCTGGGATACCGCCGATACCGATGGAGTTGGCCAGTACACCGTTAAGGGTGATAAACATACCCGCTGTTGCCGCACCAATAATCGCGCAGATGAACGGAAACTTGTAACGGAGGTTAACCCCGAACAACGCAGGCTCCGTAACCCCAAGGTAGGCAGAAACAGATGATGTAAGGGAAAGACCTTTCATGTTTTCATTACGTGTGGCGAACATAATAGCCAGTGCAGCAGAACCTTGGGCAATGTTGGAAAGAGCCAAGATCGGCCACAAGAATGTTCCATTTCCGGTACCTACGAGCTGAAGGTCTACGGCCAGGAACGCATGGTGCATTCCGGTAATAACAAGTGGAGCATAAACTGCTCCGTATAACAGACCTCCAATGGCAGGCAGACTTGAGAAAAGCCATATAAATCCGCCGGTAATAGCATTGGCAATTGTAAATGTAACAGGACCGATAACAATGAATGCAAGAAAACCGGTAATAAGCAAAGCCACAGGTGCAACAACCAGCATTTGAATGCTGTCCGGAACACGCTTTCTTAAGTAAATATCAATCTTAGCCAGAACCCAGGCGGATACAAGTACAGGAAGGACTTGTCCCTGATAGCCGATAGCTTCTACCTGGAGGCCGAATAAGTTCCAGGTTGGAACGTCTCCTTCAGCACTTGCATCTGCATATTCCCAGGCGTTAAGTAAGTCAGGGTGAACAAGGAATAAACCAAGTACAATACCAAGAAGCTCACTTCCGCCAAATCGTTTAACTGCCGACCAGCCGATCAGGGCGGGCAGGAACACGAAGGCAGCACTGGCAATAATATTAATTATTTCAGCGATTCCGGCCCATTGAGGGTAACGCTCTACAACGGATTCAGCAAAGAAAATCCCTTCTCCTGTAAGGATGTTGTTAATCCCGAGAAGAAGACCAGCTGTTACGATTGCCGGCAGGATTGGAATAAAGATGTCAGCAAGCATCTTAACGCCTCGCTGGAGCCAGTTTTGCTTGGAAGCTGAAGCCTCTTTAACATCGTCTTTTGTTGCTTCGCCAATCCCGGTCATGGCTACCATTTCCTTGTAAACCTTATCTACCGTTCCCTGGCCGATAATGACCTGAAACTGCCCGTTCGTGGAAAAAGAACCTTTGACAATATCAATGCTCTCCAGTTTCTCTGAATCCACTTTTGATTCATCTTTCAGCGACATTCTAAGCCTCGTCACACAATGTGTGGCTTTTTCAATATTCTCTTTGCCGCCAATGGCTTCGAGTATTTCTTTCACTTGCTTTTCATATTGAGCCATTTTGCATCCTCCTTAAAATTACGATTTCGTTATAAGTAAGTGGAAGTAAAAGGGAAGGTAATCGTTTTCATAACCGGGCTTAACAGAGCCTGTCTCATAGATTTCCCTATGACTGAGCGATTATGAGCAAAAGAAAGGCTCGCTCCTTTATACCTCTGAACTTGCCATGTTAAACATTTGAATCAAGCTTTTGGCTGAAATTTTGTATATACAAGTATCTCGTGAACATTTTCTATTTTATCTTGTATATACACGTTTTGCAAGCGTTTTAATATCGATTTTCGACAAAAAATGCCGGAAGTGTTTTTTCCCCGCTGCAACAAAGCTTCTGCCATGAAAAATGGGTGAAAACGAAAGCGTTTTACACCTTCGTTTTCACCCTGTAAAGTAAGACTATTTATTTTTGACCATCACATTCATTTTTAAAAGCCTTCTGGCGATGAGGAAGCTGAAAATGGTAAACACCGCGAAACCTAACCAGTAAGCAGTAATCTGAAAGTCAGTCATGCCCCAGGGAACAATGGCAGAGACAATCATGCCTCCCAGCAAGGCGAAGCACGCAACAATTCCAACCAGAAAGACAGGGTGGAGCTGTTTAAAGATGAGGAATTCGCCGTTATGCTCAACTTTGTTGCGTTCATAAAGGAGGAAGCCCCCGATCAGGGTGGCGGCAATCCAGATGATCCCGAGCAGGACCGGGTTTGCCAATTCCTCAGCAGGATTCACAAAGGCAAACAATAATGGGGACACATATGCAAGCCATAAAGGCGGGTTCCAGTTAAACCCGAAGTGAAGGTCTGCAAGGTAACCTAAAAGAACGAATGCACCGTAGGGAAAGATGGCAAATATAAAAGTCAGAACCACCTGAGTAATCATCTCTCCTGCAATCGTACCGATAAACATGGCAAAGGAGAAGAACAGGATATATCCAAGCAGGGGTGTGAGAAACAGCTCCGTCAGGGTAAATGAACCCAGCCGGGAGGCAAACTCAGATGTTGCGACAATGGCATAGGCTGTGAAAAAGGTAACTGCATGAAGAGTGGCTATGATTAATACACCATAAATCCATTTGGCAAAAAATATGTCCCTTCTTTTAAATGGCAGGGAGAAAGTAAAATCATTACGTCTTGTGTTTCGTTCAATCCCTATTAAAAGCCCTGCGAAGATCGCGGAGGCAAAAAGAATGAATACAGGCAGTGTACCGCCTATAAAAAGCCTGTAAACTTCATAAGCTGAATTACTGTACATGTAAGAATATTCACGCCAGTTTTCGAGTGTAATCATCGTCTGGAATGGAAGGTGGACGGCAAAAATTATTGCGAAAATCCAGACAAGCATTTTTGATTGTTTATAATTTTGTAACCAAAGTGCCTTATGAAACAAATTCTTCGCCCCCTAACTTAACTACAAACACATCCTCCAGGCTCATAGACAGTTCTTCATAGAGAAGAGGTTTCTCATCTAAAATCACCGCTTCAGCATCGGATCCGTTCTTTTCAATGATAATGGTATATACTCGGCCGGTTTGATTTAGGATACTCACTTTTCTTTTAATCTTTTCAGGCATGTAATCGGAGAAAACAACCTGAACTTTTTTGTACATGCTTTTCATTTCATCCAGCTCGTAGTGACTGTCTACTTTTCCATCTTTAATCATAATGATGTCATTTGCCATGAATTCCAGTTCATCAAGCCTGTGAGACGAGATAATAACTGACACGTCGCTGAGGGCAACTTCTTCCACAAGGATTTTAAGTACTTTCCGTTTTACGATGACGTCAAGACCATCTGTTGGTTCATCCAAAATGATATAACGGGCCCGTGTTGAAAAAGCGACCACAAGGGAGAAGAGAGCTTTCATTCCTTTTGAATAATTGCCGATCTTTTTCGTTTCAGGAAGGGAAAAGCGTTCCATCAATTCGTTAAAATAGTCATTGTCAAACCGGGGATAGACAGCTTTATATAACCTTACGAGCTCCTTCGTGGAATAGTTCTTCAAAGCTTCGGACGAATCAGGAACAAAAATAACGTCCTGCTTTGTTTCGGGGTTTTTAAAAATACTCTTGTCGCCGATTTTCACATCACCCCGGGTTGGATCGAGAATGCCTGTCATCGTCCGTAAAAGGGTGGTCTTACCTGCTCCATTACGCCCTACAATGCCGACAATACTGCCGGGTTCAATATTGAATGTAATGTCTTTAAGTATCTCATTCTGATGAATTCGTTTAGAAAGATTTTCAACTCTCACGGTTTTCTCCCCCAATTTCCTGATAAAACTCTTCAATCCACGATTCAACTTGTTCTTTTTCTATGCCAACGTAGTGGCTGTCGATAACGGCTTGTTTTAATGCCTGTTTGATTGCTTCTGACTTCCGCGGGTCGTGGGTGAAATGAAAATCCTCTGAAATGAACGTTCCCCTGCCGCGAATGGTCATAATCACCCCTTGTCTTTCCAGCTCTTTGTAAGCTTTACTTACGGTATTCGGGTTGATCACAATCTGAGAGCTCAGTTCTCTTACAGAGGGAAGCTTTTCTTCCGGCTTCAAAAGGCCCTTCGCACACATCTCTTTAACCTGATGGATGATTTGTTCGTATAAAGGGACGTTCTTTTTAGGATCAATATTAAAATACATTAATTCACCACCTTGATTGTTTCATTCTGTGTGATGTGTGTATTACATTTGTTAGTACACTTGTAGTTTATCGGGATTGCCAGCGGTTGTCAAACTTTTCCTTGAACATTTTTACAAGGAGTGTTGGGAATTGTCCTCAAAGGCTAAGATTACGGGCATTAGAAGGAAAAGGCCGTGTGAGTATAGAAACAGCATTAGGGGAAGAAAAAGGAGGAAATGGCGATGTCGAGAAAAATACTTGTTTTAGGCGGCACACGATTTTTTGGGAAAAGGCTTGTGGAGAAACTTGCGGCAAATGGCGATGACGTTACCATAGCAACCCGCGGACAGCAGGAGGATTCATTTGGCGATCAGGTAACCAGAGTCAAAGTGGACCGCAGTGAACGAGAGTCGATGGAGATTGTCTTTAATGGAACGAAATGGGACCTGATTTATGATCAGATTTGCTTTTCACCGGATGATGCAAAAATTGCGTGTGATGTGTTTAAGGAAAAAACCAGGCACTATGTTCTGACATCGACTTTGTCCGTGTATGGCTTTGATGAAAAAGAATTAAAAATTGAAAAGGACTTCGATCCATATACATACGAAATTACCATGGGTGGGAGAGAGGATTTCAGCTACGGAGAAGGAAAACGGCTGGCGGAATCCGTGTTTTTCCAGGAGGCAAGCTTCCCTGTAACAGCCGTTCGCCCTCCGATCGTTTTAGGAGAGGATGATTACACGGAGCGGTTGCATTTTCATTTGGAAAAAGTGCTGAAGGAAGTGCCGGTCCTTATTTCAAACGTGCACACCAAGCTTTCTTTTGTAGAAGCGGGAGACCTTGCTGACTTTCTGTTCTGGACAGGGAAGAGTGAGTTGCACGGACCTGTTAATGCCTCATCACCGGATCAGGTATCGCTGGGGGAGTTAATCGCCATGATTGAACAGGAAACCGGCCGGGAAGCGAAGATTGCAGCGCCGGAGTCACCTCAGAACCAGTCCCCCTTTAATTTTCCCGCATCAACGTATCAGGATGTGTCACTGGCTGAAGCTTCGGGGTATACTTTTAAACCCCTTACAAGTTGGCTGCCTCAGCTGATCAACCATATTCATTCTCTTTATAAGTAAGTCTCAACAAACCACCAGAACAGTTCTGGTGGCTTGTTTTTTTAGAGGGTATCAATTTTTAAGATCATTGTAACGTGAGGGATACCGTCTTCCAAGTATTCATCTGAAACTTCTTTAAACCCATGCGACTGGTAGAAGTGTTTAATATAAGTCTGGGCGGAAAGGGTTATTTCGGTCTCAGGATTCTTTTGGAGGATAAAGCGAATGGCACGCTCCATGAGGTCATTCCCGTATCCTTCTCTTCGGAATTCCTTGTTTACAATGACACGGCCGATTGTATATGGAGCATTCCTGTCTTCTGGAGGGAGTATTCTGGCATAGGCAATTATCCGGCCGTTTTCTTGTTTGAAAAGGTGGCAGGCTGTTAAGTCTTTATTATCAATTTCAGGATATGGGCACTTCTGTTCAACGACAAAGATATCGACTCTCTCTTTTAAAATGCGATAAAGTTCTGGAGTGGTAAGTTCTTCAAATTGTTTTAAATGCCACATTGTATCACCTCCGGTTATTTTTAGTTTAATCGAGGCGGACAGACCATTCAATCATCGGCATTCGTACATTTTTCCTTTATTATAGGTCTTTGGTTATGCGTAATTTCACACGCAGCATTTACTGTAGTAAGGAGTAGACAACCTATTTATTAATAATCCTGTGTGCTCATTTATCATTTATGAAATACTGTCTGCTCTATTAGTCCAAAAGGAGAATGACATTTGAGGGAACATACTGAATGTGTTTACTGTGGAAGAACGATAGAGAGACTGAATATTGAAACCTTTAAAAGGGGTGAACATGGAGAACCTGAATGTGATGATGCTGCGTGCTCAGAATTTCGTGAAGCTGGTGTTATCTCTGATGATGACATCTATGTTGAAGGAGGCGAGGTGTAATGGTATTGCCGATTAATTTAGGAAGACCAGTCAGGATTTTCATAGATCCAGGTCATGGCGGAAGTGACCCTGGGGCAGTAGGGAACGCTTTACGGGAAAAAGACTTATGTCTGAGTACAGCTTTAAGGCTGAGAGATATTCTTCAATCCCAGTTTCAAAATGTTGAAGTGCGTCTGAGTCGCACAACCGATGTTTTTGTAAGTCTTGCAGCCCGGGCTCAGGCTGCAAACAGCTGGAATGCCGATTTATTTGTTTCGATTCATTATAACGCCGCAGTTGCAGCAGCACGCGGTTTTGAGACTTTCCGTTTTACGAATGCACCGAACCGGACCCGTCAGATTCACCAGGAAATGCACCGTGTCATGTACAATCAGGCGTGGCGGGGACGCACACTTGATCGTGGTACAAAATCGGCAGGCTTTTATGTACTCCGCTACACAAACATGGCTGCCATTTTAACAGAAGGAGGCTTCGTTACGAATGCGCAGGATGCTAACTTCCTTCGTTCTTCAGCCTTCATTCAAGAAGCAGCAGCAGCCCATGCTGAAGCGATTGCTGCCTTGTTTTCGAATGTCCGCAGAAGAAGCAGTGGAGGTTCAACGGGAACGGGTGAATGGACCGGACAGGTGTTAAGAAATGGTGACCGTGGAGCGCTGGTTCGCAGTTTGCAGGAAAAACTGCTTAATCTTGGGTACGATCTTGGCTCGTTTGGTGGCGATGGTATTTTTGGCAACGCCACTGAAAATGCTGTCCGTGCCATTCAGCGCAGTGCAGGAATAACAGTTGATGGAATAGCGGGACCGCAGACGTATCAGGCAATCCAGAATGCACGGCCGTCAGGGCTTCTCGTTATTGTAGATGCAGATACACTCAATGTCAGAAGCCGGCCTTCCTGGGACGCCAGTGCTGTAGCGGGAACGGTCCGCCGAGGAGAAGCTTTTACGGTGATAGAACGAGTTAGTGTTCCAGGAAGCAGTACCGACATGTACCGGTTAAAAAGCGGGCTGTATATTACGACGAGCGAAAGCTTTGTCCGGACCCGGTTAGTCTAGAGAATAACAGAGGCTGAGTTGAAGGTTATCTTCATACAGTCTTTTTTTATGAAAGAAAACGTTTACTTCACCCGTGAAGACAGCTGTGGTTATCTAAAAACATCTAAAGAATGATAGCCTAAATCTCGAATTGCAAGTTCGTTGTACTTAATACTTTCAACGGTATTTTGTGCAAAGGCTACATCACACTCTCTCCCTTCCTGCAAGCACTCAAATAAGAATGTAAAAGAGGATGCAGCCGGAATGTTCGAGACTCCTGCGGGAGCAACGAGCGGTTACACCTCGAATAAGCTGCGAGTTGCTTCGACGCACATCTCTACGTAGCGTTTCTGGTAGAGGAAGAAGCAGGCATAAACCGCCCGGAGGCTCACCGGCGCCCCCGCGGAAAGCGAAGGGCATTCCGGCTACATCCTGACTTCTTCTGCTTTAAAATTTGTAAATCCCTTAACTTGATGGCTATGGGGACAGACCCCGTCAGTCTTTGTCCTCCAAATAGTGAGGGGGCTTTGCTTTTGCTCCCCAGATAAACATGAAGGCAACCGCGCCAACGAGAACAAGGGGAGGAGCAATCATGATAAGAAAGAATGTCAAATCCATTGTTATTCCTCCTTTATTTTTTCCCTTCTACGTATTCTGCGTCAAACAGGAACAGACGCATAAGCAGAATAAGGGAAGGAATCAGAAGCAACAAACCGCCGATAAACGCAACAATCAGGGCGATAGCCATCGCTTCATTTGTAAATCCATCATAAATGGTCAGGTACGGATACAGAAGATACGGCAAATGTGCCGCTCCGTATGCAAAAAAAGCTGTAAAGAACTGAATCATCACAAGTACAAATGCCGTACCGTAATTACGGCGCTTCCAGATCAACACTGTGGCACCCACAAATGTCACAAAAGAAATACCGAACATCCACCAGAGATCCATCATGTTTGAAAAGTGCTCCGGATTTCTTTTTCCAAGCAGAAAGAACACCACAATCCCGGTAATAATCGTCGGCAGAGACCATGACAGGGCGTACTTACGGACAACTTCAAGTGCAGGCTTATCCTTTGCCCTGCTTGCGTAATAGGTCAAAAATGCTGCAGAAATAAACAGGACACTTACAATTGCAAGAAACACAACACCCCAGGAGTAGGCACTCGTAAAGAGCTCCCCGTAAAGCAGCTGAACGTTTCCGTTCTCCACAGACAAGTACCCGCCTTCAGAGATGGTAAGGACTGTTGTTAATGAAGCGGGAATTAAAAGCCCGGTTGCTCCGTACAAAAACGAATAAAGGTGACTGTCTTTCGCACCGTACGTAGCAAAGGCATAATAAGAACCCCGGAGTGCAAGGAGAATGATGGCAATGCTTCCCGGAATTAGAAGTGCTGTCCCGTAGTAATAAGCCGTGTCCGGAAAGAAGCCGACAATTCCCACGAAGAAGAAGACCAGAAAGACATTTGTTACTTCCCATACAGGAGAAAGGTAACGCTGAATAATATTATGAACCACATGTTTTTTATTTGTAATACGGCTGTAGTAGCTGAAGAAACCGGCGCCGAAATCAATCGACGCCACAATTAAATAGCCGTAAAGGAAAATCCAAAGTACCGTTATACCAACGACTTCATAACTCAAGGTCGGTACCTCCTTTATTCATTGCTGACACGTTTTGGCTGTTCCATGCCGCGTTTTTCAAGCTCGTGTTCAACAGGGTTTTTCTTGAACATTCTGCGAAGAACAACTGCACATGTAACACCAAGAATGATATAGAGTGTAACGAAAAGGACGAACATAATATCCACGTGTGCGGAAGTAGTTGCACCTTCTTCTGTTCTCATGATGCCGTTAATAATCCATGGCTGGCGTCCGACTTCTGCGAAAACCCATCCGGATTCAATAGCTATCATGGATAGCGGCCCGCCTGCTGCAACAGCCCAAAGCAACGGTTTGTTAAGCGGGTTCCATTTCTTCCTCCAGCTAATGACAACAAACAGAACGGAAACAGCAGCCAGGTACATTCCGATACCGACCATCAGGTCAAAAGCGTAGTGAACCCATAGCGGGGGAAGTTCGTCTTCCGGGAAATCGTTAAGGCCCACAACTTCAGAACCAGGTGTACCTCCCGCTAAAATACTGAGAGCATATGGAATTTCCAATGCATATTTCACTTCATTGTCTTCCGTAAGAATCCCTCCCAGTATCAGAGGCGCTTCCGTTTCTGTTTCAAAATGCCACTCGGCTGCGGCAAGTTTTTCAGGCTGATATTCGTGAAGGTATTTACCGGATAAGTCACCAATCACAGCCGTTGCAATAGCGAACACAGCACCTGAAACCATCGTTAGGTGCAATGCTTTTTTGTGATACACATGATTGTTTCCTTTAATCAGATGGATTGCTGCAATCGTACCCAGGATGAACGCTGATGTCAGGTAACAAGTGATGATCACGTGAGCAACTTTAGTCGGTGTTGCAGGGTTGAACATGGCAACCAGCGGGTTAACATTTGTAAGTACACCATCCACAAGTTCAAAACCTTGAGGGATATTCATAAATCCGTTTACTGTTGTAATGAAAAATGCCGAAGCAGAAGCTCCGATAACAATAGGGATAACAAGGAGGAAGTGCTTCATCTTACTCTTAAAGCGGTCCCATGTGTACAAATAGATACCGAGGAAAATCGCTTCGAAAAAGAAAGCGAATATTTCCAGGAACAACGGCAGACCGATTGTATGTCCGGCTGCCTGCATGAAATTCGGCCACAGGAGACTTAACTGAAGTCCAATCGCTGTACCGGTTACGACCCCTACGGCAACGGTAACAACAAAGCCCCGTGCCCAGCGTCTGGCAAGTAATGTATAGTGAGGGTCATTACGCTTGATCCCCATCCACTCTGCAATGGCAATCATAAGTGGGACACCAACACCGATTGTGGCAAAGATAATATGGAAGCCAAGTGTCAGTGCAGTAAGAATTCGGCTGTATATGACCGGATCGTATTCAAATCCAAACATACAAGATCCCCTTTCATTCTAATAGGCATAAAAATAGCGGTCAGGGCAGACACATCTATCACTGTACCTATCATATTAAATGTGAAATAATAAACATATAAGTGATAACACCTAATTTAACGTGAATTTGTGAGCAAACTTTGAACAGCTTGTGACGATAAATGAACAATGCAAAATGAAGCGTTTTGATATTGGTTGATGGCTGAATGTTTTCCATTGCATGTTGTGAAACCGGGTAATCAATAATATAGATACCTGGATTTGTTTAAATGATGAGCAACTGCGTTTAAGACAAAAAAGAATATGGATGGAGCGAAACAGTATGCCATGGATTAAACCCGTAAAACAGACAGAAATAAAGAAGATGAAGGTATATGATCAACTCGAACCGCCGGTGTCCGTTTTTCACAGGCTGATGGCTCACACCCCGGATCTTTTAACCAACTTTACCCCATTACAGCAGGCAGTCAAACAAATCGGAGTAGGAGAAGAGTTAAGAGAGATAATTATCACCTATGTTTCAGCAAGAAACTGTTGTGATTACTGTACAAAAAGCCATAAAGAATTTTTAGTAAAGCTGACTGACGAAGATACTGCCGACAATCTTGTAGCAGATAACCTCGAAAAATTTGATACAAAGGTTAAAGCCGTTCTCATTTATGCCAAGAAGCTGACAGTTAACCGGAACGAGCTTAGAAAAAAAGAGATTGAAAACCTGAGAAAAGAAGGATTCTCAGAACAGGATATCGTGGAAATTAACCATTTAATTGCCTACACAAGCTATACAAATCAACTATCTATTGGTTTGGGGCTATAATACTTTATGAACAAATTGTTTCATAAAAGGGGAGGGGAGAAAACGTGCGCTTCATTATATCAGAGGAACATGACTTAATCCGCTTTGGATTGACGCAACTCTTAAAAGACTTATTTCCCGTGGAATACATTTTGGAAGCAAATGAAAAAGCTGAAGTGTTTGCTTTATTGGAAAAGTATCCTTTTGACTGGCTGTTCGTGAATCCCGAAACCTTAAAGTATGGAACAGCGGGGGAGGTTATTGAAAAAGCTCATAAAAAAGACTCTGAAATTAATGTAGTAATTCTCCTGGGAAAACACGGGTATGTAGATCCTTCCTTTCTTGATCGGTACAGTATTCTGGGAGTGATCCGGCACGATGAACCTCTTGTAGATTTAATGGCTGCCCTTGAGTCCATGAAGGAAGGGAGAACACATTATTCTTTTTTTTCTTCTTCCAAGAAGGGAAGTCGAAGGGTTACTCCGTCGATTTACCTGACCCAGAGAGAAGAAGAGGTGTTTTCACATTTGATAAAAGGCTTCTCTGTTGCCGAGACTGCTGAATCACTTGGAGTCAGTCACAAAACCGTTGAAAACCACCGTCATAACCTTCGCAAAAAACTTAACGCATCATCCCACCATGAACTCATGAACGAAGCGGTAAAGCTGGGATATCTTGAGTATAAGGATAGGTAATAGTGCTGTCAGTGAATGGGACAAAAGTGTTTTAGTCAACAAGAATCAAAACGAGTAAAATACGGTGCAAATAAATCGGTCCTGAAATATACGTCGCTTTCCGCAGGATGGCAGGTACCTCCTTGTGCTGTGCGAAACCACTGAAAAAGTCAAAGCGCGGTAATATTGTCACTAAATCAGGGCTCGAATGCCAACATAAATCAATTTTGATTCTTTAATGAGGTCATTATCGTTTTATAAGATTGGAGCGAATGCGCGCTACTCCTGCGGGAGGAGCGGGTTCCGGGGAGACCCCGGAAGCGCAAAGCGCTGAGAATCAAGCCGCCCGCGGAAAGTGCAATGAGCGGAAATCAACATAGCTTTTCTGACAGGTTATCTGAACATAAGCTCATCAACAAACAGCTTCGCAGACTGAGTGAATCTGCCTTCGGATAAGGAGGCAGGTTTTTTTACTCGGATCTCAAACCAACCCTCTTTATGGTCTAATAAAATCTGATACTGAACTTCAGAAGGAGCACTGTCTCCTTTTACCCAGTATGACTTCATCTCCCCTTGAGACAGAGTAATGTCTGCTTCATGGTTTTCTGTATATCCTTCAGATGCCAATTTATTTCTGAATACCGACTCAATGACTTCGGGATCTTCTTCAGGATGATGAATGATCTGAATGAAAGCATCCTCTCTTTCAACAGCTCCGTACATGCTGTAAAAAGTTACACGGTCACTTTCATTTGAACTCACTTCAAACTGTTCCTCAATATATGTTGAAAAGCCTATCTGTTCATTTATATAAAGGAGATATTCGAACGTTTCAGGCATACCCTCCAATTCATACTCATGAATAAAGGTATCATCCCTGGATGCATATTCTTGATTCTCCTCCACATGAACACGATCATCTGGTTCCTCATTTTCAAGGTCATCAGCAGGTACAGCAGGGGGCTCCTGGCTCACATTGTTTTCGCTCATGAGGTAAGAACCACCGAGGATGCCTCCCCCGATCACGAGCAAAAGGGTGGCTGCCACATTCAGAAAAGCCATTCTGTATTTCTTTGGTTTATTCATGGGAGCTTTTTTCACATTTTCATAAATCGTTTCAGGAGGCTTGGAAAGAGGCTGATTTTCATAACCTTTACTGAGCTCCTTCATTCCTTTTTCAAAACGGTCACTCATCTGTAAAACCTCCTTTTTTCATAGCTGCTTTCAATTTCTCTTTTCCTCGCTTCAGCCTGGTTTTAACAGAGTTTTCTTTCATCTCCATGATCAGCGAAATCTCTGATAACGGCCGGTCATGAAAGTAATAGAGGACAAGGGGTACCCGGTATTTCTCTTCTAACCGGGAAAGACATTCGTTCAGGGCCGCAGCATAATCACTCATTCCCTGCGGATAAAAAGATGTTATTTCCTTTTCATACTTTATAAGCTTCATACGATCACGTTTATTTTTGCGAAAGACATCTCTGCATACATTCAAGGTGATACTGTACAGCCATGTAGAAAACTTCCCGCGGGAATAAGTATCGAGAAAGCGATACACTTTAATAAACACTTCCTGGGTTATATCGGGAAGGTCACTTTCACTCACACCAATCTGGCGGGCAAATTTTTCTACCACAGGCTGATAATGAACAATTAATTCGTAGAAAGCTTCATCGTCTCCATTCAGAGATTGATGAATCCATCTTTTTTCTTCGTGATTTTCCATCTCTCTTTTGCCCCCCTCTCACCTGCAAATATAAAACGCTTCTTTTCACAAAAAAGTTTCAAGCGCATGTATGTTGCTTTTTGGTTCTGAAATTCTGGATGTTGCAATCCGGCAGAGCAAGGGGATATAACGACAACTTCAAACATGAACACCTATTTCACGCTTTGCAGATCATTTGAAAAAAATGGTTGACGAAAAGTTCAAAATAGTGCTACGATTATTACCGGATAAAGACCACATAACATGAAAGGAGGAGTACAAGATGACATTCACTAAAATGAACATCCAGGTAAAATTGAATAATTCTTGTTGTAACTCCACCTTTAGTTTATATGAGGCCGCCCTGCGTTAAAAAGAGACCTTTCTTTTTACATATAACCGCGCAGTTGCAACGTTTGACTTGTGACTGCGCTTTTTTATTTTTTCCGGCTTTAAAAGTACGGATAGGAGCACACGAGCGAGAGGCTTGTGTGCTTTTTTGGCTCTGTTTAAATTATGGTGTTGACTTCCCCTGGCCACCGATGAACCTCCGGCAGGTTTATGCCAGTGTTTTACAAAGATTATGAGCACACTTATTTCAAATAAAACGGCTGCTGCCGTTCATATAGATACTAATTTTAATGGAGGGATTTCAATGATTAAGATGGTAAAGCTCAGAAGGCTTCACACAAAAGAGCAGGAGACAGGTGGAGGTTAGCGATACAGTTGAATGCTCAGACAACAGAATAGGATGTGACGCGTAATGTTTTCAGTATTAAAGAAGTTATTATGGTTTTTTAAAGCAGAGTGGAAAAGGTATACTCTTGCTCTGTCCATATTGATATTTGTAAGTTTTCTTGAAGTCATCCCGCCGCGCCTGATTGGTATCGTCATTGATGATATTCATCAGGGAGTGATGACCAGAGATCGATTGATGCTTTTTATCGGTATTATGGCCGGGTTGATGATTGTGATCTACGGGTTCACTTATACGTGGATGAGACAGCTGTTCGGGGGCGCTTTCGTTATTGAACGGCTGTTAAGGTCCCGCCTCATGGGACACCTGATGAAAATGACACCGACATTCTATGAAAAAAATAAATCAGGTGACTTAATGGCAAGAGCCACAAACGACCTTAAAGCTATCTCCATGACAGCAGGGTTTGGTGTTCTGACACTGGTTGATGCCACCGTGTTTCTCGTCATTATCCTGTTTATGATGGGGTTTCTCGTCAGCTGGAAATTGACAATAGCAGCATTTCTCCCACTTCCGATTATGGCCTGGCTTATGAAACGGTACGGAAAAGTCATCCACGAACGTTTTACGAAGGCACAGAACTCTTTTGGGGAGCTGAATGATCAGGTTCTTGAGTCCATTGCTGGAGTAAGAGTAGTGAGGGCATTTGTAAAAGAGAACGATGATGAGGCACGGTTTAAGACCTCTACAGATGATGTTTTGAAAAAGAACATAGCTGTAGCACGAATTGACGCTCTCTTTGAGCCTACGATTAAAATTCTTGTCGGACTGAGTTACATGATCGGGCTTGGTTACGGCGCGTTCCTCGTTTTCAATAATGAAATCACCCTCGGGCAGCTTGTTTCTTTCAATATTTATTTAGGTATGCTTATCTGGCCGATGTTTGCTTTTGGAGAGTTAATGAACATTATGCAGCGGGGAAATGCCTCTCTTGACCGGTTGAACGAGACGTTTTCGTATGAAGCAGACGTTAAGGATCTGCCTCACACCATTTCGGTAGACGCTCCTGAAACAATTGCCATGGATAACGTAACGTTTTCCTATCCCAGCTCCAAGTCAGCCGTCCTTGACCGTATTTCATTGCAGGTTGAACGGGGCGAGACGATAGGAGTTGTAGGGAAAACAGGCTCTGGAAAAACGACGTTATTAAAGCAGCTTCTCCGTGAGTACCCGTCAGGAACAGGGAGCTTTACAATATCTGGTGTGGAAGTTGAGCGTATTGCACTTGATCAGACTAAAAGCTGGATCGGCTATGTACCCCAGGACCACTTTCTATTCTCTAAGACCATCAGAAAAAACGTCCGTTTTGGAAGGCCGGACGCCTCGGATTATGATTTTTACCGGGTGCTGGATCTGGCCTCTATCACGAAAGATATCGAGACGTTTCCAAAAGGGATTGAAACCATGGTGGGGGAAAAAGGTGTTTCCTTGTCGGGAGGGCAGAAGCAGAGGGTCTCTATTGCCAGAGCCCTGTTAAAAAATCCGGAAATTCTGATCCTTGATGACGCCTTATCGGCTGTAGATGCCAAAACTGAAGCCGCGATTATTACGAACATAAGAAATGAACGAAAAGGAAAAACCACTTTTATTACAGCTCATCGGATGTCAGCTGTGAGTCATGCAGACCAGATTCTGGTTATGGATTCCGCAAGAATTACCGAGCGGGGGACTCACGAGGAGCTTATGGCTTCAGGCGGCTGGTATAAAGAGCAGTATACTGCCCAGCAGATCAAAGAAAACATTGAAGAAGGAAGGGAGGTGCATAGCCAATGACACCAACAAAACGACTAATACGCTATGCCCTCGCATTTAAAAGGCCGATCTTATTCGCACTGTTTCTGCTTACGATAGCTGCAGCAGCAGAGCTTACTGGTCCGTTTATAGCAAAGCATATGATTGACAATCACATTATGGGGATTGAGCGACCGTGGTACGAAGTAAATGAAGGCGGGGAAGTGAGCTACGATAACCGTGAGTATATAAGAAGCGACCGGCACGGAGGCGGGACCGACCCGCGATCCGTCCTCCAGGTTCTCCAGGTTGGGTTAACCTATGTGGCAGCTGATGAACCTCTTGCTTTTGAAGGAGAGAGGAACCTTGAAGGAAACGTACTTACCGTTACCAGGGGAGACGAATCCGCTCAGTATACCGTTGACAGGTTAACAGCAGAAGAGGTTTATTCGTTTTTCCGTCCGGAAGTCAAGTACCTCCTTATGCTCATGGGAGGCTATTTCCTCCTTGTTTTAATAGCAGCATTTCTTCACTATCACCAGAGTTTTCTTCTGCAGCGGTCAGCGAACCAGATCATTCAGAAAATGAGAACAGATGTATTTAATAAAGTACAGCAGCTCCCTATCAAGTATTTCGACCGGCACCCTGCAGGGAAGATCGTTTCCCGTGTGACAAATGATACAGAAGCGATCAGGGAGCTTTATGTCAGGGTACTTGCGACATTCTTTACAAGTATTATTTATCTGACGGGGATTTACATTGCTCTGTTCCTCCTTGAGCCCCGACTTGCAACGGTTGCCCTTGTCCTGCTCCCAATCCTTGTTATATGGGCTATGCTGTACAGGAAGGTGGCCTCGAAGTATAACCATGTGATCCGGGAGCGGGTAAGTGATATTAACGGGAAAATAAATGAAAATATTCAGGGGATGCCCGTGATCCAGGCATTTGGAAGGGAAAAAGAAGTAAGTGATGAGTTTGAAAAATTAAATCACGAACACTTCAGCTACAACAATAAACTCCTATCCTTAAATGCCCTTACTTCGTTCAATCTTGTAAACTTATTTCGAAACATAGCCTTTGTGGGCCTTATCTGGTACTTCGGAGGCGCTTCGGTAGGTGTTGGGGCCGTCTTTTCTCTTGGTGTACTCTATGCTTTTGTCGATTACTTGAACCGCCTGTTTGAACCGGTTAACAATCTCGTCAATCAGCTGGCTCAGCTTGAAGAAGCCAGAGTTGCCGGAGAGCGGGTGTTTGAGCTTATGGACGAAGAAGGTACAGCGCTGTCCAAAGGGAGTGTTCCCCGTTTTAAAGGAGACATCAAATTTAACCATGTGTTTTTTGCCTACGAAGAAGATGAGTACGTATTAAAGGATATATCATTTTCGGCAAGACAGGGCGAAACAGTGGCGTTTGTCGGCCACACCGGCTCAGGAAAGAGCTCTATTATGAATGTCCTCTTCAGGTTTTATGATCATCAAAAAGGAAGCGTGACGGTTGATGGAACCGATATACACACCATCTCAAAGCAGGCACTCCGCGAGCACATGGCCATTGTACTTCAGGATCCGTTTTTATTTACCGGTACTATTGCCTCTAATGTGGGGCTGAACGACCCGGGTATTTCCCGTGGAGCGATACTGGATGCCCTTCATAAGGTAGGCGCAAAAGAGATGATCGATGATCTACCGAACGGGATTGATGAAGAAGTGAAAGAAAAAGGGAGTACACTTTCTTCCGGGCAGCGCCAGCTCATTTCATTTGCACGGGCGCTTGTTTTTAACCCGCCGATACTCATTCTTGATGAAGCAACTGCAAACATCGACACGGAAACAGAGGCTGTGATTCAGCAAGCCCTTGATGTGGTAAAAGAAGGACGGACAACATTTGTAATCGCACACAGGTTGTCAACAATTCGTAAAGCTGATCAGATCCTTGTTCTGAACAAAGGAGAAATTTCAGAACAAGGCAGCCACGATGAACTTATGACAATGGGTGGTATTTACCACCACATGTATCAGCTTCAGCAGGGGATTGAGAAAACAGCCGGATAGAGGGAGACCCGCGAAAGCGGGTCTTTTTTGCGATTGCAGGAGAACAAGGGAGAATGGTAGATAAATAATGAAAAATGGTTTATATGTTCACGTGAGGACAATCCTCCCTACATGGATGCGCAGCAGTCCGATCTTTTATTTATTCCGCCAAACCAACCCGGGTTCTGACAAATGCCTGGTTAAAAAATTCATGATACGTAAAAGCAGCTGTATCCCCGGTGGTGACCCGGCTGCCATCGATTGGCAGCATGTCTTTCTCATACCGGGCCAGGCCGGTTATCTCTCCCTCTGGGAGGTAAGTAGGACAGATGATAGTCCAATCGAGGTTTGTTTTACGGAAAGTATTGTATACACTCAGGTGATCCTGTGCAGCAATGGTTGTCTTTCTCTTCGATTCCTTTGATAGAAATCGGAATGTACCTGGTTCAGACCTGGATTGAAGGATCCCTGCTGTACCCACCGTAATGACCCTCTTTATTCCTTGTTCGGCCATTCCCTCACAAAGAATAGGGGTGAAGGCAGACAAAACGTTATTTTTATCTGTTGAAAGACAGGAAATAACCCCGTCCTGTCCCTGAAGTGCTTTATGTACGTCCCTTTTTTCAACGGCATTACCTTGAAACAGCCTCATGTTAGGAGGAAGTGGGGACGCAAGTTTTGCAGGTGAGCGTACGAAAAGGGTATAAAGGTGACTGCTCTCAGCAGCCAGTTTAATAAGGTGATTTCCAACTCTTCCGGTAGCTCCAAAGAGTAAAATATTCATAATGGTAACGTCCTCCTGATTTTTGCTCTATTATATCTTTCTCACAGTTGCAGTGCCAAGTAAACCGTCCATAGCGGCTGTGATGCTAACGAATTTTCAACATTGTTTTTTCACGTTATAATATGGATACAGACTGTTTGACTGGGAGAGTATATTATGTTTGAAATGATAGAAGGAATCAGTGCCATTTTGAGGGAACCGTTTATGAATGCAGCCAACCGTGCAGAGTCGATTCCCCTTTTATTTGCGTTACTTCTTGGTCTGGTGGGGGCTCTTGCTCCATGCCAGTTCTCAGGGAACCTGAGTGCGATCACTCTTTACGGATCAAAATCTGTAAATCACGGTGTTTCTTGGGCAGACTCTTTATTTTATACATTGGGAAAAGTCGTTGCATTTACCTTGATTGGAAGCATTGTCTGGATAGTGGGTCAGGAATTCCAAAGGGAGTTGACTCAGTATTTTCCATGGATCCGGCGTGTTCTAGGCCCGATGCTTATTGTAATCGGTATTTATATGCTTGGGTTGTTCACAATGAGGTGGACGGTGAGGCTGTGGAAAAAGCCAGGTCATCGATCCAGTGGAAAAAAGGGGAAATGGGGTGCGTTTATGCTCGGTTTCAGCTTTTCTCTCGGTTTCTGTCCGACAATGTTTTTGTTGTTTTTCATGCTGCTTATGCCTGTAACGTTTACGAGTGCCACAGGATTTGTTCTTCCTGCCGTATTTGCAGTAGGGACAGCCATCCCATTTCTTATTGTAATCGGGGTCATCTCCTACCTGGGAGCAGGTGGTGTTGTGATGAAAAAAGGAAGACGCCTCGGCCTTATTGTGCAGCGCACAGCAGGTGTAGTGATGATTGCCATCGGAATTCTGGACATCTCGATGTTTTGGTAAAAAACAAGTTGTTGATTCCTGCTCATTGCAAGCCGCCGCCAGGGCAAAGCCCTGAGGAGGCTCGGCGCGAGTCCGCGGAAAAGGAGTGTATTCCGTTCAACAAAGCCTGGAACATCGATGAGAGATTGAGAAATCCCCAACATTACATTTTCACAGTAGCTTTTAATTAGTTTCAGTAAAGAGGACGGCACATAACACCACCTTATGAGCCGCCCGTTTTTAATGCCATATGATGATTTCACAGATCCCGAAGTTCAAAGCCTACTCATTAAGGAGAAACCCTTCTTTAGCCAGGGCCTCAATCGCTTCTTCCAAAAGCTCAGGGCTCGGTGCTTCAAGAGTATGAAGGTGGACACCGTCGGTCAGTTCTGACAAATAGGAGGCATTATTCGCTTCAATCTTTGCAACGAATTTCTCTGCCTCTACGCGGTTGCTTACCATTATGGAGGCAGTCAGATCACCGTAGACGGGGTGCTCGACTGTGACATCCTTAACTGTTATTCCGTGGTCGACGAGAAGAAAAAGCTCGTCCTTCGTCTGGTCAGGTTTATGACAGCAGGCAACAACCCGGTGGTTTGGAAAACCGGGTTCCCGGTTTACCAGGACGTACCCCTGGGAAGTTGCCATGACGGGAATTTCCCTTGCTTTAAGTAAGGAGATATCCTGGACAATAACCTGGCGGCTTACATTCATCCTGTCAGCAAGCTGTGTACCTGTTAAAGGACTGCCGGCCGCTTTAAGCATGGTGTGAATTTTGTTTCTGCGTTCTTCCCCGAGCCATTTTTTTGGCATCCGAATCTTCCTCCGTTCTTTTTGTAATGGTTGAGATTACCTCAACCGCACGGATAAGGTCTTCCTTGCTCGTTGACAGTCCAACAGACAGGCGGACGAATTCACGAGATTCTTGTTCTGATTTCCCTATAGATGATAATACATGGGAAGCTTCTTGTTTGGCAACCTGACAGGCACTTCCCGTAGACACACAAATTCCGTAACGGTCCAGCGTGAGCATTATGTACTGCCCCTCTATTCCGGGAAGGCGGAAACCGGCGATGTGAGGACAGACCGACGTATTGTGACCTTCAATGACTGCATTTGGAACACGTGCTTTTAAGCATTTGATAAAAAATTCCCGGAGTCTGTGGAGTTCATCTTCTGCTTTTACCGGGTCACAATCCAGAACCGCTTTGGCAAATGCCGCAATCCCTGGTGTATTTGCCGTTCCGGGACGAAACCCTCTTTCGTGTGAGGGGCTTGTAAAGTAATCGAGTTCCTGCCAGTTCACACCTTCTTTTATGTATACTGCACCTACACCTTTTGGACCGTACAATTTATGTGCGGAAACACTGAGAGCATCCACGTTTAACTCCTTTACATCTATGGGCACTTTTCCAAAAGTCTGTACGGCATCCGTGTGAAATAAAACCCCTTTTGCATGACAAATGTGACTAATCTCCTTTATGTCCTGAATTGTCCCGATTTCAGAATTTCCGTGCTGAATAGAAACGAGAACCGTATCTTCCTGGATTGCTTCAATTACAACAGAAAGGGGGACCCTGCCATCTTTGTCCACATCAAGAAAAGTAACAGAAAACCCGTTTTCCTTAAGCAATTCAACAGAAGATAAGACGGAGGGGTGTTCAATCTTTGTCGTGATCACATGCTTGTCTTTTCCCTTATAAGGGGCCGTGAGAGAACGAATCGCTCTGTCGTTGGCTTCTGTACCGCCCCCTGTAAAATAAACCTCTGATGGGTCTGCTCCCAGTGCTCCTGCAACTGCCTTTTTGGAAGCTTCATAGATTTGCGAGGCCCCGTAACCACCCTCATGAAGGCTTGCTGTATTCCCATAAAATCGGGAGGCTGTTTCGTGATAGACAGCCAGTGCGGTCTGGCTCATCGGTGTTGTTGAAGCATGATCTAAAAAAATCACAAAATCCTCTCCTTTAAAAAAAACAGTTGTATTAAGTGTAAAGTTATGTAAAGATATGTGTCAAGACACCTGTAAATTTTTAAAAAGGGGTGTACATATGCGGAAATTGAATGTGATTATACTGGGCAGTGGTCTGGCTGCTCTGACTGCTGCCAGGGAATTGTCTGTGAACTGTAATGTGATAATTTTCACAAAGACTGGGAGAGCAAGCTCCTGGAAAGCACAGGGAGGAATTGCGGCGGCGGTGAATGAGGATGATGTAAAACACCATGCAGCTGATACATTATATGCAGGCGCGGGTCATGGGAATGAAAGAGCTGTGAAGACCCTTGTCCAGGACGGTGTCAGGGCTGTTCACGAATGGATTAAAGAAGGGATGTCGTTTGATAAAGATTTAAACGGAGACTTTGCCCGGTGCCTTGAAGGTGCTCATTCGGTGCGCCGTATTCTTCATGCCGGTGGAGACCAGACGGGTAAGCGGATGATGGAGCATATCCTGTCAACCTGCCTTACAATTGACCTTTTCACGGACAAGAAGGTCGTTGATCTGATCATAAATGAAGGGTCTTGCAGAGGGGTTACGGTCAAAGGGCGTAATGGAGGGATTGAGCATGTCTTTGCCGACGCCGTTGTAATTGCAACCGGGGGGTATGGAGGGCTGTTTGACTCTTCCTCTGCAGACAAATCCCTTGCAGGTGAAGGTTCAGCCCTTGCCTACAGGGGAGGAGCTGAACTGGAAGATATGGAGTTTACGCAGTTTCATCCAACACTGCTCTGGTCAGAAAATAAAAGTCACGGGCTTATTTCAGAAGCTGTAAGAGGAGAAGGGGCTGTGCTGGTAAATGGGAAAAACGAGCGCTTAATGGCTTGGCATCCGTTAAAAGACCTGGCTCCCAGAGATGTAGTTGCCCGTACACTCTATGAAAATGTGAAAAAAGGCATTCCCGTTTTTCTCGATATTCAATGCGTAACTGATATGGAAAAACGGTTTCCAACCGTAAGTGCAATTTGTAAAAGAGCTGGTGTGGATTTATATAAAGGTAAAATACCAGTCAGGCCAGGGGCCCATTTCTCAATAGGCGGAGTCCGAACAGATATAAACGGCTGTACGTCTGTAGAAGGGCTATACGCGGCAGGAGAAGCAGCTTGTACCGGGGTTCACGGGGCAAACCGGCTTGCGAGCAATTCTCTGCTGGAAACGATTGTGTTTGGAAAAAGAACTGCATCGCATATTGCTGCTACGGTCCGTCCCCGGAATATTAACACTTCAGCTACCCGTAGAGCAGACATAAAACCCTTGAAATTTCCCGAAAAGGAAGCTGTCATCAAAGCAGTATCACACGGGGCAGGAATTGAAAAAAATCCAGATGACCTTAAGGAACTCATAGGTTTTTGTGAGACGTTTCAAGTGAAACAGCATTTACATAGCCTGAGGGAAAATTGGAAGTTAAAAGAGGTTGAAGTGAGTAATATGCTCATTACAGCCTGGCTCATCGCCACATCATCTCTGATCCGGACTGAATCCAGAGGCAGTCATTATCGAAGCGACTGCCCCGTGCAGAATCCGGAGCAGTGGGAAGGAAAGAAAGTCATACGTCACATCAGTGAAAAGCTGATCAGACCTTGTTTTACAGAAGGGAGTACCGAATATGAACCAATGGATACTGAAACCAATGCTTGAAAGATGGCTGCAGGAAGATATAGGGTTTGCTGATATTACAAGCGATGCCATCTTTTCATCAGAGGAAAAAGCGTCAGCAGACTACATTGCAAAAGATGATGGGATTTTCTGCGGGAGAATGATTCTTGAAACTGGCTACGGACAGCTTGGTCTTCAAACGGACGTTACTGTATATAAACAAGACGGCGAACATGTGGTAAAAGGAGACATTATCGCTTCGGTTAAGGGATCGGTCAAGGACATTCTCATGTCAGAACGGGTGCTGTTAAACCTTATTCAGCGTCTTTCCGGTATTGCAACGGCAACCAATCAAGCGGTTCTGGAACTGGAAGGATACAACACAGCTGTTTGTGATACACGAAAGACGACGCCGGGCCTCCGTATGCTTGAAAAGGCAGCAGTAAAAGCAGGGGGCGGAAAGAATCACCGTTTCCGCCTCGATGATGCAGTGATGATTAAAGACAATCACATTGCAGCATGCGGTTCTGTTAAAGAAGCGATTGGACGGGCAAAAAAGGCGGCAGGTCACATGGTGAAAATTGAAGTGGAGGTCGAGTCCTTTGATGCACTCACTGAGGCTTTGGAAGCTGGAGCCGATGTAATCATGTTTGATAATGTCATTCCCGAAACGGCGAAGGAATGGATGACTTTTATTCCTGATCATGTAGTTGCAGAAGTGTCAGGGAGCATTACCCTGGAAGTGCTTAAAGATTACGCCGAATCCGGCGTACACATGATCTCTATGGGTGCGTTAACCCACTCGGTTAATGCCCTTGATATCAGTCTTACTTTTCATGAAAAGAGTGGTGATTTCAAGTGAGTGTACTCGAAAGTTTTTTACAGCAGCGCCCGGTCATACCTGAATTTTACAAACAGCAGTCTGACGAGGAACTAATTGAATTAATTGAACGTGTAAAAAAAGAAATGGGATCCCGCCTTTATTTACCCGGTCATCATTATCAAAAAGATGAAGTCATTCAATTTGCAGATGATACGGGAGATTCTCTGAAGCTCGCGCAGCTGAGCGCAGATAATGGAAAGGCTGATTATATTGTTTTTTGCGGGGTGCATTTCATGGCTGAAACCGCAGACATCCTGACAAGCAGTCACCAGCGGGTCATTCTGCCGGATATGAGGGCAGGGTGTTCAATGGCAGACATGGCCGACTATTCTCAGACGGAAGAGGCATGGCGTGTCCTCACATCCCAATACGGCGATACGATCATTCCCCTTACCTATGTAAATTCAACAGCGGAGATTAAAGCATTTGTCGGGAGGCATGGGGGAGCGTGTGTCACATCCTCAAATGCGAAACAGATCGTAAAGTGGGCACTTGAACAGAAGAAAAGAATCTTATTTTTACCCGACCAGCATCTGGGGAGGAATACGGCATTTGACTTGGGAATTCCTCTCAAACAGATGCGCGTTTATAATCCTGGTACAAAGATGCTTGAGGGGGATCAGAAGGGACTGGATGAGGTACGGGTTCTTTTATGGAAAGGTCATTGTTCCGTTCATGAAAATTTCAGAATGGAACATGTAAGGAAACTTCGTGAGGAAGAGCCGGACAGAAACATCCTCGTGCATCCGGAGTGTACCTGGGATGTGGTACAGGCAAGCGATTATGCCGGATCTACAAGCTACATCATTGAAAAAATCCGGACAGCTCCCAATGGCAGCAAATGGGCAATCGGTACAGAGATGAACCTTGTAAAACGATTAATCAACGCCAACCCTCACCTGGATATTGTATCTGTGAATCCACTTATGTGTCCGTGTCTCACAATGAACCGTATCGATCTTCCCCACCTGGCCTGGGCACTTGAATGTGTGGCGGAAAACAAGCCCGTTAACACGATCAATGTCCCGGCGGACGTCGCCGGAGACGGGAAGCTGGCCTTGGAACGGATGCTGGCGTTAGTTTGAAAAATTGTTCAGTTTGCATTTCCTGATTTCAGTAAAAGAAATTAAAACAGCACCCGGAGGCCATGAGTTCTTCGGGTGTTTTTCACGCTCAATGATTCACATAATTTTAAATAGTATAAATTTATTTACAATTCAAAAACAGTTCCCTATAATGAAACTGAACGATTGCTCAGTCAGGATGGCCTTATTGTCATTAAAGGCTGATTGTGTAACCATTGCTGCAGAAAAGCGGTGCTTTGAGCTGTACCGCGTAACTCACTGAAGAGGCGGCGGACCTTCGCATGATGATTGCCGGCACCACCCTGGAAAGCAAAGGAATTCGGAAACATCAAGAGTTCTTCAACAAGATAGAAATCCCTAAACCAGCAACTTTCCTGAAAAAGCTTAACAGAAAAATGAAAGCCTTTACATTTGAGTAATTAGAAACCATACAGGGAGAGGATCATATGGATTTTTCACTAACAAAAGAACAACAGATGATTAAAGAAATGGTAAGAGATTTTGCTAAAAAGGAAATTGAACCAAAAGCAGATGAAGTCGACCGCACTGCCCGTTTCCCGGAAGAAACATTCAAACGTATAGGAGAACTGGGCCTTCTTGGGATCCCATTCCCGGAAGAATACGGCGGATCTGGCGGAGATACGATCTCTTATGCCCTCGCTGTTGAAGAGATCGGAAAAGCATGCGGAGGAACGGGACTGAGCTATGCTGCAGCCGTATCACTGGGTGCGTCTCCTCTTTATTATTTCGGTACAGAAGAACAAAAACAGGAGTACCTCGTTCCTATTGCAAGCGGTGAAACACTCGGGGCATTCGGTCTGACGGAACCTAATGCAGGCTCAGATGCAGGAGGCACCCAGACACGGGCTGAGCTGCAGGGAGACCATTACATTATAAACGGTGAAAAATGCTGGATTACAAACACCGAATATTCACGTATTGTGATCGTCACTGCCGTAAACGGAACGGATGAAAAAGGGAAAAAGAAAATTTCTGCTTTTATTGTGCCGACTGATGCACCAGGTGTCACAATCCGGAGTGATTATGAAAAATTCGGTGTCAAGGGATCAAACACAACCGAAATTCACCTAGAAGACGTGAAAGTGCCAAAGGAAAACATTCTGGGTGATCCTGATAAAGGATTCAATCAATTTTTATACACCCTTGACGGGGGACGAATTTCCATTGCTGCCTTAGCTGTCGGTATCGGGCAGGCCGCTTATGAAGCAGCACTTGCATACTCAAAAGACCGTAAACAGTTCGGCAGACCAATCGGAAGCTTCCAGGCGATTCAATTTAAGCTGAGCGACATGGCAATGGAACTGGATCTTGCCAGAAACATGGTTCATAAAGCGGCATGGCTTAAGGACAATAACAAGTCGTTTAAAAAAGAATCTGCATATGCAAAGCTGTTTGCCTCTGAAGCAGCAACAAGAGCGTGTAACCAGGCGATCCAGATTCACGGTGGATACGGGTACATGAGAGAGTATAAAGTGGAACGCCACCTGAGAGACGCCAAGCTGATGGAAATCGGTGAAGGCACTTCAGAAATCCAGCGTCTCGTCATTGCGCGTGAGATCGGCTGCCCAAGAGGATAAAAACGAGAATGGGGAAGGAGACAAGGCATGATTAAAAAACTATTAGTAGCAAACCGAGGCGAAATTGCCGTTCGTATATTTAAAACATGTGAAAAGCTTGGGATTAAGACAGTTGCTGTCTTTTCAGATGCAGATGAAGCGAGTGTTCATACAAGAGCAGCCGATGAAGCCCGCTGGGTTGGCGGTTCCCGTGTGAAGGAAAGCTATTTGAACATGGATAAAATCCTTGAAGTGGCCAAGGAGACCGGTGCTGACGCCATCCATCCGGGATACGGATTTTTATCCGAAAACCCTGAATTCAGTAAGCGTGTAAAAGAAGCCGGGATTACATTCATCGGTCCAAACGAAGAGATTATGGAAACAATGGGCAATAAAATCGCAGCCCGGGAAGCCATGGTCAAGGCTGACGTTCCGGTCGTACCGGGTAAAAACCTTGTGTCTGCTGACGAGAAAGAAGCAGCCGCTGTTTGTGAGGAAATCGGTTATCCGGTCATGATCAAAGCCGCTTCCGGCGGGGGCGGCATCGGAATGCAGCGGGTTGACCACAAGGATGAACTTATTAAGGTCCTTCCTTCTGTAATCAAAAAAGCAGAAACGTTCTTCGGTTCTGCAGAACTTTATGTAGAGAAATTTATTGAAAATCCACGTCATATTGAAGCACAGGTTGTGGGAGATACATTTGGAAACGTTCAATGCCTAGGGGAGCGCGATTGCTCCATTCAACGGAGAAATCAAAAAATCATCGAGGAAGCACCAGCAGCAAACCTGAGTGAAGAAACAAGAAAATCGCTGTTCGCCTATGCTGAAAAAGCTGCAAAAGAAATCGGCTACACCAATGTTGGAACAATCGAGTTTCTTGTGGATGAGCAGGAGAATATTTATTTCCTTGAGATGAATACCCGCCTGCAAGTAGAGCATCCGGTCACAGAAGAAGTCACTGGTATCGATCTTGTCGAATGGCAGATAAGAATTGCTGAAGAAAAGAGGATTTCAGAACTTAAAGAGCGAAATGTGTCATATGAACACGCGATTGAAGTTCGGATTTATGCTGAAGATCCAGTAACCTTCTTCCCTTCACCGGGTAAACTGAAGCGCTGGTCTTTCCCGGATATGGACCAGATCCGCTATGACTCCGGTGTAGAAGAAGGCATTCAGGTGACCCCGTTCTATGATCCAATGCTCGCCAAGGTAATTGCAAAAGGTCATTCAAGAAGCGATGCTGTTGAGCAGCTGGCCGTCTGTCTTGAAAAAGCTGAGGTAGAAGGCATTAAAACGAACATTCCAATGCTTTTGGAAACACTGCAGCACGATGTGTTCAAAAAAGGAAACGCCACCACTCAATTCGTACAAAAATACGTGATTGAGAAGAACCGTACACAAGTATAAGCATAGGAGTGAGTTACGAATGAAAGAAGTAAAGACAAATATGGCAGGTAACGTATGGAAAGTTCAAGTAGCAGCAGGAGACGAAGTAACAGCCGGACAGGAAGTTGTCATTCTTGAATCCATGAAAATGGAAATTCCGATTACTGCTGAAGAAGACGGTACTGTTGAAGAAGTGAAAGTAGAAGAAGGTAGCTTCGTTAACGAAGATGACGTTTTACTTACATTAAAATAAAATCAAATCACATGTTAAGGAGTCGCAACGTTGCTGCTCCTTAACTGTTGAAGGCACTGAAAAAATTTGGTCTTTACCTTTTCCAGTGCCTGCTGAGCAATGTGCGGAGCGGTTGCATTTTCTAAAAGCCTGTTACGAGTGGGTTTCTCGTAACAGGCGCGCAAGCGGGTGGAGCCATTGTCACTTAAATAAAAGGCACTGAAAAAGTTGGTTTGTACTTTTTCAGTGGCCTCAACTGTTTTAGAGGAGGTTCCAATGAACTATCCTGAACGAGTACTCATAAAAGAAGTAGGACCCCGGGACGGCCTGCAGAACGAAAAGGTGTTCCTCCCGACTCAAACTAAGATCGACTGGATCAATCAGTTATCAAAGACAGGGTTATCCTATATCGAAATCACATCATTTGTTAACCCAAAGTGGATTCCTGCTCTTTCTGACTGCTATGAAGTAGCAAAGGGAATAACGCGGGAGCCCGGTGTAACCTATGCTGCCCTGGTCCCGAATATGAAGGGGCTCGAGAAAGCTCTTCTGGCAGACGTAGACGAAGTCGCTGTTTTTATGTCAGCAAGCGACACACATAACAAGAAAAACATTAACAAATCCATAGAAGAAACGTTTCCTGTACTGGAAGAAACGATCCGGGAAGCGAAAGCATCAGGCAAAAAAGTAAGAGGCTACCTTTCCACTGTCTTCGGCTGCCCTTATGAAGGACACGTCTCTCCCGAGCAGGTAGAAAAAGTCACAACAAAGCTTCTTGAGATGGGTGTATACGAAGTCTCGCTGGGAGATACGATTGGTGTTGGAAACCCCCGTCAGGTTGAGAGCAATCTGAATCAATGGACTGCTTCGATACCTAAAGAGAACCTGGCCCTTCATTTTCATAATACAAGAGGGATGGCTCTTGCCAATACCCTTGTAGGAATGAGTGCGGGGATTACAACGATTGACGGATCCCTGGGCGGCCTGGGAGGTTGTCCGTACGCTAAAGGTGCTTCGGGAAATTTGGCTACCGATGACCTGATTCACATGCTCAGTGAGATGGGCATTGATTCAGGGATTGACCTTGGCTCTCTGGTGAATGCCGGCCATTTTATTGAAACGTCTCTTGAAAAGCCGCTGATCAGTCATCAAATGGAAATAGCACGAGCACAAAAAGCGGAACAAACAAGCTAACAGAACGGAGTGGATACCATGAGTTTAGTGAACCTGGAACTTCGGGACGATCATATTGCATGGCTTACAATCAACCGTCCGGAGGCTGCAAACTCTCTTAATAAACATGTCCTTGATCAAATTGCGGGACATGTTAAGGAGCTTTCGTTAAATCCAAAAGTCAGAGCTCTTGTATTAACCTCTGCCGGTGAAAAAGTATTCAGTGCCGGCGCAGATTTAAAAGAGCGGAGAGAACTGAGTGTGGAAGAAGTTCCCTTTGCAGTTAAACGGATCAGAGAGACGATTGATCTTGTGGATGATTTCCCCGCGCCTACAATTTGTGCATTAAATGGACCGGCCTTTGGTGGCGGGTTTGAGCTGGCCCTTGCATGTGATATCCGAATTTGCACTCCTCATACAACGTTTGCTCTTACTGAGACGTCCCTGGCCATTATCCCCGGTGCAGGCGGAACACAGCGCCTTCCAAGAGCCATTGGCATGTCCAGGGCAAAAGAGATGATTTTCACCAGTAAAAAAATCGATGCACAAACTGCAGAACAATGGGGTCTCGTAAGCAGTGTAAGTACTTCTCATTCATTATACGAAGAAGTTAAAGCGCTTACAGATCAAATGGTGAGATGTGGTCCTGTGGCACTGAGGCAGGCGAAGTTTGCCATGAATCAAGGTGCCGGAACGGATTTGAAAACGGGGATTGCCATCGAAGCAAAAGCATATGAAATCACGATTCCGACAGAAGACCGTATAGAGGGACTTGAAGCATTTAAAGAAAAAAGAAAACCGCAATATACAGGCAGATAAGCAGGGAGAGAGGAGTAAGTTTATGAGCAATGAAGTGCAGTGGCAGGAAAAAGTAGAACAGATCGAGCGTGGCGGTGGTGAAAGATACCATCAAAAGAACGCAGAAAAAGGAAAAATGTTTGTCCGTGACAGACTCAAAATGCTTTTTGATGAAGGATCCTGGGCGGAGGACGGACTGTTTGCAAACTCAGAACAAGAAGGGCTTCCGGCAGACGGGGTTGTTACAGCAACAGGTAAGATTAACGGTCAGACAGTTTGTGTAATGGCAAATGACTCAACCGTTAAAGCCGGTTCCTGGGGTGCCAGAACAGTAGAAAAAATCATCCGTATCCAGGAAACTGCGGAAAAGCTTGAAGTGCCGATTCTTTACCTTGTAGACTCTGCAGGTGCAAGAATCACAGATCAACTGGAGATGTTCCCAAACCGCAGGGGAGCAGGAAAAATCTTTTACAATCAGGTGAAGCTGTCAGGAAAAGTGCCTCAAATCTGTCTGTTGTTCGGACCTTCTGCTGCGGGCGGAGCCTACATTCCGGCGTTTTGTGACGTCGTAATGATGGTGGATGGAAATGCGTCCATGTATCTTGGCTCCCCGCGAATGGCTGAAATGGTTATCGGCGAAAAAGTTTCACTTGAGGAAATGGGAGGGGCAAAAATGCACTGCTCGGTTTCCGGTTGCGGTGACATTCTCGTTGCATCTGAAGAAGAAGCCATTGAGAAAGCCAAACAGTACTTATCCTACTTCCCAGGCAACTATAAAAATAAGACGAAGACTGTGAAGGCAAAGCCTGTTCCTGAATTTGAGAAAAGCCTGGAAGAGCTGATTCCCAAAAATCAGAACGCACCGTTTGAAATGAAGGATTTAATCGCACGCATTACGGACGAAGGAAGCTTCTTTGAGATGAAGGCGTTATTCGCCAAAGAGCTGATCACGGGGTTTGCCCGCATTAACGGTGAGGCTGTTGGTATCATTGCCAATCAGCCTCGTCAGAAAGGCGGAGTGCTGTTCCACGATTCTGCTGATAAAGCAGCACGTTTTATCACGCTTTGTGATGCCTATCATATTCCGCTTTTATTCCTTGCCGATGTGCCGGGATTCATGATAGGAACCAAGGTTGAAAAAGCAGGCATAATCCGCCACGGTGCAAAAATGATTTCTGCTATGTCTGAAGCGACTGTCCCAAAAATCAGTGTCATCGTAAGAAAAGCATATGGAGCAGGCCTTTATGCCATGGCAGGACCTGCCTTTGAACCTGACTGCTGTATTGCCTTACCATCTGCACAAATTGCCGTGATGGGGCCGGAAGCTGCCGTAAATGCCGTATACGCAAATAAAATTGCTGAACTGGCGCCGGAAGACCGCCCGGCATTCATCCAGGAAAAGCGCAAAGAATATCAGGAAAACATTGATATTTACCGATTGGCTTCAGAGTTAATTGTGGACGAAATTGTCCCTGCCAATAAATTAAGAGAAGAACTCGAGCAGCGTCTCGACCTTTACCGCACAAAAAACCAGGTATTTACCGACCGAAAGCACCCGGTTTATCCAGTGTAGACTTCGATTTAATTCTTGCTCATGAATTTCAAGTCAGATAGAAGAGGCTCACCGGCGCCCCCCGCGGAAAGGGAACGCAATGGAGCGGAAATCAATACCAGAGTTTACCAGAGCATATTTTTAAGGAGGGGAAAGAACATGAAACAGATTCATTCTTCTTTTGAGGAAGCCGTAAGTGAAATTAAAGATGGAGCCACACTTCTTGTTGGCGGATTCGGTTTATGCGGTATTCCGGAAAATTTAATCAAAGCATTACGGGAACACGGAGCAAAACATCTAACAGTTATTTCAAACAACTGCGGTGTCGATGACTGGGGTCTCGGCCTGCTCCTCGAAAACAAGCAGATTGATAAAATTTACGCTTCCTACGTTGGGGAAAATAAGGAGTTTGAACGTCAAGTGCTGGCCGGAGAGCTGGAAGTGGAACTGGTTCCACAAGGCTCCCTTGCCGAGCGGATCCGTGCCGGTGGTGCAGGAATACCTGCATTCTATACTCCCGCAGGGGTAGGAACGAAAGTAGCAGAGGGTAAAGAAGTGCGCACGTTTAATGGCAAGGAGTATTTACTTGAAGAGGCCTTCACAGCTGATTTCAGCCTGGTTAGAGCGTACAAAGGCGATACACATGGAAACCTGGTATACAGAAAAACTGCTCAAAACTTTAACCCTCTTGTTGCGGCTGCAGGAAAAGTGACAATTGCTGAAGTGGAAGAGCTGGTGGAGGTTGGAGAGCTCGATCCTGAGAAAATTCACACTCCAAGCATATATGTTAACCAATTGATCGTTGGAGAACAGGAAAAACGGATTGAAAGACGGACATTGGCTCAAGTATAAAGAGAGGAGGCAACAAATATGAGTGTAGTCGACCGCCACAAAGTAAGAGAGCTTATAGCAAGACGTGCAGAAAAAGAAATTCATGATGGTGACTATGTAAATTTAGGAATTGGAATGCCGACGATGGTAGCCAATTATATTACGGAAAACAAACAGGTGGTTCTTCAATCTGAGAACGGGCTTCTGGGAATAGGGCCCTATCCAACAGAGGAAGAACTTGATGCCGATCTGATTAATGCAGGTAAGGAAACCGTGACTGCTATCAAAGGAGCATCATACTTCAGCAGCGCAGAATCCTTTGCCATGATCCGCGGCGGGCATATTGATGTTGCGATTCTGGGAGCAATGGAAGTTGCTGAAAACGGTGATCTGGCAAACTGGATGATCCCGGGTAAAATGATCAAAGGGATGGGCGGAGCGATGGATCTTGTTCACGGAGCGAAGAAAGTAGTCGTGATCATGGAACACGTCAATCGTGCCGGAGAGCCTAAGATTCTAAAGGAGTGCGCCCTTCCTCTGACAGGAAAACAGGTTGTCAACCGAATTATTACAGACCGTGCAGTACTTGATGTGACGGAAGAAGGCCTTGTGTTAAAAGAGATTATTGGTGATTACTCAGTCGAGGATATTCAAAAAGCAACTGAACCTACTTTGATTATTGATGATGAGCTAAAGAAACAGCATTCTTAAAATGACAGGAAACCGGCTGAGGAGCCGGTTTTTCTTTTGGCTGGGAAGTAAAAGTGACAGGACTGACAGGACTTCCAAGCGTAAAAAGGTGCCGGCTAAGTGTAAAAAAAGTGAGTCAAAGTGTGAAAAGGGGGGTCTAAAGTAAAAACCGAGCTAAACGTAAAAAGATGCTGTCAAAGTGTAAAAACGGAGCCTTAAAGTGCAAAAAGGCAGTCGCTAAGTGTAAAAAACGCGAGTCTAAACGTAAAAACCCTCGGGCCATGCGAAAAATTCTCAGGCTATACGCGAAAAAACATCCAGCATGGGTAAAACAAACCCACGGACCACTGAGACCATTTATATCTCACCTATTTTGCAACATCATTTCTCCCCCTTTAAAACTCCGAAATTTATTCCTTAAATTGCTATCTTCCTTTACACATAGACATTGTTTTTTAAACCAAACTATGTGTACAGAGGAGGTGAGAAACATGGCAAACCAAAACCAACTTGTTGTACCTGGTGTACAACAAGCCCTTGACCAAATGAAGTATGAAATCGCTCAGGAATTCGGTGTTGAACTTGGCCCGGATTCTACTGCACGCTCTAACGGATCTGTAGGTGGAGAGATCACTAAGCGTCTTGTACAACAAGCTGAACAGCAATTCGGACAGCGCTAATCAATAACTGAATAACATGGCTGTAAAGGGGAAGGGAAACCTTTCCCTTTTTAATGTCAGGAGGCTGCTATGAGAGGATCATGCCCTGTCTGTAATGGTTTCACAGTAATCGGGAAAAACTGTACACAGTGTGGTAAAAAAGCAAAGGATTTCGGGAAACATACCGATTACTTTGATAACTACAGTGCTTATGAAGAAATCGATACAGTAAAACTCACAGACAATATTAAAAACGATCAATCAGAAGGGTTATGCCCCCATTTGTATTACTGCGAAAACTGTCACAAAGAAAGTATTGTATTAATTGAGGAAGTGGCAGAAAAAGAGACGCCACTCTTTTTTGATTAAAAGAGTGGCGTCTTATAAAAGGGGGGGGGTTACACAATTATCGCAGGCGCAATTCTGTTTCAGGATCGAAGAAATGCGCTTTGTTCATATCTAAAGCAAGTTTAATGTCCTGTCCGCTTGCTACATCCGTACGGCTGTCAACACGGGCAATGAATTCCTGTTCGCCGATTTTAGAGTAAAGGAAAGTTTCGGCACCCATCAATTCTGCTACATCAATTTTAGCCTCAAGCTGCGTTTCTTTGGACGACTCAAGGAATACAGGCTCATCATGGATATCTTCAGGACGGATCCCAAGAGTGATTTCTTTATTGTTGTAGCTCTCAACAAGTTTTAATTTACCTGCCGGAACTTTAACTTTCATATTATCGATGTGTACATATCCGTCAACAAGCTTACCAGAAAGGAAGTTCATTGAAGGGGACCCGATAAAACCGCCGACAAAGACGTTCTCAGGATAGTCATAAATGTCTTTCGGCCGGCCGACCTGCTGAATTAATCCGTCTTTCATTACGACGATACGAGTAGCCATTGTCATGGCTTCTGTCTGATCGTGCGTTACATAAATCGTAGTCGTCTGAAGACGCTGGTGAAGTTTTGTAATTTCAGCACGCATCTGAACACGGAGTTTCGCATCAAGGTTGGATAAAGGCTCATCCATTAAGAATACTTTAGGGTCACGTACGATAGCACGTCCAAGTGCTACACGCTGACGCTGACCACCGGACATGGCTTTCGGCTTACGGTCAAGCATTTCTGTTAGACCAAGAATTTTTGCAGCGTCACGCACGCGGCGGTCAATTTCATCTTTCTTAAACTTGCGCAGTTTAAGTCCGAATGCCATGTTTTCATATACGTTCATGTGCGGGTAAAGTGCGTAGTTTTGGAATACCATCGCAATATCACGATCTTTAGGCGCCACATCGTTTACAAGCTCTTCTCCAATGTGAAGCTCGCCTTTTGAGATATCCTCAAGACCAGCTACCATTCTTAAGGTTGTAGACTTACCACAACCAGAAGGACCAACGAAAACAATAAATTCTTTATCCTTGATTTCAAGATTGAAATCCGTAACGGCTTGTACATCGCCATCATAAATTTTGTATAAACTCTTAAAACTAATATCTGCCATAGGTAACACCCTCCACTAAGTAGTATGTAAAAGCGCTTTCTTCTGTAAGTACAGTGTACCTTTTTTGCATGAGAAGTAGCTATTGTAAACGTGCACAAAACTTTTCGGCAATTTTGTGCAAGGTGCAAACGTTTTCATGTTGTTGTACCTGGCTTATACAGGCAGCCTGAAAAACAACCTTCCCGGAAAAAGGGGAAGGCTGTTTTGGTTAATTGAGAAGTGGTTTTAACAGGTTAAAAATGGCTTTAAACAGGTTAGATATTAGTTTAAACAACTTAGTTCTGCCTTTACTTAGATGCATCACTGGTCATGTTTAGCCTTTTTGGAGTTCTGGACAAGAAGCATTAGATACACAGCAACAGCATTAGGAAACTGCTTAATATCCAATGAGGTTTTTTCTATGAATTTTTCAACTCTGTATTGCAGCGTATTCCGGTGAACAAACATTTTTTTTGCGGCCATTGATGTATTCAGGTTGCATTCCAGATATGTTTTTACCGATTGCTGTAATTCACGGTCATTTTGAACAGGCTTTAAAAGCTCCCGAAACGTCGAGACCACATCGTGCTCAAGGTGGCTCAGAAGCCAGTGTGAAAGTGCCTCCTGCTCATGAAAGATCGTCTGAGAAGGAGAGTAGTTTCTGGCTGCCTTAAACATTTCCATTTCCAGTTTAAACCGATCTCTTACAGAGGCCGCAGATGTGTGTGGAGAACCGACTAAAAATGAAAGCTGGACATAAAAATCACTTGTTAATGCTGATACTGCGCTGTCATCAAGCTGTTCGTCATCAAATTCTTCGTCCAGGCGCTGGATCACCACACCTTCTCCCGGATTTGGCCAAAGGAGGGTTTCGATCGAAGAAAACAGACTGTTTACAGCTTCAGTAAATCCTTCGATATCCGTCAATGAGCCTTTAACGTGAAAATGGATAAAACGCACGGGGGTAAAGATATCTTTATCTGGTAATTGATTATGTAATAACAGCTGTGTCCACATCCTGTCAGATGCTGAGACGGGCTGATTTAATTCCGGTTCAACCTGATCAAAAAGGGTACTCAGTAATGACTTTTCCTCTTTGGTAAGCCGGGTATTGTTAAAGTAAAGTTTTTCTCCTTGGTCATTTTGGATAATAAACAGGGATTCCTCTGTATTTCCTGGAGAAGTGAGAGCATGGGCGTATTTTTCTCGGAGTTTTTCAAACATAACAGATTCCTTTCCGGGGGGATGCCGGGGCCGCTATATAAAGAAGGTTTTTCAATAAGGGTTGTGAAACCTGAATTGAAAAACCTCTACTTTGGTGTCGGACCTTATCTTTTTTCCGGCTTACCTGCTTCGTGCGGCCGCTCTTCGTCATGAAGATCGAGAGATTCATCAATTTGCCTTTTTCCGTATGCCAAATGATCTCTCCCGCCGGCCAAGCCTTCGCTGGTCATGCGGTCCACGTCCAGATAGGCTTCAGCCCGTCCTTGATTTTCAAGATCTTTTCGTTCCATATATGTCCCTCCTTTTTACCTGTGAAGGCACTGAAAAAGTTCGGTCTTTAACTTTTTACAGTGCCTTTTAAGCAATGAGCGGAACGGTTGCATGTTTTAAAAGCCTGTTATGATTGGGTTTCTCGTAACAGAGCAACCGAATGGAGCCATTGCAACTTAAATAAAAGGCACTGAAAAAGTTGGTTTTTACTTTTTTAGTGGCTTAACCCGTAGTATGAGGGTAAATGAAGAGAAACATGCAGTCATTAATGCTCTTCATATACATGGTAAAGCATCAGGTCGTGAACACAGTCTTCAAGGAATTTCTGTTCCTTTTCCTCCATGTCCCCGGCTCCCTGATGATACCAGGTAATACTGCCATCTTTAAAATACTTGCCTTTGTATTTATTTTGTTTGTAGTAAAAATCAAAATCCCATTCCTGGTTAATCATATTGTTTTTGATTTCACGGTAGTGAAAATGAGAAAGCATGAGATTCCCGTCCTTTTCATATTGGCTGTGTTAAAGATCATTGTTGATTTATTAAAGCTGTTTTCGTAAGGATTGTTGCTATTTTAGTCACTCAAAGAAACATTGCAAATACGGTTGAAGCTTACGTGCCCTTCGCTTTCCGTGGCGGTGCCGGCAAGCCTGTCGAACCTGCTTTTTCCTCTCCTGGTAAAGCTTTGCAGTGTATGCGCCGAAGCATAACTGGCAGGGGAAGAAGCAGGGATACTTCATATGCAAGGAAGCACTTCCGCGGAAAGGGAGTGCAGTGAGCGTAAATCAACATCTGAGTTTAACAAAGCTTTTAAGGTCAAAATTCTGAGTTTTCTTTCCCATTTTAACATACAGTTGCACAGTCATCACAGTGGTTGGGAAAAACGGGACAGCTCGTGGAAAATTCGGACCAGATTTTCTGCACCTGCCTTCTGAATAGAGGGCTCGTCAAAAACCATCGGCTTGCTGTTAATATCAAAAACGTAAAGCTGCCCCGCTGTGCTGCACCCAATATCCATCGAAACCTCAAAAAAGGAATCGGGGAGGAGAGAAGCGGTCTGTTTTGCAAGGTTTTGAACAGGCTGCGTGTCAATCTCCATTTCAACGGGATCGAGAAGACTGCCCCCGTACAAAGAATGGGTCGTATAACGGTTGTCCCCTGCTGCCCGGATTCCTGCACCTGAACACTCCCAGATGTTCTTTATTTTATGGAGTAGAACCCTGAAATCATAAGGGCGGCCATTCCAGTGTGTCAGATCAATTTGCTCCTGAAGAAGAAGGGTCCGTTTTATTAATAATGGCCGGAGTAATTTCCAGACAGACTCGATAGAGAGGGGAGGCGTGATTTTTGTCTGTGCAGATAAAAGATATGAATGTTCGTTTTCAGCCGCTAAACGGTATATTCCTTCTCCTTTAGACCCGCTGCTGTCTTTAATCAAAGATTGCGGGTGGCGGTTAACCCAGTTGATCAATTGTTTAAACGACGAGAGTTCTTCGGTATCGGGAAGTGAATGAGCAAGCTCTTTATCTGCTGAAAGAAGACGCCAGATTCTTTTTTTAGAGAGAAATCCCGGATTGAGGAATGGAATATTGTCCCTGGCTGCTGCTTCTTTTACACGTAAAAAGGATTCCAGCTTTTCTTGTTTCCGGTAGGGGATTCGGTTATAAATGACATCGGGTTTACCTACCGGTGCTTGAACCCATTGCCGGTTATGGGGATCGAAAATAAACCCTGTCATCTGGAAATCGTTTCCAATACAGGACATCGGCACAATAGCAAGGACCCCGCCGGCTTTTTGAAGAGATGCGTGAATGGAAAAATAAAGCCTTTCATCTCCTGTGAAAGGCTTTACTCGATGTGATTGAGTGAGTACGGCAACGAGAGGACCGGCTTTGACACCATCAGAACTCACCTTCACAGAAAAGGACACCAAGTTCCCCAGACTGCCCACAGAGGACAGAGGCATGTCGCCAAAGTGTAATCCTTTTAAGAGGGGATCCCCTGACCATTTTTTTCTCTCGGTATCAAAAAAGATCATCATCTGATATATACCGGTGAGCTGCGCATCAATTGATCGAACAGGTAAATCCCGTACTGAAAGGGGAGATGCCTTGTGAGTGCTTCTTCTTTTTTCAGTCGGGGGTGACTGAAGATGGACCGTCCCGGTTTAGAGTTGGCTTCAAACATCCAGATTTTCTCGTTTTTGTCTACACCGAAGTCAAAGCCGATTTCACCGATACACCCTTCAATCCGCTCATCGATTGACTCACTTAAAACAATGGCTGCTTTCTTAAGGTCAAGATACACCTTTTCTGACAAGACAAAGTCTTCTTTTAACTCACTTAACGATTTGATCTGGCCGCCGCTGTTCACATGGGTGGTCACGCTTCCGATTCCAGCTACCTTTGCAGCGAATGCACTTACCTGCCAGATTCCCTGGGCATTCTTGTTCGTATGAATTCTAAAGTCAATCGGTTTTTGCTGATAACTGAGCAAATCGATTCCTTTTTGAACGACCATCTGGGAGAGGCCGGCGGGAAACTGCTTTTTCACGAGACGCTGGAGAGAGCTGTATCTTCTCAGCCGGTTTCTTTCCCGGTCTCTGAACCGGCAGTAAAACATGTTCTCTTCCGGTACATAGATAATTTGATGGATGCCTATACCGAGGCTTCCGTTTGCCGGCTTTATATAAATTTGTTTGTGTTCTTTTAAATATTCGAGCAGGGTCTGAACATCAGGTGATAATGTGCTCTCAGGAAGGTAATGATCTACTCTGGAATCGGTAAGTGCCTTATGAATCAGCCATTTGTCAAAGAAGCCCGGATTAAACCAGGGAATAGCATATTCATTCTGCAGCCGCTCCCGCACCTGGGCATAACCGGGGTGTGACTCTGTTTTCCGATTTGGAATCCGGTCATAAACCACGTTTGGAAGAGGTGTGATGATTTTCTCCCATCCTTTTTCATTCCAGAAAAACCCTTCTACAAGCCCCTCCTCCCATTTAATGTGTGATGCTCCAAACAAAAAGCAGCTCACACCGAGTTTCTTGGCGGCGGTGATGTATTTTGCAAATAAAAAGGAGCGTTCCCCGACAGGGCGGAGCAGGGACTGGGTAAATCCTGCTGTATAAATGCCAATATGAGGTCCGATTGCAATCGTGTGTTCATCGAAGTGAACACCGTAAGGGCCTGTATGGGGAAGGTAAAGCTCATCCTTTAAATCCTGACTGATAACCCAGTCTTCTGCTGCACTTTCCCTGATCTTTACATGGCGTTCTTTTGTTCCGAACAAAAACGTTACAAAAGCCCCGTCGTAAAAAGAGGTTTGCTTAAGAAATGAATGAGGAACGTACACAGTTTCCGTCTGGTGCGGTGATATGATCCACTCGGAAATGATGTTAGTCATTTGTCACGGCAGCCCCTTTATTACGTTTTTTCTTCTGATTAAGAACTTGCTTTTTGATTCTCAGATAACTTTCAACCGGACCTTGGTAAACAGCCCTTCTTCCATTTTGATCGCTCGTAAATAAAACAGTCTGAAATCCGGGTTTGGAATTCACTTCCAATATCCAAACATTTCCTTCTTTATCCAGTCCGATATCAATTCCAAGCTCGAATAACCTTGGGTGCGACTCTTCCAGGTGGAAACCTATTTTAGAAATCACCATTTCCAATACTTCTTTTTGCTTTTCAGTCACGATGCAACCCTCGTAAGGAGTGATCGAACCACCCGATGCAAGGTTTGAAACGAACGTGCCTGGGGCGCCGGTTCTGATTCCCCGTCCCAGTTCTGTCCACTTCCCTTTGGCGTTTTTCCGTAGAACAATCCGAAGGTCAAAGGGGCTGTTATTTTTATCAGTCAGGGAAAGGAAGGGCTGTATCAAATAAGGAAGGCCGCCGGTCCTCCGCTTTAATTCTTCATACAGCCGGACAGGTGTGACTTCATGAACAACCTTCTTTGATGTAGCAGCATTCGTCCAGACGAACATTCCTTTTTTCCTTGTAATGAGATGAATGCCCTTCCCTCCGGAGCCTGCAACAGGCTTTAAAATAACGTCCCTATGTTCTTTTAACATGCTGATGAGAGTCGATGGCCGAAGAAGTTTCGTTTCGGGAAGCAGTGAACATAATGAGCTGTCCAGCTTCAGTATTTCATTCACTTTCCATTTGTCAGGAAGACCGTACCCGAGGAAACAGGACTTATCTTTGATTTCACGGACAAGTGGAGCGGCTTTTCTGGCAAGTTCACTTCTCCCGTAAAAACAGCGATCATAGATTACTTTTGGGAGCAGAAAGGTTGAAGGCATAAAGCTGAGGCTCTTTTTGTCAAATTTCATCCCGTTAACAACATTGGATTCTTCATCCCAGTCAAAGGGAGTAAACAAATGCAAGGTCACATTCTTTAAAGAAGCTTCAAGGGCAATCTGGGTAACATATTCTTTTTCCTGGTCATACTCAAGCTGCAATATGCCGAATGTTACTAATGACAAAGCAATCACCTTCTCTTTTTTAATCAAATGGACTGAGGTAATGACAATAAGATAGAAGTCTTTTCACCGAAGGACGGACTTTATCCTGGTCCGGGCTATCATAGGATTTTGACGGTTTCGAATTCACTTCAAGAATCCAGGGGTGGCCGTTACAATCGATACCGATATCGACTCCGAATTCACCGTAACACCCTGTTTCTCCGAGTGCCTCTTCAATAGTGAAGGCTGTTTCAACCGCCAGCTCGTTTAAAAAACGTATGAGATGAAACGTATGAAGTTCCGGAAACAAGCCTTCGAGTGTTTCAATCACTTTTTTCTGTTCGCCGCCTTTGGCTACATTTGAAACAATCCGGTCTTTGACACCGCACCGGGCGATCTTTGACGCCACCCCCCAGCAGCCACTCTCGCTTTTTACAGTAAGAACCCGGATATCAATAAGGCAGTCGTTTATGGTCAGAAGAGGAATGGCTTCCTGAACAAGATATCCTTTTTCTTTAAAACGGGGCAGCAACGTTGAATAAAAATGGTCAAAAGAACGGAAGTGGACGCTTTTTTCAGCTGTATCGGAAGGGTACTCTGCCTCTATGGAATGGTCGTGGCACGTTATTCGCAAAATGCCGTTCCCCTCACGGCCCCAAACAGGTTTTAAATAAAGCTGACTGTACCGTTTTGTAAACTGAAAAAAACCTTCACGGTCATTTGCAAGTACAGTATCGGGGAGGTAGGGACGTAAAGTCTCCTGGTCAGATAAAATCTGGTGCATCTCCCATTTATGAATAAACCGGTCATTAAAGAAGGGGATGTTTTTTTCCCGCGCTTTCCCGAGAATAAGCTTTCCTTTTTTTGAGCTCTCTTTTTTCGGTGTTGATATGCGGTTGTAAATAACATCCGGATACGGAATTTCTCCAAAAGTCCACGTTTCACCTTTTAAATAAAAGCCTTGAAGGTCTGAGTCTTCCAGACGCTGCTTTAATGGAATAACGACAAATGCAGCACAGACAGAAGAAGCGTATTCAGCCAGTTCTCTTGCAAAAGTACTGATCGCTCCGAATGGGGCACTTAAATCCTCTGTTCCTTCGTTGACCAGCATGGCAAAGAGAGGACCGATCTGCCACGTATCACGCTTTGGAAACTTCAAATAATATGGGGTATCGGCTTTTAATAACCCCTTAAAAGGGAATAGAGAGAAAGACACCCCGATAGTATCAGGTGCGCTCTCTGAATCTGTTTTGATGTCAGCTTTTTTTTGCCACGATCCAAACCGGACAGTTACGTCATCTCCAGGTATAAGGCCATATTCCCGGGCGAACCGGTCCGGGACCGTAATGGTATTTGTTAATTCATTTATAAAACGCAACCGGATCAGTGTCTGATCAGCCATGAATGACATGGACATCCCTCATTTGTTACTCTATATGATAAAAAGAATCAAACGATTCCTCTGATAGTCCGACCTGTTTTGTTTCAGGCTTTTTATGAAAATGTAATGAAGCCTGAGTGCCGTCCATTAAAGGGCTATACCAGATCCCCCGCGCTTCAGAGGATTGCCGGCACAAGGCTTCATTGAAGATGGTACACTGGTCTTATTGGGCGGGCAGATACCCTATACTATGAAATCCGGAATTTATTGGTGCAAATACAGACGAAGGTGATGCAAATGCAAACATTCACACTTGTAATACTTATGATGTTTATCGGGGCTCTCATTGGGGGACTGACCAACCTGATCGCAATCAGAATGCTGTTCAGACCTTTTCACCCGGTAAAAATAGGAGAGTGGCAGCTTCCGTTCACTCCCGGCCTGATCCCGAAACGAAGAAATGAACTTGCAGAACAGCTGGGTAATCTGGTAGTCAGTCATCTGATTACGGTAGAAGGTGTAAAAAGCAAGCTCTTCGATCAGCATCTTCTACAGGAAATCCGCACCTGGTTTAAAAAGAAAGTACACGACCTTTCATCAAGCGACTCCACCCTGGAGGAATGGTGGCGTAATGAATCTGGTGGAGACTGGTCATCTGAAAAAACCAAAGGGCGTTTCACCCGCTCGGTTGCCAATACGCTTGTAAAAACAGCCGATGAATACAGAAGTGAACCACTTGGTGACTGGCTGCCGGAGAGTCTTCTTGAAAAAAGTGACACTCTTATTCCTGAAACAGCAGATATGCTGCTCGATAAAGCCAAGGTCTATGTGCGTTCAGCAGAAGGAAAACAAAAAATAGGGGAAATGGTCTCCCGTTACTTCTCAACGAAAGGCAGTTTCGGGGGAATGGTCGGAAGAGTCGTAACAAATATTCCGATCACCGGCCGTATCCAATATGAATTGTTAAGGCTCCTGGATGACTATAAATCCAAAGAGTTCATTGAAAACCAGTTGAGAAAGGAATTTGCTGAGATTAAGGAGAAAAGTCTGGATCAGTTGTTCCCTGCTGCAGACTGGGAGGGCCGTGCAGAAAAAATGGCTGTAGAGATTGCCCGAAAAGTACCGGTGCTCGGTGAATGGGACCGTCCCATGTCTGAATGGGCCTACCGTTATGAGACTCAGCTTGTAGATACACTCATGCCGGCTGTTCTTGAAACATTAACGGCAATCATTGAACGAAACCTTCAGCGTATGCTTATGAACCTGAAACTTGATGAGATCGTCAAAGATCAGGTAAACGGTTTTCCGCTCCCAAAACTGGAAAAAGTGATTTTGTCCATAGCGAAAAATGAGCTGAAGATGATTACACTACTCGGTGCCCTGATTGGGGCCAGCGTAGGTCTTGTCCAAGGCCTGATTGCAGTTATGATCCTATAGCAGAGTGGAAAAGGAGAAAGTTTAGCCTTAGCGGATGAAGTCACCCAACCATGTATGTTATAGTCATAAAGAAGCATTAGTGCGTCTGTTCAAATCGTCATTGGCGCACAATACACTTAGGAGGATTTTTATTTATGGCTAACCCTTACGACAAAGCGCATGAACTTGCACGCGTTCTAAAAGAAAGCGAAGAATTCAGCACACTTAAAGAGCTTCACGACACTGTAAACAGTGACGACGTAGCAAAGCGTATGCTTGATAACTTCCGTAAAGTTCAAATCGAACTTCAACAAAAACAAATGCAAGGTGAGCAGATTTCTGAAGAAGAAATTCAAAATGCTCAAAAGCAATTTGAACTTGTTCAGCAGCACGAAACAATCTCGAAGCTCATGGAAGCAGAACAGCGCATGAGCCAGGTGATCGGTGACATCAACAAAATCATCACTGAGCCACTTGAAGAGCTTTACGGTGCTGAAGGCGAAGGCGAGCAGCAGTAATAAATATCAGCGTGGTCAAGGCGTTCTCTTAATGAGGACGCCTTTTTTGTGCGGTATTGGTGGAGGTAGGAAGGGAGCAAAAAATGGTAGATAAATTAAGAAAAAAGGTAGATATGTGTGCAGTGGGAGGACAGTCCGTGAGAGGCGGACACATTGAGGAGAAACCTGAATCAGGCCGTGGGAAAAGGGTCGGTAAACCGCCAAAAAATCATATGTCCATATTATGAAGGTTATAGAAAATGCCTTGTAAAGAATCGTCTCAAGTAGATGAATAACCCCCCCCACCCGATCAGCAAACTGTTAAAGATGATGAAGAACAGGAAAACGAGTCATCCCCTCTGCCATCCCAACCCTAAAACCAACATACACTTCACCTCCTACCCCGTCTCAAAAGAAGGACATTTCCTGTTCTAAAGCCTTTTTCCTATTCATAAGAATGAAGCAACGACCGGAAGACGAAGGGGGAGGCAAGCATGACATATCGCTTATTGGCGCTGGACATCGATGGAACCCTGTTAAAAACGAATCATAAACTTACAAAGGAAACGAAAGAAGCAATTGAATACGTTCGGAATAAAGGGGTCTATGTAACACTGGCCACTGGGAGAACGTATCCTTCGGCAAGAAAAGTAGCGAAAGCGTTGAAAATTGAGGATCATGAGCTTATCACTCATGATGGTGCATTTATAGGTTCATCCGTTGAAGAGCCAATGTTTGTCAGACGGCTGGACTCAGACCGTACGTATCAGGTAGTCGATATCCTTGAAAACTATCATTGTCATATAAGGCTGATGCATGAAAAGTACGCTCTCGCAAACAAAATTAAGCAGAAGAACCATCTTGTTGCAAGGATGAATATGGGGGTGGGAGATCCGCTCTTTTATGGAGTAAACTTCGTGGACTCCCTCAGCCATCACATTATTGATCAACCGATTACAGTACCTAAAATCAGGGCTCATTTCTGGAACGACATAGAACGGGAGGATGCCCTCGAAGAACTGGAAGAAGCAGTGCCGGGGATCAGACTCACATCATCCGATGAATCAAGCATTGATATTACCGACGAGACAGTTTCGAAAGCCCGGGGTCTTCAAATCATTGGACAGAAGCTCGGCATCGGACTTCATGAAATGGTTGCAGTTGGAAGTTTTGATAATGACAGGGATATGATCGCACAGGTAGGACTCGGAGTGGCCATGGGGCAGGCCCCGGCACCCTTACGGGAGGAAGCAGACTGGGTAACACGCTCCAATGACCAGAATGGCGTCGGTTATATGGTCAGGGAAGTCTTCCGTAAGCAGTTAAAGGTAACCATTTAACGGTTGCAGAAGCTTCAGTCACATGAAAAAAGACAGATATTAAAAGGCTGCCAGGGGGAAATTCAGCCCCAGGCAGCCTTTTATGAATGTAAGAACGATTTTTTTACACGTGAAACAGGACGAGGCCGCCGCTGTCACGGACAAGACGGCTGGTGTTGTCAGAGAGGTTTTTCTCGGTCAGCTTCTGTTCTCCGATTTTCTTTGCTTCTGCATCGTCTTTTGCTTCAAAGTTTTCGTTTAACAGGTGTTCACCTGTTTTACTGTAGGCAGTTAAAAAGTATTTTCCCATTCCTGGTCACCCCGCGGTTATCTGAATTTTCGAGCAATCACTAACTTTATTCTATCTGTAAGGGTTTACAAAAGCAAGAAAACCATCTGCCATACTTTTTTGAAGGTGGTCATATTTCACTCAGGTATTGAATTCCCCTCATTACATATTCCGCGGGTAGCTTGATCCCCAGCACTTTGCGCTTCCAGGCTCTCCCCCGGAACTCGTTTTTCCGGCATTTGCTCCAACCCACACTTTTAATATATCAGCAATGACCTTTCAAATAGCCTGACAGGTAGAGAAAAATAACACATATTCTGGTAAAGTAAGGAGAGATGATGGAAGGGAGCACAACTATGACACTCGAGCTTAGGAATGTAACAAAGAAATTCGGGGCGTTTACTGCAGTTAATGACATAAGTCTGACGATTCCAAAAGGAGAAATGTTCGGTATGCTGGGGGCAAACGGAGCGGGTAAAACGACGACATTCAGGATGATTCTCGGACTCATTGACCAGACTGATGGGAAAATCAGCTGGAAGGGAAATAAAATCGGCTATCAGTCCAGTCATCTGGTAGGCTACCTTCCAGAGGAGCGAGGGCTTTATCCGAAGATGAAAGTATCCGACCAGCTCGTCTATCTGGGGCGTCTGAGAGGGATGAAGAAAGGTCAGGTACTAATAGAACTGAAAAAATGGCTCGACCGGTTTAATATACCTGATTACATAGACAAAAAGATTGATGAACTGTCTAAAGGGAATCAGCAGAAAATCCAGTTTATCGCATCTGTCATTCATCAGCCGGAGTTGCTTATTTTAGATGAACCATTCAGCGGTCTTGATCCTGTTAATGTTGAACAGCTAAAAAAGGCTGTTCTTGACTTGAAGAATGAAGGAACAACGATTGTTTTTTCCTCACACCGCATGGAGCATGTGGAGGAATTGTGCGAATACCTCTGTATTCTGCAGAAAGGGGAGCCGGTCGTTAACGGGCCTTTAAAAGAAGTAAAACGCTCTTATGGAAAAAAGAAAGTAACAGTGGAAGCGGAATTTGAATTATCCTACCTGCAGGATATCGAAGGTGTAACTTCCTGTACTCTGTATTCCGGGGGCGCACGGCTTGTGATTACCCGTGAAGAAGTGGCAGATGATGTGTTCAAAGCCCTTTCCGGCCGAGGGTCTGTGCGCAAATTTGTTCTTGAAGAACCTTCACTGAATGATATTTTCATTGAAAAGGTCGGTGCTTCCTATGAATAAGTTTTTTATTATTTTGTTTCATACGTTTTTTTCCAAGCTGAAATCAAAGTCCTTTATTATCTCTACGATCATTACAGCAGTTATTGTAGCCGGGATTGCAAACATAGACCGGATTTTTGAAGCTTTTGAAGACAGAGGAGGAGAGACTGAAGTCGTTGGTGTTTACGATGAAGAGGATGAATACACCAGTCTTTTACAAGAGCATCTTGAGCCTTTTTCAGATCAGGTCATGCTCACCCCTCTCACCGGTTCAGAGCAAGATGGGATGGAAAGGCTCGAGAATGGGGAAATTGACGGGCTCCTTTCCTTAACTACAGGGTCTGATGAAATGCCTCACGCTGTTTACCGGGCAAAAACGGTCGTAAACGAGCGTGCCCCCCAGATTATAGAGCAGGCTCTTCAGCAGGTAAAAGTTGAAGTGGCTACTGCTCGCTTGGGGCTTGATGAAAGTACTGTTGAAGGAATATATGCTCCGGTGTCCTTCCAGACTGAGGCAACGAGTGATACAGCAAGGTCTGAAGAGGAACTTACCCAGACGCGCTTTCTCGTAAATGCCCTTGTAGTCGTGATCTATTTCTCTGTACTTGCTTACGGGAATATGATTGCCATGGAAGTGGCTACGGAAAAATCGTCACGGGTTATGGAAATCCTTGTTTCCAGTGTATCACCTGTTAAACAGATGTTCGCAAAAATATTCGGGATAGGTCTCTTAGGGATTGTTCAGTACATGCTCATTATTCTCATCGGTTATTTATCCATGAGAGGCAGTATGGAATCAGATGGCATGATCGGAGACATGTTTTCCGGGGTACCTGTTGTGTTAATGCTTTACGCTCTCGTTTTCTTTTTGCTGGGCTACCTGTTTTACGCTACGATTTCTGCTGTCCTGGGTTCTCTGGTCAGCCGGACAGAAGAGGTTAATATTGTCATTACACCACTTACCTTAATTGTGGTTGTTGCTTTTCTGATCTCCATGTTTGGTCTGAATGCACCTGAATCGGCGATTATTACGGTTACTTCTTATATTCCGTTTTTTACACCGATGGTCATGTTCCTCAGGGTGGGGATGCTTCAACTGCCATTCTGGGAGATTGCATTGGGGATTACGGTGATGGTTGCCTCTATTGTACTTTTTGCTATTATCGGTGCACGTATCTATAAAGGAGGAGTACTGATGTACGGCAAAGTCTCATCCTTAAAAGATATCAAGCAGGCACTTGCTCTTTCAAAGAAGGAATCATAACCCAGGACCGACTCACCTTTAGCCCGATTGTGCATAGAATGGGCATTGAAGGAGGGGACCGAATTGAATCAACAGGAAATGCATCATTTATGTAAAGACCACTTGTACCGCTACGTTTTGGTTACTACACAGGATCAGATGCAGTATGATGGCATAGTTGAAAACGTGGATGATGATTATTTGTATATGGCTGTTCCAGTCGGAGAGATTGGAGACAGCCAGCATCTGATACAGGGTGCCAGATTTTATGGAGGATACGGTTATACTCCCTATTACCCTCCGTATTATTACGGTCCGCGGAGAAGATTTCAGCGATTAATTCTCCCGCTTGCAGCTTTAGCAGCAATTTCACTGCTTCCATACTATTAAAAAGTGTTTAAAGGATATGTTGATTCATAACAGTTAATTGCAGCAAAACAATATAAACAAGAAGGGCATTTCAGAAGAGATGGGTTTATCCTTTCTGAAGTGCTCTTTTTGTATTTATGTCCCGAACAGATGATCGCTTTTTATGATATAATGATGAAAAAATCGGGAAAGGGTGTTCGATAATGGATATGATCCGTTTTATTCATTGTGCGGACCTGCACTTGGACCGGCCCTATGAAACCTCTCAACTACCGGAGAAAATCGTAAACCGTTTAAAAAAGAGTGCCTTTTATTCCTTTGAAAAACTGATCAGCCAGGCAATTGAGAGAGAAGTGGATTTTGTTTTAATCAGTGGGGATTTATATGATCTTGAGCACCGGAGTCTGAAAGGACAGCTGTTTGTGAAGAAGCAGGCTGAACGGCTTTTAGCTGAAGGAATTTCTCTTTATATTATTCATGGAAATCATGATCCTCTCACAGAAGGAACGAAGTCTGTTGCCCTGCCGGAAAATGTGACTGTTTTCGGGCCGAGGACAACCAGTGTTTTACATACCAATAAAGGGGTCCGGTTATACGGGTTCAGCTATGAGAATAGAAGTGTTACAGCTAACAGGATTGAAGAGTACATTAAGGAAAAAAGAGATGATGCAATGTTTCATATTGCCTTACTCCATGGCCAGGAACTTTCACAGCCTGAGCACGATCCTTACGCTCCTTTCAGATTAAAGGAACTGACAAACTCACCGTTTGACTACTGGGCTCTCGGACACATTCACAAGCGTCAGATTTTGAGCCGGGAGCCTTTGGTCGTTTACCCGGGGAATATTCAGGGGGGACATCGGAATGAAGAGGGACCTAAAGGGGCGTTTTATGTAGAGTTGTCAAAACAGGGGGGAGAGCTCACCTTTCTTGATACCTCCGAAGTGGACTGGCACAATGTGACCCTTTCCATTGCAGGGGTGGATTCTATTGAAGCGTTACTCTCCCTTGCTGAAGAGGCGTTGGATAAAGCAGTGGGCGAAGGGAAGTGCGGACTTGTACATTTGAGTTTTACAGGTTGCGGACCGTTGCACAGTGAGCTGAACGATCCGGCGGTAATGGAGGATTTTCTGGAAGAACTAAGAGGCGATGAAGAAACCCTCTTCGACCCTTTTATCTGGGTTCAAACCTTCAGTTTGAAAACGAGTCCCGACATTGACCGTCAAAAGGCGAAGGAGCAGTCGGATGTACTCGGTGATGTACTGACTGTAATTGATGAGTATTCTTTGGACGGTATTGAAGACGGGGTTCTCAGGGATCTCTACCGGCACAGAACCATCCGCAAGTATCTGACCAGCCTGTCGGAGAAAGAAAAGGCAGAGCTTCTAGGTGAAACGGAGCAATGGCTCGTCTCCCGTCTATTAAAGGAGGAAGCATAAGTGATAATCAAAGAGATTAATGTCTACGGATTTGGAAAATGGACGAATGAGTCGTTCACTCTTGACCCTCATTTTCAGCTCGTTTACGGAGAAAATGAAGCTGGCAAATCTACATTAATGTCATTTATCCAGGCTGTCTTTTTTGGCTTCCCCAAGAAAAGTGACCACCACAAATCATATGAGCCGCTTCATCACACAACTTACGGTGGATCTGTTGTGATCAGCACAAAAGAAGACGGCGATATTATGATTGAACGGGTTAGGAAAGGGAGAAAAAAAGGGGATGTGACTGTTAAATATTCGTCGGGAAAAACCGGGGGAGAAGATGACCTTCTGGAAATTCTGGACGGGTATACAGAACAGGTTTACCGTGGAATCTTTTCATTTGACCTCATGGGTCTGCAGGGGCTTGAAAAAATGAATGCCGAGGAAATCAACAGCTTTCTCTACGATACATCGATCAGTGGAGGACCTTCCCTTCTTTCAGGTGAAAAAGAGGCAGACGAGAAAATGCAGTCTCTATTTAAACCTAGAGGAAAAGTAACACCAGTCAATGTGACACTGAAAGACTTACAGAAGATCGAAAAGGAAGTCAACGAATGGAGAAGTAAGCTGGCCGGCTATGAAGAGATATCCGGAAAGGTTGAACTGGCGGAGAAAGAACTAAAAGAAACGGCAGGCATAAAAGAAAAGCTGGACTCGAAACAGGCAGAGCTTGATCGCCTGAAAAAGCTGCTTCCACTTTACGCTGACTATAAAATCATCCGGGAACAACGAAAAGGTAATGGGGAAATGACGTTTCCCGAATCCGGGATGAACCGTCTGGAGAGGTCGCTGAAAGAGAAAAAAGAGCTTGAGCTCCAGTTGACAGAACTCCATGAAAAAAAGAGCAGACTGGATGAACAGCGGAAAAACTGTCAGGAGAACCAATCTTCATATAATGTAAAAGAGATAGAAGGAAAGGTCCGGCAGCTGAACAAACAGGAGGGGCGTTATTCTGAACAGCTGCGCAGTAAGCAAACGCTTTCGGAGAAAATTCCTCCTCTTATTAAACAAAAGAAGAGAATTGAAGCTGACTGGGGCATAGAAGAGGAACGAAATTTTCTACACAGAGATACTACCCGTCAGTCAGAGGAAGAACTGATCCGGCTGAACTGTTTAATTACAGAATCAGATCAGGAACTCGAACGTATTAAAAAGGAGAAAATCCGGTTAGATGAAGACAGGAGGCGCCTGGAGTATGAATTAACAGAATCAAACAAAAACCTTTTGAATGATCAGGATAAAAGGGAAATTGAGGGAAACTTGAAAACAGTTCAACATTACGAGGCCTTTAAGCCTCAGCTTTCCATGCTCCAGCACCGCCTTGAAGTCCTGAGAGGGCAGGGTTCACCGAAGCAGCAAAATAATGATAACCTCTCAATGCTTCTCTTCGTTATTGGTGGGTTACTTCTTCTGTCCGGCATCTGGACGATTTGGACAGGAAGCCTGTTTCCAGGAATACTGACTTGTTTATTGGGAATCGTATCCATCGTTATTGGAGTAACGAGGTCAAAAAACAAAGCAGAGGGCACGCTGGAGGTGGAGCTGGATCAGGTTCAAAAAGAAGTTTCCGGATGGATAGAAGTTGAAAATAAAGTAAACAACTGGCCTGTTTCTGACTGGAAAATGAAACTGACCTTACACGAACAGGCTCAGCATCAAAAAAATCAAATAGAGAGAGAACTCCGGAACCTTAACCGGGTATGTAATGGACTGACAAACGAGAAAGAAAACTATCAGCAAAGAAGTAATGAAGCACTCGATGAGCTCCATCGCTGGGCTGTAACCTCAGGCTTTGACCCGGGATATACTGGTGAGCAGTATGAGGAGATGTTCGCCGATACAGTTAAATGGAAGTCACTCATGATGGAAGAAGAGTCCGTTGAAAACGAACTGATGTCTGTGACGAAGCAGATTAACAGCTTTATAGAAGAAGTATCCAGCACAGCACGTCCTGTTGGTATTATTCAAAGTGACGAGCCTGGTGCCATGCTCTACGAACTTGATCAATGGGTTCGAAATCAAACTAAAATCACAGCTGTGCTATCTGACCTGGATAAGGAATACAGCTCGCTGGCTGCAAGATCAGAAGCGATTCTAAGAAGGATTAAAAAAGAGGACGAAGAAATCACAAAGCTGTACGAGGAAGCAGGCGTCTCAACTGAGGAGAGCTTCAGGAAAAAAGAGGCCGAATGGAAGATGGAGAGACAGAAACAAGAGGAGGAACGGACCATACTGGCACAGATGAAAGCCATCTCTCCTGCAGACAGGCTGGAGAGTGACTGGAAACGGTGCGATGACATCTCAATAACAATTGATGAAGAAATAGAGCAGGTGCTGGAGGAAAAAAAGCTTAACGAAGAACGGGCAAGGCAGCTGGTAGAAGATATTACAACGTACCGGCATTTGTTGAAGGAGCTTGAAGACGGACAGTCTTATGAAGATTGTCTCCAGCATTATGAAATGACTCGTCAGAAGCTCTTATCCCTCAGCAAAGAATGGGCACGCTATGCACTGGCAAAAGATATTATTGATAAGACAAAACAGATCTATGAAGAAAAAAGGCAGCCTGCTGTGCTTAAAGGAGCGGAAAGCTACTTCAGACAGCTGACCGGGGATAGGTATACAAAGCTTTTTGCACCTCTGGGAGAAGCGAAATTCATTGTTGAACGAGAGGATGGTGTCCGCTTCAGCCCTGGAGATTTAAGCCAGGGAACATGTGAGCTGTTATACTTGTCACTCCGTTTTTCTCTTGCAGAACAGTATCAGCAAACGGAACGGTTCCCGATTATCATTGATGAAGCATTTGTGAACTTCGATGCTCTACGAAGAAAGCGCGTAATGGAAGCCGTAAAAAAAATATCAGCGAAGCATCAGGTTTTGTATTTTACATGTCACGATCATATGATCCAGGAGTCGGGGAGTATGAAGAAGATTCTTCTTGGACAAACGGTCAGCCAAAGGTGATTTTTTCAAAAAAGTACTTCCGTATGCGCGGGCATTTTCAGGTAAAGTTTAGTGAAAACCTGAGTGCCCATGGTTTCCTGCGGTTGTGCCGGCAAGATTCCTCGCGTTTAAGTAAAGAGGAGTCCTGCCCCGCCCCGGGGAGTCTCGGGCACTTCGGCTTCTTTTACAGGCCAGGTTGAAATGAAGAGCAGTTAAGTTAAACCCCATAATGAATTCACTTCAACTTAAGCCTGAAATCTTTAATTATGGCGACGACGGCCCCGTAATAAAACCTCTACATTTTTTCCTTAACCTCACATATTTGTACATATTCTCTGCCTTTCTTGTTCTTTCACCTGAAATTATTATAAAATAGCTACAACAGATGTGATTAGTTCAACTACAATACACCACTATTAAGGATGTGGACATATGGATAACTATAAAGTTTATTTAGTAGAAGATGAAAAGAATCTGGCAGAAGTCATTAAAGCGTATATGGAGAAAGAAGGCTGGGACGTTACAATTTTCCCGGACGGAAAGGAAGCCCATGACAACATTTCCAAAGCCCCGCACTTATGGGTTCTGGACATTATGCTGCCCGGGATGGACGGCTATCAGCTTCTTAAGGCAATTAAAGCGGATCAGGATACACCGGTAATCTTTATCTCTGCACGTGATAAAGATCTTGACCGTGTTCTTGGCCTTGAGCTTGGAAGCGATGATTACCTTGCAAAGCCGTTTATGCCTGAGGAACTTGTCATTCGTGCAAAAAAACTGTTAAAGCGCGTCTACCAGACTGAGGTACAGGAAGATAAAAAAATCGAACTCAACGGTTATACCATTGATACGAATTCAAGAACGGTGCATGACTACGAACAACAAATCGAATTGACGACGAAGGAAATGGATCTCATCATTCTTCTTACGAGCAATGTAGGAAATGCGTTGTCCCGGGAAGACATCATTGAATATGTATGGGGAAGCGATTATTTCGGTTCTGAGCGGGCGGTGGACGATGTAGTCCGGCGTGTACGTAAAAAGCTGCCGCGTATTCATGTTGAAACCCTTTATGGATACGGGTACAGGGTTCTGTCATCATGATCAAGCTCAATCTGACACAGCGGATTTGGTTCTCTTTTATAGCCATTATCCTGATGGTCGGGTTATTAATTGGAATTATTTATCCAATATCACTTAAAAGTACGCTCACCGAAGAGACATACCGGATCATTGAACAGGAACAGGCCAGAGTTATGCGGCCTAATGGAGATTACCCGGCACCGGCAACGTCCGAAGCAGAATTTCTTGAGAGACGTGAAGCTGCACGGTCTGTCGGTCACCTTGTCATTGGAGGCAACCAGCTTGGAAGGCGCTTTGGCGATCCTGTACCGACCGAAGTCCTTGTTGAAATGGGACAGCGTGCTCAGGATGTGGAGCGCCGCGGAAGGTACGAACTGACATATAATGACGCGACATTGTTTTATGTTGTTTTTAAATCGTACAGGCCTGAAGGAGAGGAATACCATATTACGTATATGTGGGATACGTATCGTGACGAGATGGTGAACAGATTGTGGTCGCGACTGTTTTACATTATGGTTATGGCAGGGCTTCTGAGCCTGATTCCTGCATTCTGGCTGAAGAATTATTTGAAGGTTCCACTTACCAGCCTGGGTAATCACTTTGAACAAATTGCCGAGCGGAACTGGAAAGAGCCTTTTCATTGGGAAAGTGACGACGACTTTGAAAAGCTGTCCAATCAGTTTGAGTCCATGAGACAGAACCTCATGAAATATGACCGTGCCCAGCGCACGTTTATTCAGCACGCCTCTCATGAGTTGAAGACACCGATAATGGTAGTGAAAAGTTACGCTCAGTCTGTAAAGGACGGAATACTGCCAAGGGAGAATATTCCTTCCACAATGGATGTGATTCTTGAAGAAAGCGAGCGTATGGAAAAAAGAGTCAAAGATATGCTGTATTACACAAAACTTGACTCATTAAAAGAAACGACGATGGAAAAAGTGAACTTCCCGTTCGGATCCCTTGCCTACCAGATCCGTGAACGCTTTTTTGTCCAGCGGGAAGATGTGGACATCGTTGTTATTGGAGAAAAGGTCAATGTATATGGAGATAAGGAGCAGATTCAGATTCTCCTTGAAAATCTTGTAGAAAACGCTCTTCGATATGCAGAAACAATGATTGAAATCAGCGCCGAAGAAACAGAAGATAAAATTATTCTCCGTGTAACAAATGACGGAGAAAAGATTCCTGAAAAAGAATTGGAGCATCTTTTTGCCCCCTTCAGAAAAGGGAATAAAGGTCAGTTCGGACTTGGTCTTGCTATAGTAAAAAGTATTGCTGAGCTTCATAAAGGTGAATCTTACGTAAGAAACACGGACAGCGGGGTTTGTTTTTCCATTCATCTGCCTATAAATAATAAATAGTTAACTAACGCCTTAGGCGCTGAAATGAGTGAATATCATGAGTGTTTCCGAAAAGAAGCGTAAAAAAGCGTTTCTGCTTCTTATGATAAATATGTTTGTTGTAATGATGGGGATCGGGCTTGTTATTCCGATCCTCCCTTATTATGTGGAGTCTTTTGGAGCCGGTTCAATAGAGTTGGGAATGCTTATAGCTCTGTTTGCATTTATGCAGTTTCTTCTTGCCCCGTTCTGGGGAAAACTATCAGATAAAATTGGCAGGAAACCTCTGATTGCCATAGGAATGTTTGGGTTTGCAGCAGCAGAATTTATCTTTGCATTTGCTACCCAAATGTGGATGCTCTATCTCTCCCGGATGATTGCAGGAACATTCGGAGCTGCTGTTATGCCAACAGCGATGGCGTACGTGGCTGATACAACAACTGAAGAACGAAGAAGTAAAGGTATGGGACTTCTCGGAATGGCGATGGCTCTGGGGATTGTATTTGGACCGGGTATCGGTGGATGGCTGGCTGAGATCAGCCTTGCAACACCGTTTTTATTTGCCGGAATTGCAGCATCAATTGCCGGACTTTTTTCAATCCTGTTTCTGCCGGAATCCCACCCCGCAGAAAAACGTAAAACAGAGGATACAGGTCTGAAAACAAACCAGTTTCAGGATATGTGGCAAGCTTTAAGAAGCCCGGCAGGCTTTCTGATTGCTTTGGTTTTCGCATTAAGTTTCGGCCTTGCTAATTTTCAGACCGTGTTTGGTATGTATGCGTTAGAGCGCTTCTCTTATAATCCTGCCGAGGTGGGAACGATCGTAATGATTGTAGGGCTGGTCGGAGCTGTTGCCCAGGGAGGCTTGATAGGAAGGCTTAGTAAGCGTTTTGGTGACGAACGTGTGGCACTCGGTTCACTCCTTTTAAGCGGGGCTGGATTTATTCTTATGGGACTTGCCTTTAACTATGCCACCCTGATTTTGACAACGTGCCTGTTTTTCCTGGGGAATTCCCTGCTCCGTCCATCTGTAAATGCGATGATTTCAAAACTTGCGGGAAGCAAGCAGGGACTGATTATGGGAGTAAATAATTCATTTGTAAGCCTTGGAAATGTTGCAGGTGCACTGATTGCCGGTAATTTTTTCGCGTGGAATATGTTTTTGCCGTTCGGGCTCGGTGCATTTGTCATGTTCTCTGCATTCGCGGCAACGCTTCTATGGCTTGGCAGCAGGCAGGAAAACACTGATGTTATTAATCACGAGGCGAAATCTCATTAAACGATAGTCCGTTACATGTTCTGCACCTGAAACCAGCAGCTGCTGGACAGAACACATGTTTGAAGAAATATGCTATACTTGTCAAAAAAAGAGACGATACATGGAGAGGGAGGAGAAGATGAAAAAAGGAATTAAGCACCATAAAATTGGGGAACCGGTAGAATCCTACCTGCTGATTAAAAGTTCAAAAAAAGGGGTGGCGAGTAACGGGAAGCCGTTTCTTACACTCATGCTTGCAGACCAAAGTGGAGAAATTGAAGCGAAGCTGTGGGGCTGTTCACCTGAAGATGAAGAACTTTTCATCGGTAAAGCAATTGTACATATCCATGGAGAAGTAAACGAATACCGGGGAAACCGCCAGCTGAAAATTAAAGCAATCCGGCCGACTTCCGATATGGATCAGGTTAATACGGCGGACTTTTTGCAATCAGCTCCTCTGCCACCGAATGAAATGCTGGAGAGGATTAACCAGTACCTGTTTGAGATGACGAACCCAAAAATCCAGCGAATTACCAGGCACCTTATGAAGAAGCATCAAAAAGCATTTATGGAAGCCCCGGCAGCTACAAAAAATCATCACGAATATGTATCAGGGCTTGCTTATCATGTTGTATGTATGCTCGATCTGGCAAAATCCATTTCTGCCCTTTATCCTACACTTGATACGGATCTTCTGTATTCAGGTGTTATCCTCCACGACCTCGGAAAAGTTCATGAACTTTCCGGACCTGTCGCTACCGAGTATACAAAAGAAGGGAAGCTTCTCGGTCATATTTCCATTGTAGTAAATGAGATTGCAGAGGCAGCAAAAGAACTGGAGATTGAAGGTGAAGAAGTACTAACCCTTCAGCATGTGGTATTGAGTCATCATGGCAAAGGAGAATGGGGAAGCCCCAAACCGCCTATGATCAGAGAAGCGGAGATTCTCCACCATATTGACAACCTGGATGCGAAGATGAATATGATGGACAGAGCGCTTGAAGGCGTTCAGCCCGGAGAGTTCAGTGATCGAATTTTTCCTATGGACAACCGCACGTTCTACAAGCCATTGTTTCATGACAAACCTCTGGACTTATAAAAAGAAGCCATCCCCTTACAGCAGTTGCTGTAAGGGGATATTTTTATGTGGAAAGAGGATGTTGGGAGGAGTCGAAGATTAATGAAGGCAAGGTGATGAAGAACGTCGGGGAGCCCAAGGTCAAGGATCCTGGTTGACGATCAAAGCTGCCAAACGTTCAATAAAGGGAGGAAGTCGATGAACAACGTGTCTAAACTGATCCCACACCAAACCTCATGTACTCTGCTCCATTAATTGAACCCCCTCGCACTCTATTTATTGCTTCTGGCACAGACGAAAGCGTCTGACGAATGAGTTCCGAGAACCCGCTTCATTCCACACAAAAAACGAACGTGACAACAGTCCGTCCGTCTGGTTAATTATAGGATTTTCTCAGATTTAAAGCTGGTCAGGGCGTTTAGAATTCCTGATTGAAGATGAACGGACTTCCTGGAGAGGACGCGATTGATCAACAATAACAGCTTCTGCAAGAACTTCCTTAATTACTTCGTCTTCGAACCAGTTATAACAATCCGATTGATACCACTCATCCCATGTCATTTCCTTACAGTTACCCCACGCCTCCTGCCAGTAGGCGAGTAAGAATGTTTCTACCTTCTCATGAGCGATAGGGAAATAAACAAGAGGAGAGTTCTCCCTCTTTCCTTCAAGCTCTGCTAGGGTGATTCTAATCAATTCTTCCTGAAACTGGCCATATGTTAAATCTGATAGTCTCTGTTTAGTCATGAAATAACCCTCCGGTGATTTGTCAGTATATTTTTCTATTCCCGAATCAAGCTGGAAAAAAACACAAACTATCATATTTTTTCTCCCGGACCATATTAGTAGTAGAGAAAAGAAAAAGAAAGGGATGGTTGAATCGTGAAACGGATTAAAATTGTAGCAATCATTCTCGCTATCATATTCACTGCATTTGTTGTAAGAATTCTCTCAATGACAACTGTGGGAGCATTTTTGTTTCAAGTACCAGGCTGGGTTTACTTTCTGTACGCGGGAGTTATATTCTGCGGGTACAAAGCAGTACAAGCTATCGGAGATGACCGTAAAAAAGAACGTGTACTGATTGAACAGGAAGGCGAAATCATCATGAAAAAAGTACGGGATGAGAGGGAAAAAAGGAAGCTCGGTTCATAAAAGGAAAGTTAAGGAAATTATGAAAGCAGACTTGATAAAGAATCCAAATGATCTGCTTTTACAGACGCATTGTGTGGAAATCCCGATCATATATTCAAAATTCAGGTGGCCATATTCATGCTTTAAAAAGAAAAGATGGTGGTGTCTTAAAAGGGCCAAAACAAGTATGGATCCACCAACTGCCAGCCCACGACGAGAAACCACTCACAGCGGGGTTCATCAGAGGGGAGCAGCTCATTGCTACAGAGTAGAGAGAGCCTCATAAGGTGGCATTCCACCTTATGAGGCTCCCTCTTTTTATTATTGTAGTAATACTCGTCAGGAGTTTCTGTTTGCCACGATCGTAAACTTGTATTCATCACTCTTAAAGTACAATTCGCTATACTCAAATACCTGGTCATCGGTTAGGTTGGAGAATAATTGAACTTTCAGGATCGGAATGGCTTCTGAAAGATGGAGCAACTTTTGGATCTTTTCTTCAGGAAGGAGAGGGATTACTTCCTGGAAGCTGTCTTTAATTTTCAGCTTTTTTTTGTTCTCAATATAATCGTACTTTGACCCTGACATGATTTCGTATGAGAGGTCAGGAAATAAACGGACGGGCAGGTAAGTATCTTCGAGGACAAAAGGGATGTTGTCTACCATACGCTGCCTTCTTACGTAAAATGTTTTTTCCCCATCGGACAAGTTTAGGATCTGGCGGATACTTTCTTCGGGTTCCAACAGCTGGAAGTCAACCACGTGATTGGAAATCGTTTTTCCGTAGGCTTCCATTTCCTCTGTAAAGCTGCGCAGGGAATAGATGTTATGTTCAATTTTTGCTTCCTTTACATATGTACCGCTGCCCTGGATTTTATAAAGCAGCCCTTCCTGAACGAGTAGCTGTATAGCCTGCCTGACTGTCACACGGCTGGCGTTAAATGATTCAGACAGTTTCGCTTCAGTAGGGATTGCTTCCCCTTGTTTCCATGCTTTTTTATGTATTTCTTCTTTCATTTGACTGGCGATATTTCTGTATAGCGGAGAAGAAGTTTTCATATTTAATTCCCTCACATTCATCAATGGGTTGTTTTATTTGTATCACTCCTCTATAGCATACGCCAGATTTTTTTAATGAGCAAACAGATTTTTGTTGACGCTTACATTTGAATGTATTATATTTGTATTATAAAGATGTTAATACAAATAATATACAAATTAATCTTTTGGGAGGCGACATCATGAAAAAGCAAAATCTTGTAGTAGTAGGTGGAGGAAGTACATATACGCTGGGAATGGTTATGAGCCTTATTGAAGAAAAGGAAAATTTCCCTCTTAAATCCATTACTTTTTATGATACAAACGCTGAAAGGCAGGAAAAAATTGCAAAAGCGACAGAAGTCATTTTAAAAGAGAAATACCCTGAACTGGAATCATTCAACTATACGACAAACAGAAAGAAAGCTTTTTCTGATGTGGATTTTGCATTTGTTCAGATCCGTACAGGGGGACTGCAGATGCGTGAAAAAGATGAGCAGATTCCCCTCCGGCATGGTGCAGTTGGTCAGGAAACTTGCGGGCCGGGTGGCATGGCGTACGGTCTTCGTTCCATTAAAGATATGATCGAGGTTGTAAACGATGTAAGAGAGTACGCACCGGATGCATGGATTCTTAACTACACAAACCCTGCAGCAATTGTTGCAGAGGCTTTGAGAAGAGAATTTCCAAAAGATGATAAGATCTTAAACATTTGTGATATGCCGGCAGCGATTATGGTAAGCTACGCTAAAATTCTTGGAAAAGAGATCTGGGATTTGGTACCGGAATACTTCGGACTCAATCATTTTGGGTGGTTTACTGACATCTATGATAAAGAAGGAAACAAACTTACAGATGACATTAAAAATGCAATTAAAGATAATGGTTTCCTTCCGGAAGACTCTGAAATTATAAATGACCCTTCATGGATAAAGACATTCAAACAAGTAGAAACGATGCTAAATGATTTTCCTGACTACCTGCCAAATACTTATCTGCAATATTACCTTTACCCATCACAGATGGTGGAAAAAGAAGACGTGGAAAATACGAGGGCCCGCCAGGTCATTAATGGCCGTGAAAAGCGTGTTCATGATCAGTGTGAAACATTAATCCGTGACAACTCAACGGAGCATGCAGATCTTGAAGTGGACATTCACGGGTGTTATATGATCCGCGTAGCGGCCTCCCTTGCCTACAACAACGGTGATACATTTATCGTAATTGTGGAAAATAACGGGGTTATTTCCAACCTTCAGGACGATGCCATGGTCGAAGTTCCTGCATCACTAACTGCCCGGGGTCCAAAACCGTTTGCTGTCGGAAGTATTCCAACGTTCCAAAAAGGACTCATTGAAGGTCAGCTGGCATTCGAAAAGCTTGTAGTAGATGCCTGGTACGAAAAAGATTACAACAAGCTTCTCCAAGCTCTTACGTTGAATCGTACAGTAGTTGATGCTCCTCGTGCGCGTGCGATCCTTGATGATCTGATTGAAGAAAATAAAGAATTCTGGCCGGAGCTGGCAAAAAAATAAAGATGGAAGCCGGGCTGGTAACTTTCCAGCCCCGTTTCGTTAATCACGATTAGTAAAACAGGGAGGGTAACATCATGAATTTTGCAAGCTTGCAGAAGTTTGGAAAGTCCTTAATGGTTCCCGTAGCCTTACTGCCGGCTGCAGGAATTTTACTTGGAATCGGAGCAGCGATGAACGGTCCTCTTGCTGATTATTTAACATTTTTGCAAGCGGATTCAATGCAGTCTGTAAGTAATGGAATGACGACAATTGGACTGAGTATCTTTCAAAATCTGCCGATTATATTTGCAGTGGGAGTGGCTATCGGTCTGACCGGGGGATCTGGTATAGCGGCGCTTGCAGCATTGCTCGGTTATATTATTATGAATACAACGATTTCACTGGCAATGAACATCACACCGCAAATGGCAGAAGAGAGCGGTGAATACGGGATGACTCTCGGCATTGCTTCCCTTGAGACAGGTGTGCTGGGTGGTATCATTGTCGGGTTACTGGCCGTATGGGTTTATAACCGCTTTAAACGTTTTCAGCCTCCTGAAGTGCTCGGTTTCTTTGCAGGTGACCGGTCTGTTGGGATTGTAATGGTGTTTATGTCCATTATTTTGGCGTTCCTGGTTATGCTTGTCTGGCCTCCGATTCAAACGGGGATTAATGCAGTGGCGAATATAATCGCAACAGATGCCACAAACCCTGCTTATATAGGACTTTACGGCTTCCTCGAGAGAGTCCTTATTCCAACAGGATTACATCACATTTGGTACGCACCGTTTTTGTGGACGCAGCTTGGGGGAACAGCTCAAGTTGCAGGACAGATGGTTTCTGGTGACCAGTATATTTTCCTTGCTCAAATTGCAGCAGGAGAAGAAGTAACGGCTGGACGCTTCATGGCTGGTAAGTACCCTATTGTTATGTTTGGCCTGCTTGGGGCAGCATATGCAATGTATCGTCAGGCGGATAAAAAAAACCGTCCGGTTGTAAAAGGTATGCTGATTGCAGCTGCAGGTACTGCTTTTCTTACAGGAATAACCGAACCGATCGAATTTACGTTTTTATTTGTAGCACCTCTGTTGTTTGTTATACATGCTGTCATAACCGGGTTCAGCTTTGCTGTTGCCTATATATTGAATGTTCAGCTTGGCTGGGCTGGAGGCTCGGGGTTAATCGATTATATTTTAGTTAACGCACTTCCTGGTACACCGAACTGGTGGATGAACCTTGTGATGGGGGCAGCTTTCTTTGTTCTTTACTATTTTATTTTCTCCTTTGCCATTAAAAAGTGGAATCTCGCAACACCGGGAAGGGCCGGTCAGGAAGCGAAGTTGTATACGAGGAAAGATTACAATGAAAAAAAAGAAGCAGGAAGTAAGCCTGCAGCAAAGAAAGACCAGTACCGTGAAACAGCTAAGGAAATTCTCACTGCTCTTGGAGGAAAAGAGAATCTCGAGCATGTGGATGCCTGTTTTACACGCTTACGGGTCACTGTAATCGATTCGGCGCAGATTGATGAGGCACAGCTTAAAGCATTGGGTGCTGCCGGTGTTATGAAATACAATAAAAACATACAGGCAGTCTTTGGTGGAAAATCAGACTTATATAAAAATGAAATCAATGACATCTTGGAAAGAAGCGCATAGATAAGCGGCCTTCATGATTACTAAGATTAAAGATAGCAGGGACCCATTTCCTCTGCTATCTTTTTTACTGCACTGGTATTAATAGGGATGGTGTTCTATGCAAAAGGAATCTATCATGATAATACAATGAGAGGATTCACGTTGTGCGGATTTGAACGCCTATGCGAGACTCCCTGCGGAAGTGCGAGACAGACGAGACCCCGCAGGGGCAAAGCCCTGAGGAGGCTTGGCGTGAGTCCGCGGAAAGGGAGCGTATTCCGTTTAACGAAGCTGAATATCAATTTTTTTTCCGGGTAACCAAACTAAAAAGCGGGAAGCACATAAGTGTGCTTCCCGGATATATTTACTGGTCAAACAACCCTTCGAATCGGCTGTCAATAACATTAATTTCAACTTCGTCAATCACTTCCTGCTGCAGTTGACCCATTCTCTGCATCATACGCTGGTTAAGCGTATTTCTGAGCTGATCTTCAACTTCTTCAAAGTCATCTTCAAATTCATTGCGATCGGTTACTTGAATAATATGAAAGCCAAAATCAGAGCTGACAGGCTCACTGATTTCGTCTGTATCGAGACTGAAAGCTGCTTCCTCGAAAGGAGGCGTCATTGTTCCACGGCGGAAGAAACCAAGGTTACCACCATCTTCACGGGAACCTGGATCCTCTGAATACGTCTCTGCGAGTTCTGAAAAGTCTTCACCATCTATAAGACGCTCGTAAAGCTCGTCAGCAGTTTCCTGGTCTTCTACAAGGATATGACGGGCTTTTACTTCCTCACCACGCTCATACTCCTCACGAAGTGCATCCTCATCCGGTTCTCCTTCATCTCCTGCAAGCTTTTGCAGAACAATGTGGTGCTGGACCCGTTCACGGAGTTCCTCTTCACCTGAAACACCTTGCATCTCCATTGCATTGTAGAATTCTTCGTCTGATTCGACGCCCATCAGTTCCTTAATGGATTCAATCTCATCATCCACTTCTTCCTCTGTAACGCCTAGTTCTTCGGCTTTATTGTTCATAATTGTTGTGAGTACAATTTCCTGAAGAACCTGATCTCCATACATGTCTTTTAATTTATCTACGAGTTCCTGCTCAGTCACATTACCGGCACTTGTTTCAACCACGATTTGTTCATCGCTCTCCTGAGCTTCAACATTGGACTCATTGCCATTCTGGCTGTTTTCTTCTCCGTCGCCTGCATCGTCATTAGTACATGCACCTAAAACAAGTACCATTGACGAGGCAAACAAAACCCACTTCTTCTTCAACCTCTCCATCTCCCCTGTGCTTATAAACCAAGCTGTTTTTATCACATATACTATAGCACAGCAGGGGGTAAATTGAAACGATTGTATAAGGAAGAAGGATTTAACAATCTTATTTTCGTTGTTTGAAATTGTAATCCCTAACAAGTGATAAATTTTTTTTTGATTTTCCGAGTCCCGCTGCAGCGCCAGCGAGCTCGAGGTCATTTATCATCTGCTTCTTCCGTATACGAAGCAACTCGCCGTTTATCAGGAAGGTGAAGCTCGTAGCTGAAGCCTGCATAACGGCTTCAATCTGGTGGCCTCCCTCAAATGCTTGTGACTAAAGGATAATGGCAATTAAGGCTTTTGTCATCATTGCGAGAAGCCAATTCTTCTTTTTCGCTCGTGACCAAGGCGCTTTCACTTTTGTACTTGAGGGGGAAAATTATCAAAGAACTCGTGACAAACGTCCAAACAAACAAACCATTTTTAAATAGTATGTAATGAACGATGAAAAGGAGGGATACCATGTCACATTCTTACGATAATGGATTTGCATTGCTAGTCGTATTGTTTATTTTGCTGGTTATCATTGGGGCGGTCTGGGCTTACTAGTGCCATATTTTTAACATAGGCGAAAGGGGGTAACGCTTATGAGTCATAAAGGACATGGTCAGGGATTTGCGTTAATCGTCGTACTTTTCATCCTGCTCGTTATCGTCGGAGCATCCTGGTATTAAAAAGCACGTTTTCTGAGTTTGATAGAAAAACTTGGCTTTTCGCCCATAGCGGCGAAAGGCTTAGTTGGCTTTTGCGGTTCGTTTCCCGCGAGCGCACGGGGTTCCGGGAGAATGGAGTGAAAACGGAGATGAATATAACCTGAACAACAAAAAAACTGACTCGCATGGCTGTGAACCGAAGGAGTCAGATTTTTCCGTTTTTTCAGTCGCAGTATTTACGTAAAGAAGATCCGAACAAAGGAAGAAGTAAGCAGAATCATAATCAGAACATTAATTGTCCGAAATACTTTCGGCTGCTTTTCTTCTGAAATTTCTTTTTGAATACATAATGTATTAGTCATAGAATTGATTGTGAATAAATATAGCGCTGCAAATAACACAAATGGAATAATCATCAAGTAACCCCCATAGCTTAGGTTCATTGTTTAACTTTATCAAAAGAAAGTCAAAAATCATAGTAAATCAATCACATTGTTCCCATTTCGAAGCGCGTTGCTTTAAAATAAACGGGGAAGGGCTTTTTCCATTATAGATAAAAATACGTACATCCAGCTACTTTATTACAAGAGAGGAGAATGATTCGTTGTGAAATGGAATCAGAACAAATGGAAAACAGCCTTTTTCTCTTTGCTTACTATTGTAACATTAATCACGGTTTTCATCATGTTTATGTTGTTACGACTGTTTGGGCCCATTGACGACCCTGAGTGGACTCAAGTGGAAAGAGGGGACTGGGAGTCGCAATATCCATCCTTTGTACTTGAGGCCGATAAAGGTAACCTGAACCGGCTGATTCAACAGGAATTGGATAAAGAAGACCCTGGCCGTGAATACGACATTTACCTGGAAGATGAGGTTCACTTCCGTGCCTCATTCAGTGTTTTCGGCAGCCAGGTCCCTGTTGAGATGAATTTAGCACCGGAAGTAACCGATGATGGAAACATCATACTTCAGGAGACGTCATTTCGAATCGGCTCTATATCACTTCCTTCTGCTCAGGTCTTCAGGATGATGGACTCTATGGCTGACCTTCCCGATTTTGTCTATATAAACCCTAATGAATCGATGATTTATATTCAGCTTCAGGAAGGGGTATCGGAGGATGTTCTTGTGGAAGCAGAGGAATTCAATCTTGAAGACGACAGGATCCGTTTTACGATCTTTTTAACCGGAGAAGGAGAACCGGAAGAGGAGATGGAATAATTAAGCTGTTTTCGCATAGATTGTTGCTATTTTCATTTCCTTCAGAGTACAGATAATGAGCCTGCGTGCCCTTATCTTTCCGTGGCGGTGCCGACAAGCCTGGAGAAATCACCATGCTTCTCCCTCTTCCGGTTACGCTTCGCAGCTATCTGCTTCGAAGCAAATCGAAGCTCATTCGAGATGTAAATGCTCGTCACTGCCACAGGAGCATTCCTGTTAGTAGGTGAAGTGGCCTCTTGCACAAAAAAAGGTCCTCCGTTATGATGCAGGTTGCGAACCCAATACACCAAGAGGAGGACCTTTTGATGCATCATAATCGAAATTACAAA